>PAZG01000017.1 GCA_002715445.1 Flavobacteriales bacterium | reverse complement strand
TTTTGATTACGTCGCTATCACTACACTCGTGATCGGCACCAACTACTCTGCGACTGCGTCCATCAACTGCTTTGATGAAGCCGTCACCAAGGTCACTGTGGACCTTGTATGCTAATGCCTTGGCTTCTATTCCATTAGGAACTACAAAGGCATCTGGCAGTATCCTTCCTTCACTATCTTTCCATGCGTTTTCGTCTGCTACAGGATAGACTACGACATGGTCGAGAGCATTGAATAATACACTGCTGAGTAGTTCTGCAACTCCTGTTCCACCAGACTGTGCAAGTTTATCCTTCATTGATGACAGAGCATTAAGTTGTGCAGGATTCAACTTAGATTCATCCACGATATCGAATGAATCACTACCTGGAGAATAAGAAATCATACCGCCAGAATCTGCTCTACGCAATGCCAATTCCATGTCTGCCATAGTTGGCTGAATAATACCGTTAGCTTCGATAGCATTCCAAGGAGTCCCCTTTGCAGAATCTGCCTTGTTTGCTGCAATGTGAATTGGGAATAATTGGCTTCTTAGATGCAAGGCCAATGAACGGACTTTCTCCTCGGGCCACATCCATGGAGTGTCTAAGTCACCCCACTGATTTCTAAATCCATCAAGTGCCTGCAAAACGTGAGATAGAGATGCACCTAATCCTGTAAATCTCTCTTGTAAAAATGTGCTCAAACCCTTGTCGCCTTCTGCTTGTACTCGGCGTGAACCTCGGGACCAACCATCGTCTAGAATGCCATAAATCCACGAATCTAATTCCTGTGTCAAAAATGATGTTTCTTCCTTCAATGCGGATTCAACATCCTCTACTGCTGCAATTGGATTACCTTCTATGTCTGTTAGACCCGCAGCATCCACCACCTGAATTAAAGCGTCACAGTTTGCTAAATCTGACAAGAAAGCATTGCCTCTTCCTCGCCCATCCGCTGCTCCTGGAACTAATCCTGCTACATCTACTAGGAATGTCGGAACCAGTCGTACATAGCCAACACAACTACCTGTTCGTGGCTCGCAGATACTACCCTGCCTAGGGTCATCGTCACTAACTGGTTCTAGGCGACCATCCGCTTCAAGACGTTCTCGTAGATCTTTGCAAGGGCATGGTTGAGGGGCTGCAATGAAAGCAACTCCTACGTTAGCTTCAATGGTACAAAACGGATAATTTGCAATGTCAACTTTTGCTAAAGTTGCAGCACTGAAATATGTCGATTTGCCGACGTTTGGCTTACCTACCAAACCAATGCGCATTGCATCACGCCTTGGTAATTCTCTCGATTAGGTCAGCCTTGGTTCCTGATGTGTCTAGACCCATTGAGTCAGCAACTTCCACCAATTCTGCCTTCTTCATTCCCTTCAGGTTTGACTTGTTTGAACCTTCATCGACCCATACGCCTCCGTCTAGTAATGTCTTGGATTGTGCAACCCACTGGTCTCGCTTTACACGCCCAGGGAAGAACTCGATTGCCTCGTTAACTGTATCCTCAAGTTCGCTAGTCATCTTAGACATCTGTTCGTAGGTGTAGATGCCTAGTGTGTTCAACTTCTCTTCGATAAACGGACCTACTCCCTTGATTGCTTGAAGGTCATCCTTATCTGAAGCCTCTGCGGTACCTAGAACGTCAAAGTCAATCTTCGAAGCGTTTGCTTTAACTCGTTCTAATTCCTCTTTCTTCTTGATTTCTGCTTCAGATGGTGCTTCAGCGGATTCTGGCTCTTCTTCAGATTCTTCCTCTTCAGGAGCCTCTTCTTCCTCTTCAGCGGGCTCTTCTATCGCTTCTTCAACTGCTTCATCTTCAGTAGATTCTTCCTCATATGGTACGAATTCGATACCTAATGTGTTTCGAATGTTTAGTAGAGCAATGTCCAACTCTGGTAGATTGATTCTGCCGTCAGAATTGATGTCCATTACTTTGACCAAGTTCTCAATATCCCAAGGAGGAAGGTCTGCAATGTCTGCAACTCTCAGTGCGTTAGCGAATTCAAACATGTCAATTTCTCCAGAGTCATCTACATCAGCCCAAGCGAAGAATTGTGCAGTTGTAGTTCCTCTACCACATAGCCACTTGGTTAGAGTTACTAGGTCTTCATCAAAGGTAACTGGGAATTCATCAACATCGTCGTTGTGCAAGTCTGCAGAGACTTCGATAATTGTAGAACTGCCAGAGGACTCTTCCTCGGATTCGCCGATTATAAGAGTCGTATCAATCCCGACTCCTCGACCAAATAATGCTCTGATTGTTGTTGTTCCCTCAACTAAATTGTATGCAGAAATGTCGCTTGTGTTACCTGCACTTGATGACTTCAGGTTACCGAATAGCAATGTCTTGACTACACTGTTTGCAGCAAGGATGAAACCGATTACTACACCATAGAAGGCGAACGCTCCAGTCAATGCGAATCCGGATAGGCTGCCCGATACATCTTCAACTTCAGCTTCAATCAGTGTGTTCTCTGACCAATCTCCCATTAGGAATAGGATTGTAGAAAACAAACCTCCACCGATTACAAGCCATGATGCTGTACTAGCTGAGCCAGTCAGTGATTTTCCAGCTGCTAGTGGGTATGAGTGGAATAGTGCAGCGAGTGCAAACAAGCCTCCAACTACATACAGATAGGATGAGTTGACAGTGTCTGCAACGCCTGCTAGGCTTCCGTCACCAACCATTACATTCAGACCTGTGAAGTAACCGAGTAACGCAAAGACGGGGAGTAGAATAGCTCCACCTGCTGCTGCTGTTGCACCTGGGCTCTCAACTACTGCACTAGCATTTCCGCGGATTGTGCAAAGCATATTTGTTGATGCTGCCATTACTGGCATTAATCCCATGGTAACTAGAATTGCTCCAATGGATTGTGCGAAATTATCAGCATGAGCAGATTCTGAGAGGAAGAATGGTGGCACGGTTACGAATAACAAGAACATAGAAGCCTTGGTTAGACTACCTGACCAAATTGGCTGGCCTGTAACATGTGACAATACATGGTACCCTACCCCGAACATCAGAGCCAGAAGAACCCAGCCGGATGCCATGATATCGGCTACCCAAACTGTTCCAGTCCAATCCAGTGTTTCTCCCAGAGCGACTGCGAATCTGCTGAATAGCAAAGTGAACAGTGCCAAAATTAGGAACCAAGATGGAACAGAGATTGGAGATGACCCACGTCCGCCCATGGTAATCAATGAGTTGACTAGTAGGCTAAGAACAAGGAGACCCGAAACCAATCCATACAGAGCCGCTTCCTTTACTCCATAAGTTAGGATATCCCAGTGATCTAGAACACAAAGAACCAAGCCGACTAAAACCTGAGCAGTCCAAGCCATTGCGATTAGAGATGCATTGGCTTCACTAGCAAGCTTGGAACCAGTGGTGCGAGTGTGAGCGACTAGGCTTCCACCGATTAGAATTGCAAATACCGCTGTGGTCATTGCAACTTCGTTGAAGTAGTGAAGAGCACTACCGTCATCATATGACCAGCCGATGTTGGAAAGAGAATCCAATGCTGCTGGATCGTAGTTGTGCCAAGCAGATAGGAAACCACCGATACCGGCAAGAACCAACCAGAAAACTCCAGTTTGCATCCAAGTCTTCGCACCGCTACCTTCTCTTTCTTGGAAGAGGTCTGATGCTGGACCTGCTGCCTTGGTTAGAAGGAACATTCCGAACTGACGTAGTGGTGTGCTCATTCCGCCGAATCCTTTCTGCATGTAATGAGTGAACAGCAGAAGGGTCACGAGAAGTATTGCCGATGTTGTAAATGCTTCAGACATCTCAACTCCTCCTTAGTCCGAAAGGACGCCTCCGATTAGGTTAGCGATTATCATACCGCATCCAACAAAAATTCCAATCAAGTAATACCAAATTCCTGAACCTCCGAGATTCTCCATGAATGGAACTATTTCGCCAATTACTGGAACAGTGTCCCAGCCGAAAATGTTGCTGAATAGTGCGATTAATCCGACTAGGCCTATTGTCATGATAACAAGAATTACTCGAGATGCAGATGGTTCTGCGATTCCTTCGGACACATCGGGCAGTATCGTATTATTGGCCATTAAATCACCTTGACCCCGTAGGGGTCATTTACGCCACCTATGATACGGTCATAAACATTGACCAGCGAACAATCATGGCGAACGAAGATGCAATAGTGCATTTCCTCTACGATTTTTACCAGAACCAAGTGGTATTGGCATAGATTTGTCTAACTCAATTTCGCACTTCCAAACTTGTTTGCATTCGCAATCAAGTCCGTCCAGTTCATGGATATCTCCGCTTACTGAATAACGCTCTATGGCAGCCACGACCTCGCCATCACATGAACCACAATTGTGGGCTCCCCTTACCTTGCCTCCAGCCGTGGGATGGATGATTAGGCGGCTGACTTGATCATCTGCACCATTACCTGAATTAGTCGGATGGATGTCATAGTGAACATCATGAATCAATTGAACTAATGACCACAACCACGGAGGGCGGTATTCATTTGCTCGAAACAATCTGTCAATCACTGTACCCCTTTGGATATTCATTGGGTTGACACTTATCTCATCACTTCTTTCTGCTACGTCTCTAATCCATTTCGCACCATGTACTAATGCGTCACCCTCACTCATGAAAGGTGGTTTGAACATAAGATAGGTCTTGATTCTCAATCCGAATTTTTCCAAGTTTTCTACTGCTCTGTCCCAACTTTTTGTGCTGAAGCCCTTGTTGACATGGAAGCGCAATACTTCATCATCATATGCTTCTAAGCCGATAGCGACTGAAAATTTAGGATTGATTTTTGTTGCCCAAGCAAGCTTCTCTTCACTGAGTTGTTCTGTTCTACTCTCGACAACCAATTCCTTACCCATCTCGTGACAATCTCTCAGAACTCTCTCTTGGAAATCCAATGGTATTTCCCTGTCCTCTAGGAGGCTTCCTGAAGTGTATACTTTGACCATACCCATCGATTCAAAATCGTCAAACCTAGCCAGTGATTTCTCCCATTGTGAATGTAAATCATCACTGGTTACGTCATCTCTTGTATCGTTAAAATATCCACAAAATGTGCAACCACTAGACCACCACCAATGGCAACCCTTAGTCCTCAATATCACCGTTAAAGCAGTTGTAGGAGTTCCGTCAGCAAGCGTTTCAGGAGTGTAATATACTGTTGCAGGGTCTTTGGCATCCCACGAATATTTTCTCTCCTGTGCCCATGGAGTATTTGCTGGAGCTTTGACTAGGTCGTGGATGCGAGCAGGACGCTTGTCCGACTCTCCGACCATAGTCAATTTACCATTCGCCATGATTATGCCTCCGGCTTCGCGTGTTTGAATCCTTACATCAAAGACTCAGTGAAGAAATCAACAATCCTACTCTCATATTCAGCAGTGTCAGTCAACATCAAAGTTTGATGTTCATCACTTTCCATCCCTTCTCCAACATCATATCTGATGACAGAATCTTTGAACCAACAAGTGATTTTGCTCTCATTTCCATTTTCAAAGGCCTCATCGCACATCTTTTCTCCGTGATGTACTCGAACTCTCTTGTCTTGATTTCCATGTACAACATACATGTGTCTTTCACCAATATCTGTTGCTGCATCTATTGGATAATGTTCAACCAGATTCTGACCTGCAATTATTTTGCCTGCAAAGATTCCTGCGCCACCCAAGAATGTTGGATAGCCTTGGAATTCCAATTCTTCGACCACTATGTCCCCCATGTCAGAATATCCAGATTCTAACCAGACTGATTGTATTCTATCATCCAATGTGAATGCTATAGCTGCAGTACCTGCGCCCATCGAATTGCCATAAATTCCAATATCTTCGGGTTTGGCATTATGCTCATCGATTACCCAATCAAATACCGCAATCACGTCTACCCATTCATCTTGACCGCCAGAAACACGGTTGTCGTCAATTGATGACTCTCCATGGTCTCGTAAATCAAATACTACAACATTGAATCCTGCATTTGCTAACATTCCAGAGGGTAGTAGAATTGACCCATCAGATTTACATCCTCTAATTCCATGTACGAAAATTACCCAAGGCATTGATTCATCTTGCTTCAAGTACCATGCTGACAGATAGATGTCTTCGTCTTCAACATCAATAGTGGCAGATTCGTAACCTGGCCACCAATATTCTGACAGCCCTGTCATAATATTGGAGGAGATATTTTCGCTATTTTGTGATTCGTTAAGTGGGACTTCGTTTCTCAAAGGTGCGAATTGTTCTGGCGTGTTTTGGTCAAAATTACCCCAACAATCAGTGTTGGTAAATGCAACTCCATTATAGACAATGGAGCCTGCAAAATAATAACCGGTTGGCAACAACACAAATAGCATCAAAAGAAACGGGAAAATCTCTCGCTTAAATCCCATCAAATCCCTCTGTAAAGTATTGTAGAACCCGCTTTGACGAACTCGCCTTTTGGATATTCTTTGTTATCGTCTTCTGCGCTGATAACACAAGGGGTGAACTTGGATGCGGGAACTCGGACATCAACTCTACTGCCTAGTCGAATCATCCCGAATCTTTCTCCTCTTCGCAATTCATCTCCCTCTGATTTCCATGGAATAATTGTGCGAGCTAGTGCCCCGGAAATTTGCATAACTTCGACTAGTAATCCATCCTTTCTTTGGAAAAGTGTTCTAACTCTCTCGTTGTATTCGCTTTCTTTTCTGAAAGCGGGAAGGAACGGTCCCCTTCTGAGGCCTTTTCCGGTTCTGTGCTCCATTCTGGTGATCTTACCGGCAATCGGAGAGCGGTTAACGTGAACATCTAGAGGAGACATGAATACTGCGATTCTCCAAACATCAGTATCCGTTTCCTCTCCCTCCGGTACTGCTTCAAAGCGTTGTTCAGTCGAGAATGACAATATCTCTTCACAAGGTTCTGGATGCCACGACCCTGTGTGTTCATCCTCTTCAGCACTGTCCATCTCTTCCTTTGAAGGCCTGCGACCAGTCGCTCTTTCTCTCTTCACGAACATTACATGTCCATCTGCAGGAGATACGATCACGCCTTCATCTCTCGGAATTGGTCGGTCGGGGTCTCTCCAAAAGTTGGCAAAAAATGCTGCCAACATTAGCATCAGGACGCCTAATCCAGGAGCCAGTCCGTGTAGAGGGTTGACGAACCAGCCGACTAGAATGAATCCAACACCCATTAATGTCGGAGTAATTACAGGCAGAAATCCGCCTCTGGCTAACATAGCCAAGTAGCTCACCTACTGGTTGTCCTGAGAGTCTCCGGAATTTCTCCAGACGACTTCTGGTTCCTTGTCTCCATCTTCCGAGTCATCAGTAGATTCCTCACCGGCTGGTGATTCTTCGGCAGGGGCTTCTTCAGCAGGTGCGTCTTTCGCAGCGAAATCTGCTGCTGCCGCACCCAATTCTGAGCCCTTGAGATACTTGTTTCCATCCATATCATACGATTTTGCGAACTCGATGAATGCATCTCTATCGGAGATATTGTTCTTCTGCATAACTCCAGTAAGAACCGATTCAGACCAATTCCATTCGTCTTCTTCGGAGTCTTCAGTTGTTGCTTCTGCAGTTGATTCTGGAGTGTTTTCTGCTTCAACAGATTCGATTTCACTCGCTTCTTCTAGAGTCATTTCAGCAGCACGAGCTTCTACCATTTCTTCCATTCTCTCAGTAATCGCTCTTCCCATGTGTTGGGATTGCCTCTCTGCTTCTGCTGCAGCTTCGATCATCTCATATCGGCGCTTGATTGCTTTGTTCAGGTCCTCGAATAGTGACATGTGCTCCATGTACCAATCGTCTCTTGTTTGTAATTCGACAACTGCAAGTCGCAAATCGTTGTCCAATTCTTCAGCAATTGAGAACACCTTGCCAAGTCTATCTTTTTCCCGAGAGAACTTTTCTTCCATCTTTTGCAATTCAGGTTCTAAGTGCTCGACCTGCTTGCTAGACTTGCCTGCTTTCATTTCTAGGTCACGAATTCTAGCGTCTTTCTCGGTTAGCAGTGCTTCGAGGCTCTCTTTTTCGATTTCACGCTCAACGATTTCTTTCTCAAGAACTTCAACTTCGGCTTTCGTGTCTCTCAACTCTGCTTCCTGCTGCTCATAAGCCGCATACAGCTTGAGTAAACGGTCGGTTTCTTCCTCAAGTTTCTCTGTGAGTTCTTTGATTTGAGTTTCTGGAGTGATGGTTCCGGCATCGGACATTTATCTCACCTAAGGCTACGCCTTATTCTCAACCCACATTGGTCCTACATATCAAGCCGACGCTTGGTCGAAGCGTGAAATATCGTTCTATTGATTATTCGATTGCATCGGTTGCGGCGACTAATTCTCGAGCAATGCTGGTCTCTCCCATCGAATGGCCAGCATCTGCAACCATCACCAATTTGCTGTTTGGTAATGCTTTGTGCAACTGCCAAGCACTGCGTGCAGGACAAACCATATCATACCGTCCTTGAACAATGACTGTTGGAATATCTTGAATCACTGATACGTGATTCAGAATATATGCCTCTTCTACGAAAATTGCATTGATGAAATAATGGCACTCTATCCGCGCAAATGCAACTGCGAAATCCAAATCCTCTGCCTTGTCCAAATACTCAGGGTCGGGGAATAAACGACTTGTAGCCATCTCCCAACGAGTCCATTCTCTTGCAGCAGCCCTTCTAATTTCTACATCATCACTGATTAATCTGGAATAATAAGCTTTGATCAAATCATCTTGCTCATTCTCTGGAATGTGGTCTCTGTATGAGTCAAAGGCGTCTGGGAAAACATGGCTTGCACCGTCTTGATAGAACCAGTGAAGTTCGCTTTTTCTACACATAAAGATCCCTCGCAGGACTAAACTCAGAACCCTATCAGGGTGGTTTTGAGCATAAATTAGAGAGAGGGTTGAACCCCAAGAGCCCCCAAATACATGCCACTTTTCTAGGCCGAAATGTTGTCGAAGCATCTCTAAATCTGAAACCGATGCTTGCGTATTATTGCCTTCTAATTCTGCGTAAGGGGTTGATTTCCCACAACCTCTTTGGTCGAACTGAATAATATCGAATTTTGCCGGATCAAAATATCTGCGATATGATGGCTGACTTCCCCCGCCTGGACCACCATGAATTACAATCACCGGAATTCCATCTGGATTGCCGCTTCTTTCCCACGCTATTGTGTGCATTTCTGAGACTTGCAAAAACCCTGTTGAATGGGCTTCAATTTTTGGATACAACACATCATCAATACTCTGAGAAGAGATTTGCATGATTCCGGCAAATAAACCTAGAACATGTTCCTTTCGATTGAGGCATACGGTTATCGTGGGCTTTGATATGCGACGTATTATGGAGAAAAAAGCAGCTACCGATGTGTTCTCACAGTGGGCGCTCAAAGGAAAAGATGCTGGGATGGAAAGAGGGCATGCTGCTTCTGTAAATGCGATGTTGGAACTAGCTTTACCAAATGTGAAATCAGATTTTTCTGCAATTGACCTAGGTTGCGGAAATGGATGGGTTACCAGATTGCTAACTGAATTAGGCGCCTCTCACAGTGAAGGTGTAGATGGTGCTATTGAGATGATAAAAAAGGCACGCGAGACAGATGATGCACACAAGTATTCTCATGGGACTCTGCCAGAATGGAATCCTGGCAGGAAGTTCGATTTGGTTCACACTATGGAATTCCTGTACTATCTAGAAGACCCGGTCAAGATGATTACCAAAATACACGATGAATGGTTAGAAGAGGGAGGCGTTCTGATTGCGGGAGTTGACCACTATCTAGAGCATGTAGATTCACTAACTTGGCCGGAGTATGTCGGAGTGCATATGACTACTATGTCAATTGAAGAATGGAAAAATGCTGTTGAATCCGCAGGATTTAGTGATGTGCAAATCCACCAAGTTGCCGCTAAGGAAGATTTCCCAGGCACACTGGTCATGATGGGCCGAGTTTCTCATCAATAGGCCCGCATAACTTGATTGTCCCGCTGTAAAACGGACAAGTTTTGCAAGTTTTTTCCTGGGACATAGGTAGACGTTGAGGAGGTTGCACCCCTTCTCCTGCTGCTGCAATCTCACCCGACCATTCAACTAGAGAAATCAAATCAATACGGGCCTGTTTGAAATCTTCATCTTGCATTCTAATCATTCGACCTGATGCTGAAACCTGAATAGCTGGAGGTAGAATCTTTCTTCTCTCGCTTTCTGGTTTCGAAATCTCTGCTATCTCCAAGGCTAAACTGTACAAGGCTAATTGCAATCGATGTTCGCCGATAATTTCCTCTTCAGCAGGGGTTGAGGCATATGGCGATTCCTTGTCCGCAACCGTTTGAAGTTCGTTGCCCTCAAGAGGGCTTTTTGGATTGAAACCTGCTAAACATTGCTTGGTTTTGGCATCAACTACCTGTAACCAACCTTGCCCGGAGGTGTCTCTCAAAGCAAGAACTAGGTCTGCTCTACCATTGAAAACTGCGCTAATCGATTCGACCAATGAAATCACTTGCTCACCATGAGGTGACCATGTAGTCCTGTGTAGGGAATTGGGTTCATGTTCTAGAGAGAAATAAAACGGCAATTCTGTTCTCAATCCTTCAACAGTAAATCCATCATAGGATTCACCTGAAACCAATTTACCGAGCNATCCTTCCCTAGCTAATTTCCCGAGGTGAAGCAATCTGAGGCGAGTTCTCTCAGCAATCTCTGCATCCGATATAGTTGATTGGGCCATTACTTCGTCAATCGTTTTTTCATTGGTAAGGTTGTCTTGTTGTTTCTGAGTCCACATAGAGTCGAGATCGGGGCTTTGCGAACCCGGATTTGCCAAACCTATCTCCANTAATCTGTGGAAAAGAGAACCAAACTCTGTTGCACTAGGCCAATATTGCTCACCCGATTCTTCTGCTACCAAATCCATTCTTTCTGCATTCCAATTAAGTTTGGAAGAAAGCCAATGTCTCCGGTTACAGGCCCAGGCGGTATCCAGACCATGAGAGGTCATAGGATGTGAGAATGATATCTTGCGAATCTCTTCTTCTGATTCTTCTGAGACTGGGGTTTGTGCGAGCTCCATTCGCTCTCTCCAAGATTCTACAAGCGATTTCGGTGGAGTTTCTTGGAAACAATCTGGATGATGGAAAATCGAAATTCCAGTTACACATTCTGCACCAAGATGGGCTTCTTGAAACAAACTAGCAGGGTCCAATGTCAGTGTTTTGCCAATTTGGTCGAGACCTCCTGTAGACCAGCTACAGCCTTCTTCTCCAGCCTGAATACTAGCATGTGCTAAGCCATCCAAGAACATGTAACCCATGTTCTGTCTACCTTTACCACGTTTCATTTGAATTCGTCCATCAGAAGTCAATGTGGCTCCGTTATTTGGTCCACCTGCAATGATGAGTCTATCCCGGGCTCGTGTCAAAGCGACATAGAATTGCCTGCGACGCTCAGCTCTTTGCTGGCCATCGTCGAACAAATGAGCGATTGTCCACAACCCGCTCTGTGGCTTACTTATGCCTCTCCAAGGATGAATTCTTCCAGCAATAATGTCGGGAGTTACCAGCACATTTTCTGAAGAAGAGAATGTGGAATCTCTTGTTCCAGTGGCGAAAATATCGTACGCTACTACTACCGGTGCTTCGAGACCTTTGGAACCGTGAATTGTCATTATCTGCACGGCCCCGCCTGAACCTGGAGAACTACTCTTTGGGCCATCGTTATCTAAATCTGACAAATCTTTCAAGCGGCCGTAAACCAGTGCAGCATCGCTTCCAACCGTGGCTGCAATTCTATCATAGAGAGAAATCCAATTTTCGATATCCTGTCTATCGCCCTCTCTTGGATACGCATAAAGCAAATCTGAGTGGTCGATTGCTACATCAATCGCCTGTCTAACACTCCCGTTTTCAACAAAGTAGCTCATACGATTGAGTAATGATTTGACACCTTCACTAGGGGCTGCGTTGGCTAAAGAATCGAGTTGATTTCCTTCACTGCACGATAGATGACTGATGATTTCTGAATCGCTCATTCCGACAATCACAGACCTTCCAACAGCCAATGCTGCACTCTTATCATAAGGAGAAGTTAGTAGCCAAAGTAACGACATCATAGTCTGTACTGCTGGCCTGAACATCAGCAATCCTTGCTTACCCGCCATTGCTGGAACTCCATGCTCATCTAGAGCCTTAATCAACAAAGGGACTCTTGCATGAGAAGAGACGAGAATCATGATATCTTCTGGCAAATACAACTGAGATTCTGTGACATCTAGCCAGGAATCTGTTTCTGCACTGTAGACTCTCGATAAATCACCATTCAGGAGAGCCGCGATTCTCTTTGCNAGTAGATTTGCACACAATTCTCTGTCATCTGAACCGTCATATTCGAATGGATCTATTGCAACTTCCAAATCCAAAGGACGCTGCCCGTCCCCCGTCCTAGTGGGAAGAATCCACTCTATTTTTGAAACTCTTTCGGATTCTCTTGCCGGATTCAAGTCTTGAGGTTCAGCATGCCATGGCCCTGGAAGAAGATGATGCCTNTGCGAAAATGTGTCTCGGAATANAACATTCATTGTGTTCATNAATCGAGGCAGTGTTCGATGATTCGTTGACATCTCGATATGTCCTTCTCTGCGACGCATTAGTGATTCTGAAGAAATTTGGTTTTCGTCATCATCCAGATGGAATGAAATCCATTCCTCTCTGTTTGCATCTTGCCCTACCAATTCACTTGAGCGAACGAACGTAGTTGATTCTCCTGNAGAACCAGGAATGGGACGGGGGTCTTTCGCNGCATCTGGGCTTCGCAGAGAATCTGTGCGATTTTCCATTGCTGCTTCTTCGCGATTCATTTCACGAATTGCGGCAACNGCTCGACGCATTACAGTAACTTCTGCTTGACGGAACCGGTAAATCGATTGCTTCATGTCTCCTACAATACAGATTGTTGGGTCCCACTNAGATGCAGGCGGTTGGGGCTCGCCATCCTCTAACTTCCTGCGGCCCCAAAGACGAGCAAGTAGACGGAAATGTTGCGGGTTTGTATCTTGATACTCATCGATAATGAATGCTCGATATTGCCTTCTTAAATCCCTGAGTAANGAAATCCTTCGCATCAGATCTGAATTTACTTCTGCATGCTCTTGGCTAGCGGTTATAGCTCTGAACAAATGGTCGTCTTGCCACGGCTGGTCNCCCATCGAATCCAATGCATCGATGACTGATGTTGGATACCATGTTCTGCACACTGAAGGGCATCTAGTAAGTAGTAAATCTTCAGCAAGGCGATGCATGTCGTCATGGTCTCTAACACCTTCTTGTGCTTTCAATCGGGTCAAAATCTCCCTAACTCCTGAATGAACTGTGAATAGATCTCGTATGACTTGTAACTCTAATTCAGTGGTCAAGCGCATCTCCCTAGAAGGAGGTAATTGTGGTAATTCAACATCCAAGCGCGGCGGGTATGCTGTTTGTCCAGGAACTTCATCGGGGTCATCAAATTGTGGATTGAGCAAGTGAGAGGATTGACCTAGAACTCGTATTAATAGCCCTTGGGAGGTATGTAACATTTCACGGATATCAAGGGCGTGTCGTTGCGCATTTGCAGTAATCATATCCTTCACTGGATTAGAGAGTGGGCAGTCGCCCTTGTTCATGACNCCACTGGGCCAACCCTTCCCGCTTGGAGGGCGTGCGCGGTAAAGAGCATTGCAGACAATCTTATCCAAATTAGATGCAGTAGTTATAGCATGGGAAACCAACCAAATCCATTGCAATCTCTCGATTTGCTCATCGGCATCTAGAGTGCATAAATGCTGAACATATCTATAACGAGTCATGCCGGTAATGACATCTGCTCCAATCACAAATTGTGCGCCACTATCCAACCATGCATCACACCATTCTGTAACATATCCTCTAAACTCAGTATACCAATCATCAATGAAATCAGCAATAGGTGCTGTAAATAGATGATTTAGGGAATCGGCATCTAAATTGTCTAGGTTGACAACATCTAATCTTCTAGATGCTTCCTCAACGAATAGAGAGCGTTTCAACATCCCTTTGACAACTGTAGTTGATGAGGCTTGGCCGCCCAATAGAACGGATAGCCGGTCTCGTGATTCCAAGAAAGATTCGATGTCTCCTGACATTCCAGCTTCTATTCCATCGATTCCTCGCTGTAATCGCCAAGCGGTTCTAATCGCTTCATCCCTCAAGAAAACAGCCCCGTCTTCATCCACTTGTTCAGTTGTCGGGTCTTCACAAACCAAGCCCATCCAAGGGGACACTATTGAGGATAGGAACGCGTCGATTGTAGAAATTGGTGCGTCGTCTACAAGTGATAGCAACATCGCTACGTCGCCTTGGTTTCGCAGGCGCGAATCATGAATNCCGTCAATGTCATCTTGTCCAACAGGTTGTGCTCGTAATGAAGCAATCAACCTTCTAATCCGGCCTTTCAATTCAGCTGCCGCTTTTCTTGTGAACGTAATTGCTACTGTTTCGGTTGGAAGTAATCCCGGCCATTCCTCGAGAGANGTTCTCTCCCTTGANGGACATCTAATCGCACCCATTCCTTGCAGCGGNATTCTTGGTGCAGATGGTAACAATCTAGTTGCCCTTTGGTCGCTTGAAAGCAAATGTTGCAGGTACCGACTTGCCATCACAGTAGTCTTTCCAGTACCTGCTCCAGCATCGATTGCAATATGACGATTAATGTCCAAACCTAGGCTCTGGGAACGGTTGAAATTGATCATCACCAACCACCTCTCTTAGCGCTTGGGCAAGCGTCGATTATTGGGCAATATTTGCACAAATTAGATGGTTCAGGGTGGATGTTTCCGGATTGCGCATTATCGATTACTCGCATTGCTGTAGTAATTCTCTCCCTCATCCAAGCCCTGAATGGATTGGAGGTTTCATCTTTGAAATTTCCTGGAAGGCGATAGTGTCCATGAGTATCGTTTCCGACAATGCCGACTTGCATTTGCGAGCACATATCGAAANACTCTGGGTCGACTTCTAGGTACTGTTGGGTTTGATTTCCAACTTGAGTTGCGCCAACGCCAATTACTCTGTCCCCTGGATTTGCAATCTCCCATGCTCGAGCATAAAGTGCAAGTTGTAACTCGTGGAACAGCCCTTTCAAATGCCTTTCATTTTCCCCGTTATCCTTTGTACCGTCTAATGATTTGATATCTCGTAAAATAATCAATCGTGAGGATTTCGGAGGCTTCTTNGTCTCAAAATCCAATGGAATGACTTCATCACATTCTGATTCTTCATCTGTAATGAGTTGGTCGACCCTATCGATTCTTCCTCGTAATAAGAACGATGATTCTGACTCCGGAAGTTGGATCCTAACGTGCCTTCCTTCGTCGCTTGTCAATTCCCATTCAGACGCAATTGGTGCAACATCGGTTAATGAAAAATCACTTTGAATCATCCTACCTATCCTACCGCCAATCTCGATTGGAGTTCCGTGTTCTAGCCATTCATTCCAAACAGCTGGAGTTACTCCAATCAAGTCGCGACAGCGATGCGCAGATATTCCATCTTCTCTTCTCATCCAAGGTGCTTTTTCCGCTAGGGTCCTAAGAGCGATATCCCAAGCACCTACAATACTACCAATCTTACCTTCAATCAGTGATGTTGGAGTAGATGCGATTGCTCCTTCCTCTAATCCGTGCTCACGAAGAATTGCTTCCTCTATTTGGTGGATAATATCGCCTCTAGTNGTTGCGGCTAAGTCTTCATTNAGATTGTCGCTCTTACCGAGATACATATGCCTCTCAAACCAAGCTCTTCGTGGACACTCTAGCCATGCTTGCAATCTTCCTTGAGACCACACTCGGGGTAAATTGAGTTCGATTTGGCCTCTGCCAGTGATGCTGTCTAAATCCGAAATTCTGGTTGAAGGAGGAGTTATTGGTCTGGGGTCTACAGGAGTGCCTAGGCCCTTTTTACCCATTATTCCAAGGTGAGGCCAAACATCTGAAAATCTTCCATTTGCTGGCTTAGTCTTAGTAGGAAGTAATTTCAGATCTGATGTGCGCATACGGTTAGTTGCTTCAGAGAATGGATGAATTTGTCCAATGTCTAGAGTATCTCCAATTCTTCTGCGAGAGAATTGGTCTGCTAGTATTTCTGTTTCAGCTGCCACAAGAAGCGAATTAGCGTTAAGTGGAGAGATGTAGGGGTTTCGCGATTCGATTGACGAGATCCCCGCCCTCTGTATTCTATCACGATTCAAGCGACCGCTCCTGTGGGTTCTAACACCATCACCTGAAGACTCCATAGACACGACCCTGTAAACCAGTTTAGATTCCCCATCAATGAGTTTCCATTCCCAAGATCTGTCCACAGTATCTGCTTGCCACAAAGTAGAATCGAGGTAGGGTGGTGCTTGCTTGAGAGATTCCAAACCACCCTGCTGAGAGATATCGCTGAACCATTCATCAAGTGGGCCGGCTAATTCTATACCCTCTTCGATGCTGGAATCGACGATCAAAATGTTAGGTGAACAATTCAAAAAATGTCGCAAATGATGTCTTGCGATTCTGAGCGGTTCATCAGGACGATGTAATCCGATTCGCATTCTGTTTGCCTCATCTAACCATGGTATCTGAGGGGGCTTCATTGACCATGTTTCTGCATCAATTCCACATAGAATCAGATATTCAGATTCAAGACCATATGCTTGTGCTGGTGTAAGAATCCTGAGACCTTTGTCCCCAGAACGAATGCTAGGGATTTCTGTAGTAGTGGAAAGTACCTCAAGTATCTCAAAGAAATCATCCGCTTCAAATTTGATACCCTCACTTTGCAAACGTGAAATTGATGTCATGAAATGTTGTAACCCCGGGAGCGTGTTTGCGAGGATTTTATCTCGTGAAGTTACGGTATGCCAATCGATTTGTTCCATGCATGAATTGATCCATCCAACAATATCACTTGGGGCTGTAGGCAGAGGTAATGATTCGCCTGAAGAGCAACCAATCACATTTTGCGATACTACTTCCTGGTCTATTACAGGAAGAATAGGGTGCATCCAATTCGCAATACAGGCAAGCCACCACTGACATTCTTCCAATTCTCGCATCCTTTGTTCCGGATTTACACCTGCCCTTGGGCTAGCCTGGGATAGAGTGTAATACCATCTTCGCAGAGCACCTCTTCCTCCAAGTAAGTGGAAACCTCTAGCGATTTCTGACAATATGTGAGGGTGTAATCTTGGCTTCCAATCTTCGTTAACAGGGTGTTGTAAATCAAGGATTGGCCAACTCATTGGCAGCTCGATTTGCGACCACATTTCGCTAAGACGGTTGAGAGACCATGCCTCTTCTCCACGGGGCAATTCAGCGAAAGAGATTATCCTCGAAACAGCACTGGTTTCGCAGACCTTTACAGATGGTGAATTTAGTTGGAAGCCCATTGACTCAAGATAGGGTCGCATTCGTAATTTCAGCGCTTCAGCATCACCACTAACTACTACAATTTCTCCATTGATTTGATTCAGTAAATCTGCCAATGCAAGATGTGTATGCTCATGTAATTCACACATTACACGATGGATTTGGCGCCCTCTTGACTCTCCTATGTGCGTAGACCAATTTGGCGCTGTTGTCGGCGCCCACACATCGTGCTGTGGCACCCATTCAGGTAAAGCAGAATTACTCCTAATCGGTGCGATATCTTCTATGTATTCACCATGGAATCCGAGTCTGTGAGAGCCCGGATTTACCAATTGATGCAACCCTGTGAACTTGGACAATTGCTGAAGAATTGCTATCTCAACTTCGCTAATTCCAGACGGGTGGTCTAGCATAATTATGCCCTCAACATCGGCAATCGTGAAAGGGGCTTCTTCGCTTTCTCTTAGAGCTTCCAAAACAGTCCTTTCAAGCCTGTATGGATGAGTTGCTTTCATCTCAGATTCTAGGGACTTCAGTACCTTATCGCAAGACTTAGCGCCAGGGTCTTCTTCCCAATCCCATGGTCTTCGCAACTTGGTTAACTCACGGTAGAGGGTAAGTAAACGACGGCTTCTTGAACGAGACCAACGGTGATTAGGATTTGTTAGTAAAAGAGGGAAACCGTGATTTGATGCTGTTTCAGCTATTGCTCTGTGGGTTTTNTCAAACAGTATACCATCATCTTCCATTAGAACTGGTAATCTCAAGTCGAGATGTAAAATGCCGATTAATCTCTTAATTGTAAGATGATGGGTCGTGTCTACTGACTTGCGGTCTCCGATTCTGTGTAGTGATTCTATCGCCTGTTTTCTACATTCTTCGCTTGGATGGATGACCATCAAACGTCTACCTTTGATTAAAGATTCAACCAACCAATCTGGCATAGAACGACCTGATGGAATAGCCTCCATTGAGAGACTGGTCGATACTATCTCTTGTTCGGTCGTCATAGAAAGGGCCGCCAACGCACCCACTCGGCGGCCGTGGTTCTTGAACCCACGCCTTAATCCTGAGTAGAACATTCAAACATTAGTGTGTTCTCGGGAAATTATGCGAGCCCGCGTTTTCTTGATTGCACTAATTCTAGGAATCTCTACGCTTCCTACTTCACAGGCTGGAAGCCCACAGACTTTGGAAGACGTGGGTCCTATTTTTGGCGGAGTTTACGTTGATGCAAATATTTCAGGAGATGTTACCAGTAACCTTTCTGATTTGCCTGCGATCGTCGAAGATTACACTGCCACCTGGTGCACAAATTGTATCGATGTTGAACATGCGCTAGACGATATATCAGATGATAATCACATGCAAACATATCATTTCCACAGATTCATTGGAGAAAATGAAGACCCACTAGGTTCCCAAGAAGGGGATGACAGGTGGATAGAAAGATACGAGCAAAGGCTCCCTCCTACCGCTGTTTTTAACGGAACCATTAGACAAGTTGGAAGCGTTCCAGATGGAGAAAACCTGCAAGAGGATTACAATCAAAACTTGCAAAACGCCTTGAATCTAGGAGTCGGTTCTTCTTCACTTGGATGGATTGTAACCAACGATTCGAACCCAATCGCTACTTGGAATCTAGCGGTTGACATGGCTAACTTCCCTGAAGATAGTGAAATCAAATCCTCGCTTTGGATTGTCGAAGTTCTCGCACATTTCCCTGATGGCGGTAACCAAGAGGAATATTATCACAAGAGTGTAAGAGGAATTATCGAACTGGGCAACGCCACTACAGGTTCTATGGAAGTAACTCTACCAACTGCTTACGATGGTGATGATCTACAAGTGCATTTGATTCACGAGGTAATTCTACCTGAACCNGTNGAAGAGACTCCTAGCGAGCCAGTCGCTGATGATTCTGAAGATGAAGAAGACAGTGGCTTGCCGAGTGTAAGCCTTATTGCTGTGCTAGCAATTACAATGTTTGCAGCAATCACTGTGCAGCGAANGCAGCAATGATTCTGTCTACATCTTCATCTGTGATGTGCAAATGAATTGCAACTCTTACTCGGTTGTAAGGTAGGTCGAACATATCGANGCCGTGCTCTGCTAAGGATACAACTAGATCTGCAGCAGGAATGTTGCAGTTAACATACACCAAATTGGATTGGACTGCGTCTAGATCAACACTGAAGTTATCCATAGCGTTGATTGCTTCTGCAACTTTCCTTGCACGGGTATGGTCTTCTGCCAAACGTTCTACATGATGGTCTAATGCATGTAGGCAAGCAGCTGCCAATACACCGGCTTGTCTCCAGCCACCACCAAACATCTTGCGCCAGCGATGAGCCTTGTTGATGAACTCCTGAGAGCCTACCAATACTGAGCCTACAGGGGCGCCGAGTCCCTTTGAAAGACATATTGAAACCGAATCATAATCTCTACACATTCTAGCAACATCTACTCCAGTTGCGATAGATGCATTGAAAATTCNNGCACCATCGATGTGCGTAGCGCATCCNTTTTCCTTNGCTACCGCAGCAATNTCATCTAGCGCTTCNTGANNATAGCATGCACCGCCNCCGAGATTGGAGGTGTTTTCCACACATACNAGAGTNCCATCTGGATAATGTGAGCCAGANCCTTCTGCCTTGCGNATTGCCTTCTTGACCTGTTCTGCAGTCATCAATCCACCCTCTCCTTCAACAAGTGAAATTGATGCTCCGCAAAGTGCTGCATACCCTCCGCCTTCGTACTTGTAGATGTGAGCGGTCTTGTCACAAACTATCTCGTCACCTGGAACTGTATGTGTTCTCAATGCGATTGCATTAGCCATAGTTCCACTAGCAACAAAGAGAGCCGCTTCTTTTCCAAACATCTTCGCTAATCGGTTTTGCAATTCAATTACGGTTGGGTCGTCACCAAGAACGTCGTCTCCAACTTTGGCGCTCTCCATTACTGCTCGCATAGCCGCAGTTGGCTGAGTAACTGTATCACTGCGCACGTCAACGCGGTCTGAGGGATACTCTCGCATGGACAGTCCAAGCCGCTTTCACTCAAAGCAGTTTCAGGTCGCCGGTTATTGCATCAACCGCTGAGCGGGGGGCAGGACCGATACCCAGAACTGTAACTGTTCCAGGAGGGATTTCAGTGTGCCCTGCGTCTTTGACAAGGTCGCAGACTATACCTCCTTCTAAGGCCTTAGCAAAGAGCTGGCGTAAGTGGGCCTCATCATCTGCACGAAGTACAATCTTGCGAGCGCCCCCATTGTTCCAGCGCTCATACAAGCGAGCTGCTTTCTTCTTCGCTTTCATGGCACAATGAACCGCAGCATGCGAGCATTGTGCTGCAAGTTTTCCCTTCGATAATTTAAGGTCGTCACGGGTCACTAAGACCATTGTAACTTCACTAAGCGGTGATGACATCACTCTCACCGCTTGCAATCGGCTCTGACAAATCTGCGGTCTCTTCATGCAACAAGTTTGCTAGCCATGGAGCGATCCATACAGCACTAGCAATACTGGCAATAGCATGTAATGCATCAAATGGCAATCCATTCAGTAAATAGATTCCAAACTCGCCAATAGTCATTCCAGCAGTATAGATTGAGAGAGAAACCCACCAATCGAATAGTACTGAGGCGAAGATTGCGGTTATGATGAGGCGCTTCATAGCAACTTCATTTTGCGAAACTAAGTTCAATCTAGAGCCGGCGAATGCAACTGCTGCCCAACCTGTTGCTTGGAATAATGTCCACCAACCGTGTGAAAGAACTGCATTGGATAACATAGTCGCAATGACTGCGAATGCCATTCCTCTGCGCGCTCCCAGTGATGCACCCATAACCAAACACATGACGGTTAAGGGCTGTACATTTGGGAATGGTTCAAGCAAAATACGGCTTGCTGCTGCCACCGCAGTGATGCTTGTCAGAACCAAAATTTCACGCTTTGCTGAATGCGTGGGCCGACATAATAAGAAGAAACAGAACGTAATCAAAACCACGTTGATTACCAGCATTTCTACAGGGCCGAGAACTGGTCCATGCACCCCGTCGGTCATTACCATGAACAGAGGTGGAGGGCTTCAAGACTTGAACTTCACGCTGGTGACCATCGTACAACCGATGCTTCACCGACCTCCGCAGATGAGATTCCAACTTGGGACCTTTCTCCATCAATTGTGAACTCCCAGCCATCCAATTCTTGACCATTGAATGAAACTATCATTTCTCCTAGACTGTACATTTCCTTTTCAATTTGAATATCAAGTTGTAATGCCGCGGCTTCAGTTAGTTGATCGACATTTTCGTGGCCTTCTAGGCCTCCAATTGCTACTTCTCCACTTGGAAGTTCGAACACAACAACTTGCGTACCTTGCCATTCATCGGGCCAATCATCATCCCAATCGCCAGGAGATTCTGTTAACTGATCTACCTCTTTTGACCAAACCTCAGAAATCGAAGGTAATGCCATAATAGAAATTACAAGAACTAACAAAACTCCCAATTTTTTTACCATGGCTGAATCTTTACGATACTGAAACACAATCATCGCTACAATCAGTGCGACCAATACAAAATGTTCAGGTCCGACTTGGAATGATGAATCCTCGGATTCTGATTCGAATTCTTCACTCCCATCGATAATTTGAGGACGCTCTGATGAATCTAATACTACCATCAGAATTCCTGCATCGTTTCCAAATGCCATTTCACCATTAGTCCCGAAAGCAACACCTGCGGTGGTGTAAGTATCATGAGAAGTAGTGTACATCTCAAGTTCTTGACCTGGCAAACCTGTTGCCCAGCCTCCTTCTGGAGTATTTCTTGGATACCATATCGAAGTGGAGTTTTGGTTAGTCTGTAATGTGATCTCGCCGTTACTGTGGAAATTTGTCCTTGCTTGGAATGTACAATTTGATTCGCACTTCCACCATATCACATGCGAACTTGTTGCGAAGAAGATGTCGTCCCCGTTTTGGAGGGGAATTGCGGGTGAATAACCTTCCTCGGATAGCAACTGGCCATCAAGATAAATCTCTGAGCCGTCGGACTTCTGAAGATGGACGATTATTCCTGCATTTGTTTGAATTGGAGCATGCCGAATCATGCCATCACCGAATGAAATGTTAGTGACGTTTCCTGATTTTGATACGATGTTTACAATGCCTTCTTCATTACCTATCAAATAACTATCATTCGTGACAGTAACGCCGTTTCTCCAACCTAATTGTGGCAAATCCACACGTAAGTTCTCGGTGCCATCACTCAAGCAAAATCTGGACAAACCTTGCCTTGTAGGGACTACAACGCTATCGCCATCTAATGCCATGGCTCCAGTTATTCCCCAAGTTACAACCTCAGTTTGCGATGACCATGTCAAACTACCATCTTCAATGTCTAGAGCAGTTACTTTCCCATCAGTCCACCCGATGATTACCATCTCACTCCAATTTCCACAGGCCCCTGTTCCTGCTTCAACATGCATTAGTGGACTCATGTCATGATTAGTAGATGCGGCGTTCTTGAATCGCCAATTTTCTTGACCTGTGTCCAAATCGAAAGCGTACACATGTGGTCTGTCTTCACCAGTCCAGAATCCTGATGTTCGAACAATAACTTGGTTATCGACAATGATTGGTTTGGTAGATATATATCCATTATCCAAATCAATTTCCCAATAATTTGAGCTATGTTCATCAGCAACTGAGATTGGTAGTAGCATGCAAGATAGTAAGCAAAATGCTACGATGAGACGTTTCATCAAGCATGCCTCATTATCGCTTCTCGCAGCAGCGCACTGACTTGTTTGCCATCTGCCGCTCCACCGCATTCTTTCATTACAACTCCCATAAGCGGCCCCATAGCGCCCATGCCTCGCTCTTTTACGAAATCAAGACGATCGTTTACTACTTTCTCAACAATATTTGCCAAATCTCCTGCATCGGCCGGCTTCAAGCCTAATTCCTCAGCTTTGGAGGATAATTGATCCATGCTTGGGTTCTGTCCTGCAAATTCCTGAATCAAGGTACTCATTCCTTCTCGTGTTACATGACCTTCTTCTTTAGTTGCTAGAACCAGAGCCAT
Organism: Flavobacteriales bacterium; assembly: GCA_002715445.1. Lineage (GTDB taxonomy): Bacteria > Bacteroidota > Bacteroidia > Flavobacteriales > TMED113 > TMED113. Next base: position 14,536 of record PAZG01000017.1, on the reverse strand, counting down.
CAGGCCGATGTCTCCTTCATTTTCTAGTAACATTGTAGCCCATGCTTTTTGTGGAAGGCCTTCAGAATGGGATACGAAATCATCNTCCAATTCNCTTGAAAGTAACTGTTTGACTTGGTCATCACTAATCTCAAAATTATTCAATCTCTCTAGNCTTTCNGCTTGAGTCATTGGAAGGTTNTTCAGGACATTGTTCCAGTGTTCTGCTGAAATTGCCAGCGGCGGGATATCTGTTTCAGGATACATCCTTGCCCCACCTGGCAATGGACGCATTGGAGTTGTGGTTCCGTCTTCAGGAGAGCCTTTTCGAATCACAACATTTCGTACCTCTTGTGGAATTCTTTCAAAGGCCAATCTTGCTCTGTTTAGGACGCTTTCCAATGCTAATTCCGCTTGCCATTGAGGTGCTAAACACANCACAAATGCGTCTGTGCCGCCTAATGACTCTCTGGTAGCATCGACAAAATCTTGTTCGATTCCGTATGCTGGCAATTCATCAGAGTGGTATACTCCCGCCACTCCNGCCAGTTTTGCTGCACCTGCAAGTTCTCTACCAAGTCTTGGCATTTGAGCACCATCAGAATCAAATTCTTTGGTTCCAATCATTCCACTAAATCCGGGNAAAGGGAGAGCCAGCATAACGGAATTGTTNCTCAAGCCTTCNTTGACTCTCTTGGATTCACATCCNGCAAATTGAGATGAAACATCAACCAAATTTAGTTGTAAAATATTAGCCACTTCTTCTTGTACAGAAGNAGACTCTACTCTTCTGTCGTTGGATAGCGGTGGCAAGCCGTGTGATGCACGCAACTGTTTAGCAAGCCGGTAGAAATGTAGTTGGCGAGCCATTTCGCAACGTATGATTTTGGGTATCCATTCAAGGTCTTGACAGCCTTTAATCTCAACTCTGTCACCGCACATTATTGATACATTGAGGTCCTGTCTAATACTCCCTAGGCCTCTTCTAACTCTTCTAGTATCTCTCAATGTTCGACCTAACGCAATCGATGTTTGCTTAGCATGGTCTGGTGTCGTGATATCTGGGGCAGTAGCAATCTCGATTAGAGGGATTCCCAATCTGTCTAGATTCCAAGTAACTACTTCTCCNTCTGGAGTTAATTCNCTAGTTAGTTTGCGAGCAGAATCTTCTTCCAAACAAAGAACATCTATACCAACTGGCCCACTCTCTGTTTCAAGGACTCCCGCTGTTGCAACCAATGTTGTACGTTGNAAACCACTAGTGTTTGACCCATCAACCACAGTCTTTCTCATAGTCTGTAACAAGGGCACAGGGTGTGCATTCAACATTCCTGAAACTGTTAATGATATATCCAAAGCATCGATGTCGTGAGGTAGTGGTGGTTGCTCATCTAATTCAATCAGTCCTGCATTTGGAGACTGGCAATATACGAATGAACGGTTNCTCCTAGCTTCGAACCTTGCTGCAACATCAACNGCTCCTCCTTCTCCACTAGAAGATCTCAATTTTCTATGAAACTTCGGCCAATCTTCAGGCAGGGTTTCAATTGTAATATCGTGAAGTTCTCCTGGCTGACGAGAATGTAATTTACCAGTGGCCAACTGCTGGTGGACTTCAATTCCNCACATGAACCCCAGACCTTCAGGGTCCAGCGATGCAGGATTTGCCACATCGCCTACCGGTTCCATGTTCTCACCTAAAGTAAATCATTGATATGAAGCATCGTATCAAACAGGAGCTAGTGTNTCATANCCNTGAGGACGCATCAACTGTCCTGCNGTGACTAATTCATCGATAATATCCATNGCAACATCTTGGCTAATGTCCAATCTTCCCGCCTCCGTCAAAACGTCATTCAAATTTGCCGATTGTCCAGATTCTAAGGTGATTCTTCTAACAATCTCAACTATCGCCCTTTCTCTATTTCGCTTAGTTGGCTTCTTGCCTGAATGGATAGTTGTTTCATCAAAGTTCTCGCCCATCAATTCGTGTCGCCANAATCGAGTCAAACGGATTGACCTCTCTGCATCCTCAATTGTAGCAATTTCTGAAAGTCTTACTCTTGCAGATGCTTGAGCCAATCGGTAAAGACCCTCAATTGCTCTTGCTGATATCGAAATCGAGTCGTGTGATTCNCCGCCCTTTCTTCTCGTTTCAACATAGAATTCCCTNAGTGCTTCCCTCGCTTCTTCGGTTAATCTAGGATGAATCGTTCTTTTCGCGTATGCAACATATTTTCTAATCAATTCGCGATTTACAATTCCTTGAGAAGTGTCAACTCCTTCATAACTCGCAGACTTAGAAGGGTCNACNTCACTTCCCTGCTCGATGAGAATTTCCGGTGTTGAATCAGCGCGATTAGTCATAATGTGATTTGCAATTTGTGAATCGTGGTCTGCAGCAGGTTGGTCAGTCAATAACCAAATCACATCAAAACGCGATATCAATGCAGGTTTGAGATTAATTTGTTGAGTAAATGGAACCTCGGATACTGATTGGAAACGTCCTGCTTTGGGGTTTGCTGCTGCTAAAATTGCACACCTTGTAGAAAGTGTAGCGTTAATTCCAGCCTTTGAAACAGAAATCCTCTGTTGCTCCATTGCTTCATGCATGGAAGACCTATCATTCTCATTCATCTTATCGAATTCGTCAATCGCAGCTAATCCAAGATCGGCTAGTGCTAGAGCGCCCGCTTCCAATGTCCAGCGACCATCTGCGGCAGAATCCTGAACGGCCGCAGCAGTCAAACCGGCAGCAGATGCTGACATTCCAGAAGTAAACCTACCACGAGGCGATATCTGAGACATGTATGACAATAGTTGTGATTTAGCAACACCAGGGTCACCCATCAGTAGAATGTGGATGTCTCCACGCAACCTAGTTCCGTCCTTAGCCTTCGATGCCACTCCTCCAAACAGTTGAAGCATCAATGATTCTTTTTGCCTAGTCATTCCAAAGATAGATGGCGCAATTGACTTCGTCAAAATATCGTGAATATCATCCCTTCTTGCTAGCTCTTTGATCTCCCTCTCCTCATCCTCTGAAATTTGAATTTCTTCAAGCGGGATGTTTTCTCTCTGAATGCTATGAATTCTCAAGAAGATATCAAAAATCGGTGTGTCTTTACCAGATTTTCTTTGCGAGCGAACGAANAGCATTCCGTTAGCAGTAACTCGATCTCCAGGGTTTAATTTCCCCGCNATATCGTGTTCTGCGATACACANAATACGTTCGGGTTGAACTCCGCCGCGTAGATTTTCAGGAGGTTCTTGTAACTCGATAAACTGTGTATCGATTAAGATTGATTCCTCTACTCGTTGAACGAACTTGGTTTGATTCTTCTTCCTGCCACATCCGCCGTCGATTTCGAAACACTCAATCGGTTCAACTAATTCTTGTTCATTGGGTTGATTAACGCGACTCGAATGTCCACATGCTGCACAAATNAATACGCCTTCATAGGTTCTTGGCAAGACCTTTCCAATCTTTGTGGCAATAGCGTCGACNGAAATCATCGAGCCTAAATCTTCACTACGTAATTGGCGAACAGTCCTATGAGAGTCTGGTGGCAATTCTATGATTCTTACAAAAGCAACGATACGAGATGCACCTAGTTCTGAAAGTAACANTCCAAGTGCTTGATTTGCAGCCTGTGTATTGTTTTCAGGCTCTTCAATAATAGATAATGCAAAATCCGGATCAAAGGATTCTATATCACGATATGATACTTCCAAAGATTGTACATCGGGCCAGGTCACTTCCAGATTGTGGATTGCTTCGCTATAATTTTCAAGCAGCAATGTTCTCCATCTTGCGGGNAGGTCAAACTCTTGAATTGTCATGCCAANACCTCCAACCGGACATAATCAGCCATTGTCGGCCGCATATAATCATTGAGATAGTTCACTTCTTCCCCTTCGTTTCCACTGGAATAAAATCGCATTATTCAACCTCCATTGGCTTCCATTGGAATACCGCCAAGCCCATTTCCTTGAAGCCCATCGCCGCATCATGCCCGCGCACTCTTTTGAACCCATCAGAGGAATTTTTGAGAGATTTTCGTTTTCATCACCAAATCTCGAAAATCAACTTGGAGACCCTACTGAGAGAGAAATCGTTGTTCACATACCGCCCAATTCTGATGGGCCTATGCCGTGTATAATTTATCTCGCACCATTTACAGGTACCGGNTTTGCTAGGGCNAATTGGAAAGCGTTCGCAGAAACCCTGCCACAAAGGCATGAAAGGCTAGTCAAAGAAGGTAAAATGCCNCCCGCCATCCTNGTGATGCCTGATACATTCACAAGTTTAGGAGGGAACCAATTCATNGATTCTGCAACTATGGGAAAGTGGGGAACCTGGTTACGTGAAGATCTACGTTCAGAGCTCGACTCGCGTTACAATATTACAGGATACGGNCTTGTTGGAAAATCAAGCGGAGGATATGGGGCCCTAGTTAGAGGAATGCTAGATAATTGCTGGGATGCGATNGCTTGCCATTCTGGTGACTGCGGTTTTGAATTACTATTTGGTATNGAAATGGCAACTACTCTAACCGAAATTATGCCCCATGGTGGAGTCGACAATTTCCTTGAATACGTNAAACAAACTCCTTCATTAAAAAGTGATGATTTTCACACTTTGATGATGCTTGCCATGGCGGCAACATACAGTGATGGTACTCTTCCTGTTAATGAAAATTGCAAATTCCATGACCAAAAATGGGCTGAATGGAAATCGTGGGACCCACTAACTATGATTGAGGAACATCAAAACTTACCTCCTTGCTGGATTGATGTTGGCGATAGTGACCAGTACAATATCCAATATGGATTGAGGCAACTCCACAATAGAATGACTGAATTGGGAATCAAGCATGAATGGGAAGAATTCCCTGGAACTCATAGCGGCATAGATCACAGATTAGATTTGTCATTACCATGGATTGCATCNCAGATTCGCGACAATTGAGTTAATGTGTTTAGCAGAGGTGGACGGGTCATGGCAGAAGGTCTGGACTATGCTGGGAGTGGCGTAGATATCGATCTTGAAGGAAATGCTGTTGGCGCTTTGGTCGGCGCTCTGTCTCGCTCAGTAAGAAAGCCCGGCATGCCTGGCGCCCCNGTGGATTTGCCCGGAGGATTTGGAGGACTGGTCGAGTTTGGTGACAACTATCTCGCNTTNGCGACAGATGGAGTTGGTTCAAAGTTGTCAATTGCAACAAAATTAGGCCAGTGGGCTGGAGTTGGCATCGACTGCATGGCGATGAATGTCAATGATTTGTTATGTGTTGGAGCAGAACCTATCGCATTTGTCGATTATATCGCGGTCCCAAAACCCGATCCAGAAATTCATGCTGCACTAGGTGCNAGNCTTGCTGAAGCTTGCAAAAGAGCGAGAGTTACGCTAGCAGGAGGTGAAACTGCAAGTCTTCCTGGAATTGTTACTGAACTTGATCTTTCAGGCACGGCTTTAGGTTGGTTGCCTAAAGGTGCGGAAATCACCGGTGCCAATCTCAAAGAAGGAGATATTCTGATTGGTCTGCCATCATCAGGNGTNCACTCCAACGGATACTCTCTTGTCAGAAATGTTGTATCTCATTGTGGTGCTGATTGGAATGATGCTGCACCATTTTCGGTGGATGAAAATAGAATTGAAAGATTTAGTGAAGGCGATGTCTCCTTGGGAGAAATCTTCCTCAATCCAACTAGGATTTACTGTGATCCTGTAGTAGATTTAATTCAAGACGGCCCGTGTGCTTCCAGTTCCATTCATGCAATTTGCCACATTACAGGTGGAGGGCTTTCGAATCTATTACGCCTTCACGAATCCTTAGGTTGGCACATTAGTGACCCGTTACCAATTCTTCCAGAATTCGATTGGATTCAAAAAAATGGAAATGTGAATGATAGGGAAATGTATCGAACATTCAACATGGGTTGCGGAATGATTCTTGCCGTAGATTCTAGTGTTGCCCATACAGTTTGTGACTGGTTGGCTGAAAGGATGGATGGATGTTCAATAATCGGTTCCGTTGTCGATAATGGGCACAAAGTAACTCATTCAAATCCTGAAGTTGTCTTCGAACACTATTGAGGGACTAATATGCAACCAGAAGGCTGGCCTGGTCATATCTGGTTGGAAGGTAGGACCTCTGTTCATTTGAAAGATCACCAAACGCGACCTTCTCACATGCCACGTGGCCCTGCTGCAAAAACTGGAGAAGGTTTCCTCAATCCCGCTATGGCACCAGCTAGAACACGTTCAGTAATGCTTCTAGCAGATGCTTTGGAAAATCATTGGTTAGTTCCCGAGGGAAAGGTTGTCAGAATCTTAGACGCATTATGTGCGACAGGAGTTAGGCCCCGAAGATGGCGAAAAGAAGTTCCTGAACAGTCGAGATTACGAATTACTGCAAATGATCTCGATCCAGACGCNTTACAATGGGGCAAAAAATCTCATGAGACTCATCCAATTGGAGACGGCATATCTTGGATTCCTGAGCTCAGCAGATTCGAGGCAAAACCTGAGGATAGTGTTGAAGATGGAATTCAATGGACGAATGGTGATGCAAAGAAACTGATGACTGAAGCACCGTTTCAATGGATTGACTTGGATCCTTTCGGTTCTCCGGTTTCATTCCTTGATTCTGCAATACAATCTATATCACGAATCGGCGTTCTGGAGGTTACTGCTACCGATACTGCTGCGCTATGTGGCTCGGCAAAAACAAGTGCTGCCAGAAGATATGGCTCCACAGGAATTACCGACGCTTACATGCATGATGATGCCACTCGTATATTGCTGGGGGTAATCGCTAGGATTGCTGCCATGCACGACAAAGCGATGTACCCTATTCTCTCCTTATTCGATGGACACCATGTAAGAGTAAGTGTTCTATTAAAGCGCTCTAAAGAAGTTGCATCGAACTGGAATGAACATATTGGATACAGGATTCGATCTGAACCGTACCACTTCGCTTCTCAACCATCCGGTGAATTCTCAGGCCCGATGTGGACTGGCCCATTATTCGATGCGAATATCGCTGGNAGAATGACAATTGAGAGAGCGATTGAATTGTGCGCAGGAAGAGTGGTTGACTATCCCGAAGACTGGAGTGAACTAGACATCGAACACTCGCAAAGAGAAATTGAAAGAAGTGTTAGACATATATCAGAGTCAGCAGATTTGCTATCAGGTGACCACTTGCTGGTAGCAATTGATGGATTAGGAGTAGCAGCCGGAGTTGGACAAATCCCTTCGATGAAGAAACTAAAATCTGGACTTGAAGAAAGGGGATATAGAATGGCTAGGTGTCATATGCCTGAGCCAATGTTCGCTACTGATGCTGATTGGGAAACAGTTCTCGATGTGGCTCGATTAGCCGAATGATGGGTCTATTTCATCATCAGGCGCAGGCAGCATTGTCTGTGAGTTCTCAAATACTTCGCGAACACTATCCTCAATTTTTCTTGCATCCTCAAGAAGTGATGATAGTGGGATGTCAATGCCGGTCAAATCTGTAACGGCCTCAACAGCCAATGCTGCAGCTCTGGCATCAGGATACATTGGATTGCAATCAGCTAAAATCGCTGTGACGTCTAGTCCAAGACGATCCCCCTCTGCNATCAAATAACCTGCAATTCCAGCAACGATGCCTTGTCTAACTGGCTCAATTCCTGCCTTCTTCAATCTTTCACGACCCACTGGAGATGAACTTACTCCGTATAGGGAGTCATCTCTATCATCCATATTTTCACGAGCGACTCCGTCGATNACAATCAACTGGTCAAAACCGCCCTTCGTGAACCAATCAAGAACAGTGTTTGCGAATAATACATCGCGCTCTGGCCCAAATCTAACCTCTGCAGTGAAAACGCCAACTCCGTCACCNTGGTACACCCTAACTGGATGTTTTGGAACCTCATGGTGAACCAATGCCATGGCAGGGAATTCAGCATTCAAAACCGTTCCTAATTGTTTCAAATTCAATTGACTAATCATATGGGATGCAGCAATAACTCCTACCATTCCAACGGTTGAAAAACCACAAATGGCGACACCGCTAGTAGAGGGATCTGCATCCTTATGCAACACCAAGTCGTAAGTTGCCTGACCCGCCATACATGACCCTCCTATTCCCTCATTCAAAGGTATTACGAAATCACTCTACATATTCAGACCAATCTTCTTCACCGGGATCTCTGAACCACCAAACTCCGATTTCATCTTCGTACCATTCAGTACCGTGTTCATCGACAGTAATTCCTGAATCATCATCCGAAGATTCTTGATATTCTGAATCGGGGTCCTCTTCATATTCTTCGTATGAATCCTCTTCATCGAATTCTGCAATGAAATCAGGCCGGTCTGGTGAATCGTCGACAATCGTCTTGTCCTCAAATTCATCTAGCGCAACNCCTACTGGAAGAGGTTTGGATATTCTTCCAGTTTCTTCGACTTCGGGTTCAAAGTCTAGGTCATCTTCTTCCCAATCTTCCAAATCGCTGTTTCTGATCCTTAGTACAATGAAAATNACTAATCCAACAACTGCAACGCCAATTACNCCACCTGCTATCAGAACTGTATTTCCAGAAGAGGAATCGTCAGGAGAGGTTGTAGTTTGATTGGTATTGTTATCCTCAGATGGAATATTAATTACTGGATCTTCGCCCTTCAAAGTCCATTGTATGTCAAATGTAAGCGGCTTGTCCCCCGGGCTTGTATATTCGGTTGGTCCTTGACGCAAATCTATCTGCATTAATCCATTTGACAAACCATTTTCTGACAAATTTTGAAGAATCTCAACTCTGATCTCAATTGTTTTTGTCTCAGAATCAGTTAACTCAAATTCGCTCTGTCCTGCACTTGGTTCGAATAGGATAAATGAATCCCACTGAGACCAACCATCGGCCTCTAGAGATACATCAATTGTGTAGTTATTTGGGTTGGAAATTATACATTCCAAATCTTGGTCAATTGATGGGTCAATCACTACAGTTCCGCAATCCAATGTCACATCTAACATTACATCTGGCGACCAAGGTGTTTCTGTCTCATTNTCTTCTGTATCGTTCTCCTCAGCGACTGTTCCATACAATACTAATGGTATCTGCAATGAATTCATACCCGCATCCACCCATGATGGATTTGTCAAATTGATAAACAATGTACCGGGCTCTGAGAAAGTAACTATGAACTGTTTGAATCCATTAGTAATTACTTCACTTCCCGAGCTCGAATTCTGCGTTGTATTGTTGTATGCAGTCCAGGTGAATGTTGCTCCTTCAAGTAATGGCTGCTGGCTTGGATAAATAGCGGTTAAATCCACTCTAACACTAGTCTCGTTCTCCCAATCCAACTCGTAAACAGATTCTGCCGAGGAGAAGTCTGCTCCCACTGTAACCATTGTAGTTGCAGAAGTTGAAGCTGCTGCTATTGGTCTGTTCTGTTGATCTCCAGCATCTCCGCTGTAATTTGCCCAGAATGTGACTTCTCCGCTTATGTCACTAGCAAAAGATACTAATTGTGAGAAGTCACTCAAATTAATTGAATTCCAGTCACTAGCAATAGGATAGGTTCCTGTGTTGGTTTGCATCGATATCACAATTGTTCCATTTGGAATTACTTGCGCACCATCAACATCAGCGCTAATATTCAGATTAAAAGGAGAACCTATCGCAGTTTGGGGGCTTACTACCAATTGCAGATTTACCGCCGAAGGTACATCGTTTCTAGGATAAGCGGGGCCGACGGATAAGACCGCAGTNGTTTTGTTTCCATATTGGTCTACTGCAACAACTGCAGCCCAATACTCCTGTCCATCGGTAAGGTTCGAGATAACTGTTGAATTTAGAGAAGATGAAATATTCATTAATGGATTCAAGCCTGAAATACTAGTAAATTGAGATGTCTCAAGATACACTTCATAATTGGCAAATTCATCCTGCGAATGATTCCAAGATAATTCCAATACTCCGCCCTGATCCGCTCCGACATCATTCAATTCCAATCCGGAAATCGCTGCAGGTGGTGAAGGATAAGGAACAGTAACTTGTAAAACATTAGACAGATTTGATGCTATTCCAAAGGTGTGAACTGAACGTACTGAGTACCAATAAGTAGAGCCAACTGATACATTTGAATCAATAGTTTGATTGTCCCTAGTCGAATTATAAACATCGATTAGATNTACCGTTGCATTCGAAGATTCTAGTCTAAATATTTCNAATTCGATAAAATCTAATCCGAATTCAACCGGATCATTCCAAGCTAGTGTAATCTCTTCAGGTGTTGCTGATAGTAGTATCAGAGTAGGTGTAATTGGCAAAGATAAATTCGGCGCACCAGGAATGTGGTTTGCTGCAATATTGGTCAATGAAATAGTTCCCGCCTTGGTTGAATTAACTGGAATATTCACTGTGTAATTCCCAGTACCAGCTGTCATACCTTGATTGAGAACATTTGTCAAATTCCCTGAAACATGCGGATTAGGACTAACATAGAATGTACAATCATATCCAATGTCCATATCTGTGAAATTGAAATCACCATCACCTGTTGATTTCACATTCATTGAATAATTCGTCATCGATATACCATAGCCGTCAACGATTGATGGTTGATTGGGNATTAATATCGCCAAATCATCCTTTATNCCGTTCATCTCGTCAATCATAGTCAAAGGNTCTAGTCCATTTGATGANTCTCCNGCATACCCTGTCCTAGTCATTTCCACATTGTTGTCTCCATCAGCATCTAACGCAATGGTGTGCCAACCCCCGATGAATACTCCTAGAGATGATTCGCCTGCAGATACTACGTGCTCAAGTACTCCATCGCCATCCAAGTCCATTGTGATGATTGAAGTAGGAATTGACCATGGTTGTAATTCCAATGTCGAGACGCCACTTATGTTGGTTGCATTGATTGTCCGCAAAGTTATGTTGCCTTCAACCGTAGACGCAACACCATCAGAAAGTCCAGGATTTGGATTCATCAAATCTAGGTCACCATCATTGTCAAAATCAACAATTGTTGAATTGAGCAAATCGACTTGGGCTTGGAATGATGTTAAATCCCATTTACTTCCATCATTAATTCTGAATGCGTAGCCCTGCTCATTTAGTCCGATGACATCTATATCGCCGTCCCCGTCTAAATCAGTCAACATCTCGCTCATACTAATATCATCGAATTTCGTAATTGGGCCTCCCCACAGGCCATTGAATTCTTGCCAAAGCGTCCAATGTCCAGTCTGATCCATAATCAATGCTGAGATGTTGCCTGTGCCAAAAAAGTCACCGACGTACAATGATACCAGGCCCGCTGGCATTCCAGCTGAGCCGTTCATTGGTACAGACTCATTGGATACATGTGTCAGGCCAGTAGAATTGTTCCAAGCTTGGTAAGATAGTATTCCGCCCGAACTTATGGATATGATTTCTGCAACACCATCTGAATCGATATCTCCTAATTCTGCTCCAATTAGGCCACTACTCACACTCTGGTTTTGAAGAGGATCGTAAGATGACCCATTGGCCATGTGAATACATGCCATACCAGAATTCTTAGAGAATGCTACGATATCATCGGCTCCATCTCCATTGATGTCCCCAACTGAAATTGATGATGCGTTATCACAGGTTTGTATTGGAGTCGAAGTGGTTATTCCACTGGCAGCGGACCAATCTGCCCAAACGATTGATGTGGAAAAATTGGTTTGGATATTAGACAGGAAAATAGGTTCTGAATTCCCATCATTATCATGGTCAGACTCGATAACCTGCTGGTGTCCTCCAATGGCATAGAAACCACCGCCTGCATTTGGAGAAAAGCTGACATTCAGATTGGAAGACTGAATCGTTGCTAAAGATGGCAGCATGACACCAGGAGCAGATGATGTTCCTGCGTTCACACTAGAGACATACCAATCATTACCATCATAGAAATGATTCTGATGCCCAATATCTCCATATCCTGTACTCGTGAATTCCCATTCGTAAGTTCCATCCTCATCAAAGTCGATCCACACTTGACCCGGACTGGTATCGCTAGCATCTACACTAACTTGGAATCCCGCGTTTGTAAATGTCACATTTCTTGGAACCTCAATGGCTGCAGAATTATTCGTGACACCTCCTTGCAGCACCACATCCACAGTTGCTAAACCGCCACTAAATGTATTAATTGTAGTAGACTCGCCAGAAGCAGAGACAAGGCCGATTGGAACACAAGAACCTACCAGTAATAACATGACCAAAACAGGGGATATTTGTCGCATATAAGCACCCGAGGTGTTGAATGAATATGACGCCCCTTCAAGTGCCTTATCCTAGATTGTGAGTCATCAATATCAATTTCATCAAATAATTGAATTTCCGGCGTGTTATTTATCTAGGGCCGTTAAATAACACAAATTGTTGGGGCAAACAGGCCTTTAATACAAACATTCGCTCAGCAACTGTTGCATTCGGGTCGCTTAAACGAACTAGTGTAGAGCAGTTAAGAGTGCATGGTGGCGCAATTGGAGGGTCAAAAATGAATGATGAAGCTAGAGTTTTAATCAGAGCAGGCAATGTTGAAATTGACCTTTCAGGTGCACAAACGAGTGTTCACGAGCGCCTTACAAGGGTAAAAGAGGACGATAGTTGGTCTATCGCCCTGTCAAGAATCCGTAACGCTAGAGAAAGGGCCATCGAAGCCGCTGTTGAAGCAGCGAGAGATGCGGGACTACCTGAGCGTGGCTCTGCATTCAGAGCATTAATCGAGAACTGTAGCCTAATCCGCAAACCGGATCAAGTGCTCGGTGCTATTCAATATCTACGTGATGTAGAGGGTGTCAACGACAGCCCTCCTAGGGTCATAGATCAACTATTCGAAGATGCGGGCTTAGAGCCCCCAGGCAATCTTTCCCTGTATCTAAACAGGTTAAGGGAACGCGGTTTCTTGGTTACGCCTCCCTCTGCTAAGGAGAAAAACCGTTACGCTATTTTGACTCCTGAAGGAAGAGCGCATTTAGACAAGCGCAGCCGATATTGAGGTGTTTGTATGGTGATGTCGGGCAGCAGTACCGACAATGAAGAAGTACCATTGGATTGGTCGTTTCAGAACCATGCAGGTGAATTACTCAGAAGAGGAAATCATCCGCGCTCAGATTTTAGAAGATGCATACTAGATAATGCTGATTTGACTGAAGGCAACTTTGTCGAGTCGGACTTCAGACGTGCTTCTATGGTCGAAGTGGATCTAATGAAATCCGCATTCGACAATTGCGATTTTCGAGGTGCAGATTTACGTAAGGCTAGACTTAACCTGTCCAACTTCAGAAATTGTTCCTTCGAAGGAGCGGACATAAGAGGGATTCGTGGGCGTTATGCTATTTGGCAGGGAACTGATTGGTGGAATGCAAAATTGGATGATGACCTTGCCAAGGTATTGGCAAAAAAATGGCCCAAGCCCGAGGATGCTTGAAGAAGTATAGCCATCACGCAAGTTCATGGCAGTTAAGCTATCTCGGCGCGTAGACTTTCCAATGCTTGATATGGCAGGTATCGCCTTCTATCCGAGAATTTTCGACCTAGCCCATCGGTTCTTTGAAGAATGCTGGGAGGCAATGTGTGGAATAGACTACCCTCACATCCTTCAAAAAATGGAGGTCGGTTTTCCAGTAGTTGACATAAAGTCAGAGTTTCATGCTCCGTTCAGATATGGAGACACGATTAACGCGACAATCTGGATTTCTAAGGTTGGAGTTAAGTCGTGTACTTGGCAGTACAGATTCCACAATCAACACGGGGAGTTACTATGGTCTAGCGAACAGGTTACTGTTTGTGTTAGTATGAAAAACATGGAATCATTACCTATACCGGTTGAGTTGCGTTCAGGGTTGGAGGGATGCTCGAATGAATGATGGTGTTTCAATTAGAATGGATAGTGAAGATAGTTTAGCCCCTCCTGCGTCTTTATTCGCCCCTCGGCCTGACAAAAAAGGGCCCAAAACAATCGCAATCTTACTAATCATGGGCTCAATTTTGATGGTGTTAGTAGGGTGGGGTGACTTCCAAAATTCAATGGCTGATGATTTTCCCGATGCTGACCTAGATGCAATTTTGGGGAACTATCAGAACCAAGAGATTAACATCACTGAAGAAGAATATCAGGAATATCACGATGAAGTGCGAAATGATGGCGCTTATTCGGTTCGCGGGTACTCGCTACTGATTGGAGGAGGATTAGTTCTGGCAGGAGGTTTCCTACTATTCAGGCTAAACATGCTTGGAGTTAAGCTGTCGATTGTAGGTTCATCAATTGGGCTACTAGGAGGGTTTGGAGGTACTTGGATGATGGTACAAGTTTCAGATAAGATGCTCCCTAAAGAAGTCACAACTATTACTGAACTAATGTCTTACTTATGTGGAGTTTGTATGCTAATGTGTGTTGCATTAGCAATTTTACCATTGATCAATGCATCTGCTAGGGCTGCATTAAACGAAAGCGTGACTCTAGTCAATGAAGAGGAATAAGAGCGGCCCCACCGCGATTCGAACACGGGTT
>PAZG01000016.1 GCA_002715445.1 Flavobacteriales bacterium | reverse complement strand
AGCACTGATATACAAACAAGTGGTACAGTTAAAAGAGGATTTTCAAGTGGAAACAATCAAAATTTTTCAATAAATACAGACGTAGACTTACGAATATCTGGTAAACTCTCTGAAAATTTATTTTTAGACTGTAATATTTCAGATTCTTCTATACCCGTTACTTACGGCCAAAGCACAACTTCTTTACAAGAACTAGATAGAATATATATAAAACTTTATGGAGATAAGTTTTTTTTAAAAGGTGGAGATGTCGTCTTTAGAAATCTTCCAAATCCATTTATCAATTTTACACGAAATGCTATCGGTTTAAATTATAATTATGCCGATTCAAATATTGTCACAAGAGCATCTGTTGGTATAACCAAAAATATATTTAGAAGGCAAAAAATTAATCCAATAAATGGAAACCAGGGTCCGTATAAATTAACAGGAAGNAATAATGAGTTATTTGTTTTAATCATNCCTAATAGTGANTCTGTTTACATTGATGGTGTAAAAATAAATAAAGGGGTTANTAAAGATTANACTATAAATTATAATACAGGTGAAATTATTTTCACACCTAATACTATTCTTAATGAGAATCAAAGAATAATCATAGAGTTTCAATATAGTGGACAAGATTATTTTCGTTGGCTATCTAATTTTGGGTCTGAAATTAAAAAAGGGAATTTTAAATTTAAATTTAACTTTTTTACTGAGCAAGATAATAAAAACAACCCTGTTATATCTTTTTCAGAGGGGCAAATTAATCAAATGATTAGTGGAGGAGATGATTTAATTTACTCTAATATTTTTAATACTGTAAANTATTCTGAAAACAGNTCACAGATACTTTACACAAAAAAAGATACTACTCTAATTAATTCAACACAAGAGACTATTTATATTTTCTCCAACAACCCAACAGATACTTTATATAATGTTAATTTTGAATTTGTTGGAGANGGTTTAGGTAATTATGTTTTAGACCAAAGCTTAATCAATGGAAATATATTCACTTGGGTTGCCCCATTGAATGGAGTTAATCAGGGAGACTACGAGCCTAGAAAANTATTAACTACACCCNAAAAAAAACAAATATTNATGGCCGGTTTTAGTTATAATAAAAATGATAATAATTTTTCTTTAAATGTTGGATTAAGTAATTACGATGAAAATACTTTTTCTAGTATTAATGATGAAAATAATATTGGATGGACAATGAATATTNCTGGNAAAAAGTATATATTTTTAAAAAGCACAAAATTGCAAACTAATATTAATTATGAATATTTAGATCAAAAATTTGAGTTTATTGATCGAACTCGCAATTTGGAGTTTCAAAGAAATTGGAACATTTCAGACTCACTTTTTAACTCCTCTAATCAGCATAAATTAAAAATAAATGTTATTTCAGATTTAAGTAATTATGGAAAATCTTCTTATTCTTTTGAGTTAATGAATATAAATAATCAGAATAAATATTTACATACTTTTATTGCGGACTTTAATAAAGAAAAAATAGAGTCTAAACTATTTAGTACTTTATTAAAAGATTATACAGAAAAAAGAAATACAACTTTCATCCAATATAATATGCTTATAAAAAAAAGAGGAAAATTAACCTATGGTGTAAATAATATAGGNGAAAGAAAATATGATTTATTTAATCCTTTAACAAAAAGTAATTATAATAAATTAATGTTGTTTTCTTCTATCTTAAAAAATGAAAAAAACATATTAGACTTTAATTATGTTAATAGATTTGATTTAAAACCAGATAGTATTGGNAATACTAATGAAAANACTTTTGAATTAAAATCATCATTAATTCAAAAAAAACACGCTAAAATAAATTTACTTTCAAGNTATTCTAATTATAAATCNTTGATAGAAAATGAANTAAAGAATGAGGAAAATATAATGGCNCGCGTTACNTATACGTTNGGTTTAAATCGNATGATANATTTTAATGGTTATTATGAAATAAGTAACGGTAAAGAATATATTAGAGATTATAGATTTGTCAAAGTTAANCCTGGTTATGGTNCTTATTCATGGAACGATTATAATAATAATGGTTTAGAAGAATTTNATGAATTTGAAAANTCAACCTTTGTTGATACTGCTGATTANATTAGAGTTTCTTTTCCTTCNAGTGANTCATTTAATGTAAGGAACTTAAGATTTAACCACCAAATAAATATTAATCCTGATTCTAANAAAAATAAATTATTAACATTATTATCTAGANCACAAAATACNCTTAATTTACAAATTGATAAAAAGTTTTTATCAGATGATNTATCAATGATATTTAATCCATTTTCACTGGGTTTTTCAAATGAAAAAACATTGAATCTTAATTTTAATATAATTAATAATTTTATTTACAAGTCTAATAATAATTATTTATTTACATATAAAATCAAAAATAGTTTATTGAAAAACACCTTAACTTCAGGAGAAGAATTTAAAAAAATATTAGGTCATAATTTTCAGTTACAAAAAACATATCACATGTTTGTTTTTAACATAAACTATTTAAGTAATTATAATAAGGTTAATAATAATAATATGATTGANAGAAATTATAAANTCAATAAAAATGAAATTAAATCAGAGTTATTAATTGACCTTAAAAAAATAAGTCCTTCAATTTCTTTTGCATATGCCAATAAAGACAATACAAATAACGAAACCTTAACTGGAAAAAAGTTAAATTTAGATTTAAACTTTTCCCTNCCTAATAATGTTNTTATAAAGAAATCTATTATGGCTTTTAATATGAAATATTCGGGAAATGCTTTCTCTTCTTTAGGTCATGAAATGTTAGAGGGCCTTCCCAATGGAAAAGGGATGGAAATAAGAATATCTNTTTTAAAGTCAATAAATAAAACTAGTTTATCNCTTCAGTATAATGGAAGGTTAAATAAAGAACAATTTATACATAATGCAAGGNTTGAATTAAAGAAATACTTTTAACTGATTATAAAGCAATATTAGGCACTTCTTTAGGTATAATTAATTTTCCTTCAGTAGCTTCAATAATTTCATTTACACTAACATCATTTGCTTTTTCTTTTAATTGAAATCCATTTTCAGTTATTTCAATTACTGCTAAGTTTGTAACTATTTTTTTTACACANTTTCTTCCTGTAATTGGCAGAGTACATTTTTTAAGTAGTTTTGACATACCTTTTTTATTNGTATGCATCATGGCTACAATAATATTTTCAGAACTTGCTACTAAATCCATTGCACCNCCCATACCTTTAACCATTTTGCCAGGAATTTTCCAGTTTGCAATATCTCCATTTTCCGCAACTTCCATTGCNCCCAACACAGTCATATCAATGTGCCCCCCTCTTATCATTTCAAAACTTTCAGCTGAACTAAATAAAGCCGATCCTTTTAGGGTTGTAATTGTTTGTTTACCTGCGTTAATTAAATCTGCGTCTACATTATTTTCATTTGGAAAAGGCCCCATACCTAGTAATCCATTTTCAGATTGTAAAACAATATTTATATTTTTTGGAATATAATTTGCTACAAGAGTAGGTATACCAATACCAAGGTTAACGTAGTAACCGTCTTTTAATTCTTTCGAAATTCTTTTTGCTATTTGAAATTTATCTAGTGGCATAGTTATTTAGAAATTGTTTTTTGTTCTATTCTTTTTTGGTAGTTTTTACCTTGAAATATTCTTTGAACATATATTCCAGGAGTATGAATAAAATTTGGATTTAATTCACCAACTTCTACAAGCTCCTCTACTTCAGCTATTGTGATTTTTCCTGCCGCTGCCATCATTGGATTAAAATTTCTTGCAGTACCTTTATATATAAGATTTCCAGCTGTGTCCCCTTTCCAAGCTTTAACAATTGCAAACTGAGCATTAAAAGCAGTTTCCATTAAATATTTTTTTTTATTAAAAACCCTAATTTCCTTTCCCACTTCTACTTCTGTCCCAACACCTGTTGGAGTATAAAATGCTGGTATTCCAGCACCAGCAGCTCTACACCTTTCAGCTAGTGTTCCTTGAGGAATTAAATCAACTTCTAATTCTCCTTCTAATAGTTGCCTTTCAAACTCTGCGTTTTCACCAACATAAGATGAAATCATCTTTTTGACTTGTTTATTTTGTAATAATAAGCCTATTCCAAAGTCATCAACTCCCGCATTATTTGATATACACGTTAGGCCATTTACTCTTTTATTAACTAGTGCATCAATGCAATTTTCGGGTATTCCACATAACCCAAACCCTCCAAGCATTATTGTGGAACCGTCACTTATGTCTTTTACCGCCTCTTCTGCATTTAAAACTTTTTTATCAATCATATAAAATATTTAATCAAAATCCTCTTCTAATATATCATTATTTCTTTGTTTTTCCTTGTCACAATCTAAATTTACTGAAACGCCATTTTTAGGAATTTTAAAATTTTCTTTAGATATGTTTAAATTATTTTTTTCATAAATCTTTTGCATATATAANCCCCAAATAGGTAGTGCCATATTAGCTCCCTGNCCTAAGTTTAAATCTCTAAAACGAACAGATGAATCTTCTGCTCCTGTCCATACTCCTGTAACTAAATTAGGAACAAATCCAATAAACCATCCGTCTGTATGGTTTTGAGTTGTTCCTGTTTTTCCTGCAATTTCGTTGGTTAATTTGTATTTCCACTTGAGCCTGTTACCCGATCCTATTTCTACAACCCCTTGCAGTAATTTTACCATAATGTAGTTTTTTTCATTACTTAATACTTCATTAGAATTTGANGAAAAGTTAGCAATAATGGTCCCGTTTTTATCTTCAATTTTTGTAATAAANATAGGTTCTTGATGTTGACCGTTATTTGCAAAAGTGCAATAAGATGANACCATCTCTTCAAGAGACAACTCTATTGTTCCTAAACATAGAGATGGTACAGGATACAATTTTGTTTTAANNCCCATATTCTTTGCCATTTCAACGACACGCTTAGGTCCAACTTCTTTCATTAGTAAAGCTGTTATTGAATTTTTCGATTTAGCTAATCCTTCAAGTAGAGTAAAATTTCCCCCAAATTTATTGTTTGCATTTTTAGGCATCCAATCTTCTTCTAAGTTATACTTAGGNCCCTTTTCAAAAATAACTTGTGTGTTTGCAACCAACCTGCAGGGTGAGTATTTAAATTGATCTATTGCAGTGGCATANACAAAAGGTTTAAAAGTAGACCCTACTTGTCTCTTGCTTGTTATATGATCATATTGAAAGTATTTATNATCTATTCCACCAACCCATGCTTTGATGTGCCCATTTTTTGGGTCAATTGATAGTAANCCTGAGTGTAAAAAATATTTGTAATATTTTATCGAATCCATTGGGCTCATTATAGTGTCTATTTCTCCTTTCCATGAAAAAACATTCATTTTTACTGGCCTGTTAAATTCATTTTTCAGTTTGTCTTTTATTTTTTCTATGTCGTTTATATAATTATTGCTATTTTTTATTTTTTCAATCTCTTGTCTTATAGATTTCAGTTCATTTTTATTTTCTAAAGTATTTAATTTATTTTTGAGCTCTATAATATTATAAGATTTATTAAGTTGGGTAGTTTCCTCACCCCATCTTTTAATATATCTATCACTACTAATCATAGCAGACTGGTATATTGTATCAACTTGACCTTGTCTAAAAGTGGTGTCAAACGGAGCGTTCGGAAAATCTTTTTCATTATTCCAATGATTATAAAAAGAATTTTGAAGTGTTTGTAAGTGTTCTTTTATTGCATCTTCTCCAAATGTTTGTAATCTAGAATCGATGGTTGTATAGATTTTTAAGCCATCTGTGTATAAATTATAAGGACTTCCATTTGCTTTATGATTTTCTTTTTTATTCAAAATTTTTTGAACCTCCTCCCTAAGATGTTCTCTAAAATAGGTTGCGCTACCAATGTTATGAT
This sequence comes from Flavobacteriales bacterium, assembly GCA_002715445.1. Lineage (GTDB taxonomy): Bacteria > Bacteroidota > Bacteroidia > Flavobacteriales > TMED113 > TMED113. Next base: position 11,832 of record PAZG01000016.1, on the reverse strand, counting down.
CAACTTTTTTAAATGATAGATTTAATCCAATATTTTTTAGAGAATCAAATTCATTTTTAGTAATATACCCATTTCTCACCATCTGACTAAGTACAATATTTCTTCTTTCCTTTGTTCTTTCTGGGAANCTTCTAGGATTATAGTAAGAAGGATTTTTAGCCATACCNACNAGNGTTGCAGANTCNTCAATNTTNAGNTCANTNGCAGATTTATTAAANTATGTATCTGCAGCTGAACCAATACCTACAGCATGATTAATAAAGTCAAATTTATTTAGATACATAGTAATTATTTCTTCTTTAGTATAATTTTTTTCAAGTCTAACAGCTATAATCCANTCTCCAAATTTTTGCTTTACCCTTTCTAACTTTGATTTNGGTCTTTTAGAAAACAACATTTTTGCAAGTTGTTGAGTAATTGTACTNGCNCNCCCTTTTTTACCCAAGAAAATTGCCGCCCTAAACGTAGATTTAAAATCTATACCAGCGTGGTTATAATATCTTTCNTCNTCTGTTGATATTAGNGCATTTATNACATTTAAAGAAATCTCATTGTATTCAACATTTGTTCTGTTTTCTTTGAAAAAAGTACCTAAANNNTCACCGTCTGATGANAATATTTGCGTAGCTAAGTTTGTAGGTATTTCTTTTTCTAATTCTTNAAATGTTGGTAAATCACTATTATTAGCTAGTANAAATAAATTAGNAATAATACCTATTGATATTATAGGAAACCATATTAGAATTGCNCCNTGTAATACAGTATGCTTCAAAAGAGANTNCCAGTATGTGTTTTTTTTNAAATTATTNAAGTAAAATCTTCTACAAATTAAAAAATATAGGAATGAAAAAATNATGAATATAGAAAACATNNTTAANGCAATATGTGAATGGAAGNANCNCCAATATAGATAGCTTGAAATAANGATTATANTAATACTGCAAAGTGCTNTAAAAACAATTAAAAAGAATGGTTTTTTTGATACTTTGTAATTATTATATGACCACCACAGTATTGCTAAATAAGATGTAAGAGGAATTAGTGATAATAAGACTACTAATANGATTTTTACTATCATCATATAAATATTATTGTGTTATTTTAAAACCAAAGTCTTTTATACCGTATAAGGAATCAACCCTCATACCATGTAAAATATTTAGAAAGTATTTTCCTTTATTTAATGTATAATTTTCTTTAAAATTATGTTCAAATGTTTTTATTTCACTTGGNCCGCTTCCTAAACACTTTCCCCAAGAATCAAATATATTTATATTAAGTGTGTCAGAAATAGTGTCATTTAAGTCNCCATTAATTAAGTCGCAAAATAATATCAAATTTGAAAATTGATCAAAATTATTATCTATTCTAAAAAACAAATTAATATTAATAGAGTCAGTTTCCTCAAAATCAAATTCAAACTTTAAAGTATTACTACTNGTCCAGATAGAGCTTTTAAAATCTTTAGATTTAGATTCAATCACACCATCAAACAAAACGGGGTATGATATTATAGCAGTTAAAACTACTGCTAAGATAAAGACACTAATTTTAGCTTTCATTCTTATAATTATTAAGAAACTTAGATAGATTAATTGATAAATCCATTATTATTAATTTAGCATTTCCATTTCTATTTATATAATATATTGACTTATTTAAAATATGAAATATTTCGAAGATATTATTTCTATCAACAAATTTTGAAAATTTTGAAAATGTAAAATCGTCAAATTCATCAATAATATCTANACTCTTATTTACATTATANTTGTATAAAAATGCATTTCTGAAGCAACTTATTGAAAATTTCAAAAAATTAATTTGATTATCTTTTTTTGTTTTAGCTAATTCNTCAANCCATTGAGTTAGCTCCAATATTTTTTTTTGTTTAATAATAAAAAAACATAACCTCATCCAATCTGCAAATCTTTTTTTAAAGCTATNATTGTATTTTTCATGGAAATTAAAATTTTTATCTAATGATGGGTTGAATTTTAAAACTCTTAATCTTGATAAAATNGTATCTAATAGTTTTTCTTTTTCATTGCTAATTAAGATAAAAACAGTTTTTTCAGGCGGCTCTTCTAAATTTTTTAANAGTTTATTTGAAGCTTCTTTATTTAACCTTTCAGCTAGCCAAATTATAAAGATTTTATAACCCCCTTGGTAAGATTTTTTTTGTAATAAGTCATTAATTTTTTCTATTTCATACTTATTTATAATTAGTTTTTTATTGGTTTCAGAAACAAGATTACTCCATTCTTCGAAGCAAGAGTATGTAGATTCTAACATTAAATTTCTCCATAAATCTATATAGTCCAAACTAATAGGGTTCTTTGGGGGAGATGAAACAGGAAATGAAAAATGTAAGTCAGGATGTATAAGTAAATCCATTTTTTTACAATTCCCACAGATATTACATGCTTTATCATTTTTTTTATTTACACAAAAAATGTATTGTGCATAAGCAATTGCAGAAGACAGCGCTCCACTTTGTTCACTTCCGTGAAATAGTTGAGCATGAGGAATCTTTTTAAGATTCACATCCTGTATTAATATTTTATGGTTAGTTTTGTTTGATAAAATTGTTTCAAAATTCATAACACAAAATTACAAAAATAGAATTAGCCATTATTTAGCATAATTTAATGAGATATTTAAGTCAAAATAAAATAGAAAATTCAACTGTACTTATGCGAGTTGATTTTAATGTGCCTATAAATGATGGAATAATTATTGATGACACTAGAATAATAAATGTTATACCAACTATTGATAGTTTAATTAAAAATAAAAATAAGGTTATATTAATTTCTCACCTTGGTAGGCCACAAAAGAAATCAGCAAACTTATCTTTAAATTTAGTTTATCATGCGCTTTCAAAAATGCTAAACTGTACTGTTAAATTTTGTGAGAATATTGTAGGTAAAAAAGCTAATAAATTAAGATGTGACCTAAATAATGGTGAGGTGTTATTATTAGAAAACATTAGGTTTTTAAGTGATGAAAAAATTGGAAAAACAAAACAGGCTACTGAAAAAAATCATTTCTTAGCAAAAGAATTAATATCAAATGTGGACTATTATGTGAATGAGGCGTTTGCATGTTCACATAGAGAGAGCACTTCGATGACTATAATTCCAAAGTATTTTTATAAAAAAAAGTTTGCTGGCTTCTTACTTCAAAAAGAAATTAATCATTTATCCAAAATTAAAAATAGCCCCTTAAATCCATTTACAGCTATTATTGGTGGATCAAAGATATCAACTAAGATAAAATTAATTGAAAAATTAATAGTTTTATGTGATAATATTATTATTGGCGGAGCAATGGCTCATACGTTCATTGTTTATTCAGGCGGCAAGGTTGGATCTTCTTTATTTGAACCCGATCAAGTTTCAAAAGTTAAAATAATACTTGACCAAGCAAAAAAATATAATTGTAAAATTCACTTACCACTAGATTGTATATCTACGAATCAAATTTCAAATAATTCATTAACTAAAACACGTGATATTAAAGACATACCTTTGGATGAGATGAGCGCTGATATAGGTCCTAAGTCAATTAAGCAATTTGATAAGATTATAAAAAATTCAAATAAAATTTTATGGAACGGCCCCTTAGGTGTTTTTGAGTATAGTCCTTTTGAAAATGGAACGAAAATAATTGCCCAATCAATTAATATTGCCACTAAATTGGGGGCATATAGTGTAATCGGTGGTGGAGATTCCATTGCTGCAATAAATAAGTTTAATCAAAATTTCAATTTCTCATACTTATCAACTGGAGGGGGGGCGATGTTAGAATTTTTTGAAAAAGAGCAGTTACCAGCATTAAAGTCCTTAGTAGATTAAAAATAACTTGTAGATTTATTTAAAGTATATTTAATTAACTTAAAAACAAGACTATTTTGAACTATATTTTCATTCAAAATATTTGCTTCTGGTTTTAAATTTATTTTTTTGTTAGCAAACATAAATCCAAAAACCATGACATTTAAAATGACCCACCATTTAATTACACCAAACAAACAACCTAATAATCCGTTTACATAACCTAATGCTAATGTTTTAATTAGACTGTTAATTATTCTTAGTATTAGAAATAACATTACATAAATACAGAAAAAACAAAATAACCATTTATAATCAGAAGAAATATTAAATAACTTCATGATTTCAATTGAAATATCAGTAAAAAAATTTTGGCTAGTAGAGGTTATAAAACTAATATATATAATTAAAAAACCTCCAAACTCTAAGATAAAACCATTTTTCATCCCTCTCCACCCTTTCCATAAAAAAAAGATTATTAATATAACATCTAGTAAATTAATCATATTATTAAATTACATAAATTTGTTGATATAATTTATTAAGCATTATACATGGTTCTTAAAAATGAAAAATGGGAAAAGTTAGTTCTTTTTGTAAGCAATCAGTTTGGTTCAGGTGAAAAATTAGATCTACAAGCTATTTTATTTTTAATTGGCATTAATGAATTAGGGCAGGGGTATAGAGAATTTACAAAAAATGAGAAATTAGATTTATTACATATAGCAATATGTAAAATGTTAAGCTCTCATGGCTATTTTCAATTTATTAAAAGAGATAAAGATGGCTGGCCTCTTTGGAAAAGTAATCCTGATGCACCTAACTTAAATTCAAAAGAACAAGATGTGTTACTTAAAGAGGGTATAATTAAATATTTTGAAGATGCGCAAATAAATTTTTTTTAGTTACAGTTGGATTCAGTATTAAGAATTGTAATTTCTTTTGTTGTGTTTTCTTCTAATCCAACACTAGCCGAGCCACAAATTGTAGCATTTCCGTTATCAAATATTTTGGTAGACTCAATATTAAAAAAACCTAAGTTTTCAAATTCAAACAAAATATTACCATTTGAATTTGTAAATCCAGTTTTATATACATTAGCAGAGTCAATAATATTACCATTCTCATCTTGAACAGAGATAATAACTTCAGCATTTTCAATAGGAGAAAGATTTTGATTTACCACATTTACATTTAATTTGTAAAAAGGCTCTTCATAACATCCTATACAGAAAATTATTAATAATGGTAAAAATAAAAGGCGCATATTCATACTATAAAATATATTTACTCCAAGTATTTAATTAAATTTGGAAATTGATATTCATTAAATATAGAAAAAATGGAACAAGAAATAGAGAAATTAAAAAAAGAAGTTTTGAATTTTGATGAAAAAGATATAAGTAATTTAACTGAAATAAGGAATAGGTATTTGGGAAAAAATGGAATACTTAATAAACTATTTCTTGAATTTAAGCATTTATCTATAGAGGATAAAAAAAAAGTTGGAGCCCCTTTAAATGAGCTAAAAACTATTATCAATGAAAAATTAAATAAAAATCAAAAAACAAATAGGGTTCCTAAATTTAAGTCAAATATTGATTTCACTTTACCAGGAGTAGATGAAAAAATTGGCTCTATTCACCCAATTTCACATGTAACAAATAAAATAATTAAAATGTTTAGAGAAGTTGGATTTGGTTTATCTAGTGGACCTGAAATTGAAGATGATTGGCATAATTTTACAGCATTGAATATGCCTGAATCGCATCCGGCAAGGGACATGCAGGATACTTTTTTTGTTTCTTTACAACCTGACATGATGTTGCGTACACACACATCCTCTGTTCAAGTTCGTTACATGGAGTCTAATAAGCCTCCAATTAGAATAATTTCACCTGGTCGCGTATTCAGAAATGAAGATATTTCCGCTAGATCACATTGTTTATTTCATCAAATAGAGGGTCTTTGTGTTGATGAAAATATAAATTTTTCTGATTTAAAATTAATTATTAAGTATTTTATAAATAATTTATTTGGAAAAAATACTAAAATTAGATTTCGTCCTTCATTTTTTCCATTTACCGAACCTAGCGCTGAAGTAGATATTTTTTGGGGATTAAATAGTGAGACAGATTACAGAATAACCAAAGGTACAGGTTGGCTAGAAATTATGGGATGTGGGATGGTTGACCCAAAAGTATTAAAAAATGTAAATATAAATCCAGAAAAATATTCTGGATATGCTTTTGGAATGGGCATAGAACGTATCGCTATGTTATTATATCAAATCGATGATATAAGATTATTTTATGAAAATGACAAAAGGTTTTTAAGTCAGTTTAAAGGCTTAAATTAAATTACCGTATTTAATTTAAGCATATTTGTCATTCCCTTTTCTTTTATTGGCATACTACCAATATTAACAACCGTGTCCCCGCTTTTAATTAGTTTTCTTTTAATTAAAAATTTATGTAGGTCTTTTATGGTTTCATCAGTGCTATTAAATTTATTATAATGAAAAGTGTAGACTCCTTTAAGCAAACTCAGTGTATTTAATATTTTTTTATTATGAGTAAACACGTATATAAAGGCCTCTGGTCTGTTTGAACATATTTTTTGAGCATTATAACCAGAAGCTGTTAATGTTATTATTGCTTTGGCTTGAGATTGATCTGCTAACTTGCATGCATAGTAACATATTGATTCAGAAATATATCTGTTATTTGATTTTTTCTCTGGAGGTTTAATATTTTCGTTTAATTTAAAATCAGAGTTTTCAACGCTTAAAATTATTTTACTCATAGCCCTAACAACTTTAATTGGGTATTTTCCTATTGCGGTTTCTCCTGACAACATAAGAGCGTCCGCTCCATCAAAAACAGCATTGGCGACATCATTTGTTTCCGCTCTAGTAGTCATTGAGTTAAAAATCATTCCTTCCATTAGTTGTGTTGCAACTACAACCGGCTTAGAATAATTTAAACATAGTGTAATTATTTTTTTCTGATAAATTGGCACTTTTTGCATAGGAATTTCAATACCCAAATCTCCTCTTGCAATCATTATTGCGTCTGTTGATCTAGTTATAGATTTTATATTTTTTATTGCCTGGGGTTTTTCAATTTTTGCAATTATTTTAATTGAAGACTTTTTATTAGTTATTAATTTTCTTAAATCAATTATATCCTTCGATGTTTGAACAAAAGATAAAGCAACCCAATCAACATTTTTTTTAATTAAAAAATTTAAATCACGTTTATCTTTAGTAGTGATAGATTTAAGAGAAAGTTTAGATGTTGGTAAATTGACCCCCTTGTTTGAGCTAATTTCGCCACCATTAATCACTTCACAAGTAATTGATGATTTATTTACACTCAGGACTTTAAGTCTAATTTTACCGTCATCAATTAGGACTTTATCATTAATGTTTAAATCAAAATTTAATCTAGAGTAGTTAACAAATATTTTTTTTGATGTACTAATACACTTTTTATTTGTTAAATAAATTTTTGACCCTGATTTTAAAATAGTTTTTTTTTCAACCTTCCCTATTCTTAATTTTGGCCCTTGTAGATCGCCTAAAATTGCAGTCTTGTGTCCAGTTTCTTCATTTACTTTTTTAATTTTTGAAATAATTTTATCTGCCTCTTCATGATTTGTATGAGAAAAATTAATTCTACACAAATTCACTCCATTAAGAATCATTTTTTTTATTATTTCATACTTATTGGAAGCTGGTCCAATTGTGGCAATTATTTTAGTTTTTTTTATTTTATTCGATTTCATAGGCTAAAAGCATAAGTTTTCTTTTGACTGCATTGATAATTTTTTTATGTCACTAATTTCAGTCATTATTTCAATATTATGGATTCTATTAATTAAATATTTTATTTCTTTTTTATTAAATATTAATCCGCTGATTTTTATAAGATAATCAAATTCTTTATGCTCATCAATCAGATATTTATAACTAATCATTAAATCATTTCTAAACAAATTATTTATATTATCATTATTATTGATTATCTCTGCTTTGTTTTTGATTATACTCCACATATTATCATTTTTTTCATCGTAAAAATTAAATAATGAAAAAAATATTTTTTGATTCATATATATCATTGACAGGTCTTTACTCTCTCTGCAGAGATTAATGTTTAATTTTTTATTTATATAGTATGCCAGAGTATAATCCTTAAAATTAGACCGTATGCCAAATAATGTAAATTCTTCTTCAAAATTTAGCTCTAGGTTTGGCATAAATTAGTTTATTTCAGAAAATAAAATTGATGCGTTATGCCCTCCAAATCCGAATGTATTGCATAAGGCGTTTTTAACATTTCTATTTTGAAATTTATTAGCTGTATAATTTATTTTATGGTCAAGTTTTGGGTCTAAATTATCTAAGTTAATTGTTGGTGGAATACAGTTGTTTTTTATAGATAAGATTGTTGCAATTGACTCAATAGCTCCTGCCGCACCTAGTAAGTGGCCTGTCATAGATTTAGTTGAGCTAATATTCATATTGTAAACAGCATCTCCGAAAAGTTTTTTTATAGCATTTATTTCAGTAATATCCCCTAATTGTGTTGATGTGCCATGTACATTAATATAGTCAATTTCATCAAGATTTACTTTAGCTTGATTAATTGTTTTTTGCATGACCCTATATGCACCATCGCCTTCTGGATGAGGTGCGGTTAAATGATATGCATCTGCTGAAACCCCAGTTCCTTTTACCTCACAATATATTTTTGCATTCCTAGCTTTTGCATGATTTAAGTCTTCTAAAATTAAAGCACCTGCTCCCTCTCCAAGAACAAACCCATCTCTATCAACATCAAAAGGCCTTGAGGCTTTTTGTGGACTCTCATTTCTTGTAGATAAAGCTCTTAGTGCGTTAAACCCCCCAACTCCAGCTTCATTAATTGAGGCTTCCGATCCCCCACAAACAATAAGAGAAGCATTTCCCATAGCAATATAATTGTAGGCATCTATAATTGAATGAGTTGCTGAGGCACATGCTGATACAGTGGCAAAGTTTGGACCCTTAAATGAATATTTTATTGAAATAAGGCCTGCTGCGATATCTGAAATCATCTTCGGAATAAAAAAAGGGCTAAATCTTGGCTGTCTGTCACTTTCGTAAAAGCCACCAATTTCTTGTATCATGGTTTTCAAGCCCCCAATTCCAGAGCCCCATATAACACCGCAATCATCTAAATTTACTTTATCTAAATTTATTGCGCTATCCTTTATGGCTTGCTCTGCGGCAATTAATGCATATGCTGAAAACAAATCAATTTTACGCAATTCTTTCTTGTCAATAAATTTTTCAGCATCAAAATCTTTTAATTCACAAGCAAATTGTGTCTTAAAATTATCGGCGTTAAAGCTAGTTATACTAGCGGCGCCACTTGTGCCCGCAATAATATTTTTCCAAAAATCGTTAACATTTAAACCTACAGGAGTTAGGGCCCCAAGTCCTGTAACTACTACCCTGTTTAACATATTTAGATTTTTTATGTTGCGCTTTCAATATATTTAATAGCCTCTCCTACAGTTTGAATTTTTTCAGCTTCTTCGTCAGGTATTTGTATGTTAAATTCTTTTTCAAATTCCATAATTAACTCAACAGTATCTAATGAGTCGGCACCTAAATCATTTGTAAAACTTGCATTTTCAGAAACTTCAGTTTCATCAACAACTAATTTATCTACAATAATTGCTTTTACTTTTGATGATATATCAGACATAATATTTTTTTTTGTTTTCATAAGCTTCAAATATAGAAATTTCTTTAACAATTTATTTACAACAAGATTAGGACTTATTTACATGGTTTTCAACAATAATGTATATTTTTATAAAATGTTTAACCTAGCTATTTTTATTTCTGGCAAAGGAACGAATGCAAAAAATATTATTGAGTATTTTCAATTTATCAATGACATTCAAATTAAGATAATTGTTAGTAATAATCCCTGCCCCCCTTTACTCGAACCTTATAACTCAAAAATATCATTTAAACAATTTTCAAAGCAAGAGATATTGAGGGGCGATAAATTATTAAATACTTTAAAATCTTTTAAAATTTCATATATAATTTTAGCTGGATTTCTTATAAAAATACCTGCTAGTATAATTAACATTTTTCCAAAAAAGATTATTAACATACATCCTTCCTTATTACCTGATTTTGGAGGTAAAGGTATGTATGGATTTAATGTTCATAAAGCAGTTTATTTTGCACAAAAAAATGAAACAGGAATAACTATTCATCTAGTTAATTCTGAATACGATGATGGCAAAATAATTTTTCAAGCTAAGTGTACTATTTTTAATAATGACAAGCCTAAGGATATACAAAAAAAAGTACAAAAACTTGAATATAAATTTTATCCAATAATAATTGAAAAATATATATTTTCTAAAAATGATAATTAATATTTATACAGATGGATCATCAAAAGGTAACCCAGGGAAAGGTGGTTACGGTGTAATTATAGAAGCATCCAATAAAAAGCTTGAACTATCTCAAGGTTATAAACTAACAACAAATAACAGAATGGAATTATTAGCAGTTATTATTGGTTTAGAAGCAATTAAAAAAAATAATCAAAAAATAATTATAACGAGTGATTCAAAATATGTTATTGATTCAGTTGAAAAGGGCTGGGTTTTTAATTGGGAAAAAAATGGTTTTAAAAAGAAAAAAAACCCTGATTTATGGAAAAGGTTTTTGAAAGTTTATAGAAAGCATGAAATAAAATTTAAGTGGATTCGTGGACATAGTGGTCATACCCAGAATGAGCAATGCGATCAATTAGCGGTCGATGCTTCTGATAAGATAGATTTACATGTAGATGAGTACTTTGAAAACACACAGAATAAATTACCTAGACTTTTTTGATATATAAATTTTAAACTAATGAGTTAAATCTATTTTTTTTTGAAGACTCATCAATACCAATAATGTTTTTTGTTCCAAAATTTTCTACACAGAATGATGCCATTACAGTTCCCCAACGAACGGCATTTTTTAAGTCATCAAAGGTATGTGAATTTTTTGCCGCAATATATCCCATAAATCCACCCGCAAAGGAATCTCCAGCACCTGTTGGGTCAACAACATGTTCTATTTCCACAGCAGGGCATTTAAATTTTTGACCCATTTTTGATATTAATAAAGCCCCTTCACTTCCCATTTTTACTATGATATATTCTAGACCCAGTTCAAATGATTTGGAAATAGCTAAATTAATATCATTTTCTTGATGAAGCTCTAATATTTCCTGATCATTAATCATTAGTATATCTACTTTTTTAATTACTTTAATTAAATCTTCATGACAATTGTCAATCCAAAGATTCATTGTATCCATTGCAACTAATTTTGGTTTTTTATTGATTTGATTAAAAACATTTAATTGAACAGATGGAACCACATTACCAAGCATCAAGAAATCAGGATTATTTATTTCCTCAGGAATTATCGGGTCAAAGTTTTTTAAAACATTTAACTGAGTATCTATAGTGTCCCTTATATTCATGTTTTCATGATATTTTCCTGACCAAAAAAAAGTTTTTTCTGTTTTGTGAACATCAAGACCAGTAATATTTATATTATAACTTTTAAGTAATTCAATGTATTTATTTGGAAAGTCATAACCAACAATAGATAAGATGTCAGGTTTTGTAAAATATGATGATGTTATTGAAGTAAATGTAGCTGCTCCACCTAATATTTTTTCAGCTTTTCCAAAAGATGTTTCAATTGTATCGAAAGCAACTGTACCTAGAACTAATAAACTCATAGATTTAATTTTTTTCAAAGATATTGTTTAATTCGTGAATTGAATATATATTTGCCGATAATCATTCCTCCTTAGCTCAGCTGGTTAGAGCATCTGACTGTTAATCAGAGGGTCCTAGGTTCGAGTCCTAGAGGGGGAGCAAAAAAGTCATCTTATAACGAGGTGGCTTTTTT
>PAZG01000015.1 GCA_002715445.1 Flavobacteriales bacterium | reverse complement strand
AAAAGAATTCTTCAAAAAATAACAAACATATTTGGTCAATCAACAAATGAGAAAAAGAATACTCCACTCTTTTACATCTATGATGATGGCACAGTTGAGAAAAAAATAATGGTTAATTTTTAGTTTTGAAGAAGCGGATTTAGCATTTTCAATTATTGGCATTCCTTTTGATGCTAAATCCGCTTCTTTTAAGTAACTAATAATTTTAATACAATTTTCAAAAGAATAATTATTAAGTGCTAAGGAATAGGTGGAGAAAAAAATAAATATTGAATAAATTTATTTTAAAAAATAACTCTATAATCAGTTAATTCAAATAATTCTTTATATTTAGATATAACAAGTTGATTTGCGGTGAAGAAAGTGGTGAAGAAGCTACTTTTAGAAGTTGATCAAATCTGTTAAATAGGTTAGGGTTTCTTTACTGCTACCCCGACTTTTTTAATAATCTCAACTAACTAATTAGATTTTAACTGATATGTTTTTGATAAAATTAAATGGAGTAAGGTGATATTTTTTTTTAAAAGCAGCAATGAAATGACTAGAGCTACTGTATCCAACTATAATACTTATCTCATTGACATTATGTTTACCCGAAATCAATAAGTCCTTAGCATATTCAAGTTTGTAATTTAGGGCGTATTGATAAACGGAAAAACCATATACCTCTTTAAAACCTTGTTTTAGTTTTTTTAAGCTAATTTTAAGATTTTCAGATAATTCGTTTAATGTTGGTGTATTTGACACATCTTTAATTAAAATTTCTTTTGCTAATCTTATTTTGCTTAGAATGTCGTTATTAATTGTGAAAGGGCAACTTTCTGAATTATTGTTGTTTTTAAATAATAAACTAAATGTTTCATATATTTTAGCTTTTAAAAATAGTTTTTGAGTATTCATTAGTTTATTTGAGTTACTTATTTGATTAAGTACATATATTAGTGACTTACTTAAATCAAGTTCTTCATAATATTTTTCTTTAATATTTATAATAGTTGGAATGTAAATATCCTGATTTGATAAAAGTTTATGGAGTTCACTGAGTGGTATTAGTATTGTTATTACCGTTGAATTTTTTTTTAATTCAGCGTTTAAGTTTACTTTTTTTTTTGAATTATAAATAATAATGCATTTATTTTTAATTAAATTAAATTCGTAATTTTCATTAAACTTTAATTTAAAATGTCCGTCAATATTAAAATGAAATTGGATTTGATCTAAACCTATTTCTTTTAAAATTTTTTTAGTTTCTTTATCGTTGTTTTTAAAAATATTAATGAATATTTTATTTTCTATTTTTATTTCCATTTTAATTTATTTTTTCAGACATTTTTTTTGCTAACTCAATACATGAACTTACTGAAACTCCATTGTAAAAATTGCCAATTATATGCAGATTATTATATTTTTTTTCAATATGCGTAACCTCTTTTCTTATGTTTTTAATTTCGTGATTATATTTAGGAATGGCATTAACCCACCTTTTTTTATTGATTAGTTTTAATTTATCTAATTTAAAAAGTTCTTTAATTTCTTTTTTAATTATTTGTCCTAAAATATCAATGTCTTTATTAATAAGATAATTTTGTTTTTCACCGCCCGAAAGTATAGTAATAAGTTCTTTGTTTTTTGGGGATACATGTGGAAAGATAGAGCTACTAAATAAAATTCCTAGAAATGTTTTTTTTTCAGTTCGTTTAGATAGGAGGCCAAATCCCTTTGGGATTTTATGACTTTCAATGGAGTTATATGAAAAGTGAAATACATCAATCGGATTGTATAAATTTGGTTTTTTTATATATTTTGCTTCATGATTAATTAATTCCATTAATTTGTCAATCGAAATGGTAGAAACTATTTTATTACAAATAAAACATTCTTTATTTTTTGTATATATTTTGTATTTATTATTATTTTGAGTAATATTTTTTATTTCATGTGAATAATATGAGTTATTATAATTTTCTTTTTTTAGTTTTTCAATTAGTGTTTTATTTCCATCCTTAAAAGATATTGTTTCTCGTTTTGTCTTTTTTTTACTTTTAAGTAAATAATATAATAGGCTTTTATTTTTTTTAATTATTCTGAATAAAGAAGGTAGGGAATATTCTAAAATCATTTTTTTAGTATCACCTGCATAAATTCCATTTAAAAATGGCTCAATTAAATTATCATGAAATTGTTTACCAAAGTTTGAATTAAAAAAATTATATATAGTTTTGTGTTTTCTATTTTTAAAAATAATTAATCCATATAAAATTTTACATTTTGAGTAAAAGTTAAATAATGGAGTTGTAATAAAATTCATAATACTATTAGGAAATCTTATAATTTTATTTTTGTGTAAAAAAAATTTGTTTTTAATTTGACTATTTGATATAACAATTTTCTGGTCTATTTTTAAGTCATTGATTAAATTTATGATTGCATTGTTATTCAAAACAATAGTATTTGGCCCTTCTTCACAAATGAAACCATTTATTTTTTTAGTTTGTATAACACCTCCTGCTTTAGTAGACTTTTCAATTAAACAAACATTAACACCTTTTTTTTTTAAATAATAAGCTAGTGTTAATCCTGAAATTCCCGCTCCAATTATAGCTAAATCAAATTTTTTACCCATTAATTTTTATTAATTGTTCTTTCTAAAACCATTTTTTTTAAACATTCTACCCATTTTTCGCTATCATTTAAACTTTCTACTAACTGAACTTTATCTCCTCCATATTTTTCAAAAATTTCTTGATACTCATCACCTATTTCGATTATTGTTTCTAGACAGTCTGCTACAAAAGATGGAGAAAAACATAGAATCTTTTTACTACCTTCTCTTCCTTTTTTTCTTATAATTTCATCAGAAAAAGGTCTTAACCATTTATTATCTAGTCTTGATTGGAATGAAACAATATAATCAGACTTCTTTATTTTTAATCTTTTTGCTATTTGTTTGGCTGTTTCATAACAAGTGGCTTTATAACAAAAATAATTTAACTTAGTAATTCCTTTTTCACAATCATTGTCTTCACATAAACTATTTTCATATACTTTGTCCACATGTCTTTCTGGAAGCCCATGAAAACTAAAGATGATTTCATCGTAATCTTTAATTTTATATTTTCTTCCTTTGTCAGCAAATGCATCTAAAAATAATTTTTCATTATAGAATTGTGAAATAAAATTAATTTCAGGTATAACCCACCATTTTTTAATATTTTTCATTACCTCTTCTATTACGGATCCATTTGTTGCGGATGCATATTGAGGGAACAGAGGAATAATAATAATTTGCCTTGGTTTCTTAGATTTTATTTTTTCTAGTGCATTTTGTATTGATGGATTCTTATATCTCATGGCATATTCTACATGGAAATTATCTCCAAGAGATTTATTTAATTTTTTTGTTAAATTTTTTGTATGATAAATTATTGGTGAGCCATCTTTTGTCCAAACTTCTTTATATACTTTTGCTGATTTTGGCGCTCTAAAAGGAACTATTATTAAATTAACTAGTATTTTTCTTATTATCCAAGGAAGGTCAATAACTCTTTTATCATTTAAAAATTGAAATAAGTATTTTCTAACATCAGATGTTTTAGGGCTTTTTGGAGTTCCAAGATTTACTAAAAGTACACAAGTTTTATTTATATTATTTATCATAATTAATTTTATTAACTAATTAAATTGTGTTTGAATAAATACCTTTATTTGAAGAATTTAGCGGGTCAAATTCCATTGCAATATTTCTTACAACTAATCTTGCAGATTCGTTAATTGAAATTTTGTTTCTACTAATATCAATAAAACCATTGCTTATGTATTTTTCTAATTTAATATTTTTATAATTAATAATTTCCTTTATTTTTTCAACTTTAATAGAGTGTAATTCACTTATTTCCTGAAAATTTAAATAGTAGTTACACATAATCGAGTTAATAATTTCTCTAATGACTTTTTGTTTTTTATTTACTCTATACCCTCTTAATACAGCAACGTTATCTTTTTCTATTTTTTTTATATATTCTGATGCGTTTTTAATATTTTGACTGTATGCTGAAGTCAGTTGAGATATTGAAGAAGCTCCAAAACCATATACTTGTCCGGTATTAGATTTTGTACAGTAACCTTGAAAATTTCGTCCTAACTTTTTCATTTTTAATGCAATACTTAGCTCATCAGATTTTTTTGCATAATGATCAATACCAATTGCATTGTAGTTATTTGATGTAAAAAAATTAAATCCATTTAAATACATTTTAGCTTTATCTAGAGTTGTTGGAAGTCCAATTTCATCTAAAACCTTTTGTCTAGTAAAAATTGATGGAAGATGTGCGTATGAAAAAGTCACGATCCTGTCAGCATCAAGATTTAATGCTTTTTCAATTGTTTTTTGAAAACTTTTTTCAGTTTGTAAAGGTAGTCCATATATTAAATCAATATTAGTTCCTTTAAATCCTTCAATTTTAATTTTTTTCATTATTTCTTCAATAGGATGTTTGGATCCCTTTCTATTAATTGCATTAAGTACTTTTTTATCAAAGTCTTGAATACCTAACGAAATTCTATTAAATCCATAGAATTTTAATTTTTCAATATGTTGAAAATCTAAATATGCAGGACTACATTCAATAGCCATTTCGTATTTATCAGTAAAATCAAAATTATCTTTTATGAAATTTGTCACCTCTTCTATATATCTCATTGCAATTGCGTTTGGTGTTCCTCCCCCCCAGTGAACCTGTGATACTTTTCTTCCCTTGTTAATGAATTTTGATAAGAATGTTATTTCTTTCATTAATGCATCTATGTATCTTCTTATAAAGGGTTTTGTGAAACCTTTTTCAGTTGTGCATCCGCAAAAATGGCATATTTGAGGACAGAACGGAATATGAATATAAAATGAAATATTTTCAGGACTTTCAGAATTTGAGTTTATAATGTCACTAATAAAATTTTCGTTGTTATATGATTTTTCAAAGTGTGTTGCAGGAGGATATGATGTGTATCTAGGACCTGAGTAATTATATGTTTTTATTATTTGATCGATTTTCATATTACCTTTCCCAATTATGATTTTTAATCCATTTTACAACTCTTTCAACTTTTTCTTTTTCAATTCCAGGAATAAAACCATGTCCAAGATTGAATATCCAATTGTTATTTTTTTTACCGAATGACTTTAAACTAAATAAATAACTATCAATTTCTTTATTCGAGGAAAAAAATAGCCTTGGGTCCATATTTCCTTGTATTCCTATTTTTTTGTTAAGAATTTCTCTAGCAATTTCTAAATTTATCTGCCAATCTACACTCACATAGTCACACATTTCCGGTTGAATTCTGCGAAGACCTGTTGATAGGTTTTTTGGAAAAAATATTGTTTTACATCCCTTTTTTTTAGCTGCTTCCATAATTAATGTTGCATAAGGCATTATTAAATCGAAGTATAGATCTTCTGGAATTAGACCACAATATGTTTCAAATAACTGAAAACAATCAATTCCATTTTCAATTTGATTTTCGACATATTCTATTGAAGCTTCTGTTATTTTTTCTAAAATTTTCTTACATTTCTTTCTGTGAGTATAAATATTTTTAATAATACTATGAAATTCTTTTATGGAGTTATTTTTTTTAAACATAAATATAAAAACTGTCAATGGGCCTCCACAAAAACCTATTAAAGGTTTACTATGTAAATCTTTTTTTGTTTGTTTTATATTTTCATAAATGTATTCTAAAGATTTGGATTCAAATTTTAGAAGATTATCGTTGTAATTATCAATTTCAATTAGTTTGTTAAATTTTGGCCCATCATTTAAAAATTTAACATTCATTCCTAATGATTCAGGAATTACTAGAATATCAGAAAATAATATAGCAGCATCCACATCTAATTCGTGTAAAGGTAGTCTAGTTACTTTTGAAGCTAATTTAGGGTTGTCCATAAGTTCCCTAAAGCTGTAACTATCTCTTAACTCAAGATATGAGGGCAGAATTCTTCCTGCTTGTCTCATAAACCATACTGGTGGTCTTTTTGTTTTTTCCTTATTAAGAGCTTGTAAAAATATTGATTTCATTATTTTATTTTTTTTAATGCAATTTCATTAGCATGTATTATTTTATTTATATCATTATCCTTGATTGCTGTAGAAATGAACATAGCTTCAAATTGTGAGGGTGGTAGATATACACCATTTTCTAGCATTATATTAAAGTATTTTGAATAGTTACTTATATTACACTTTTGAGCATCTTTGTAATTTCTTATATTTTTGAGATTTGTAAAAAATAATGTCATCATCGATCCTTGACGTTGAATTATTGCTTTGGTTTTATATTTTTTTATTATTTTTTCAATGCCTTCCTGAATGTTTGAAGAAGTTTCTTCAAGTTGTGAAAAAACATTATCATTTAATTTATTTAAAATACTTAGACCAGCTGACATTGCAAGAGGATTTCCAGAAAGTGTTCCAGCTTGATAAACAGGTCCATTTGGGGCTAATTTCTCCATTATTTTTCTCTTTCCCCCATACGCTCCAACTGGAAGGCCTCCACCAATAATTTTACCTAGAGTTGTTAAATCAGGTGTAACTCCGTAAATTTCTTGAGCACCTCCTTTTGCAACTCTAAATCCTGACATTACCTCATCAAATATTAATAGTATCTCATTTTCATCACATATTTGTCTAAGATTTTTTAAAAAATTAATTTTAGATTTAACTAAACCCATATTCCCTGCAATTGGTTCAATTATAACTGCTGCAATTTTATTATTATATTTTTTCACTAAATCTTTTACAGATGAAATATTGTTAAATTCAGCGTTTAGTGTTTCCTTTGCAGTATTTTTTGTAACTCCAAGACTATTGGGCAAATTTAAACCCATTAAACCTGATCCAGACTTTGTTAGAAAACTATCACCATGACCATGATAATTTCCACTAAATTTTAGGATTAAATTTTTATTGGTGTATCCTCTTGCAAGTCTTATAGCACTCATTGTTGCTTCTGTGCCTGAATTAACCATTCTTACTAAATCTATTGAAGGGACTAATTCAATAATTTTTTTTGCCATTTGGTTTTCTAAAATTGTTGGAGCGCCAAATGTTGTTGAGTTTTTAGCACAATCAGTTATTGATTTAATAAGATTTTCATCACAGTGACCAAAAAGTAGGGGTCCCCAAGATGAGACACAGTCAATATAAATATTTTCATCAACATCAGTTAAATAGCAACCCTTACCCTTTTTAAAGAAAATGGGGTTAGAGTTAACTTGTTTAAAGGATCTCACAGGGGAGTTTACTCCTCCAGCAATAAATTTTTTAGCTTCCTCAAATGCTTTTATGCTGTTATTTTTAATCATATTTTGATATTATTTTGGTCATTTCGATTGAGTGGTATGAAATAATTGCGTTTGAACCAGCTCTTTTAAGCCCAATCATGGCTTCATAAAGAGATTTTTCATAGTCAAAATATTTATTAGATATATTTGAATTCATTAGAAGGTATTCACCGCTTACATTATAGCTAATAATGGGAATGTTGTATAATTGTTTTGTTCTCCAAATTATATCCATAAAACAAAGAGCAGGTTTAATTATTATTGCATCAGCTCCTTCATTAATATCTAATTTCACCTCATTAATAAAATTTTCAGAATTTTTGTAATTCATTTGATATGTTTTTCTATCAAACTTTGATACTGAAATATTTGTAGCTTCTCTAAAAGGACTATAGAAAGATGAAGCATACTTGATAGAATATGGAAAAATTAAAGTATTTTCAAATCCATTTTGGTCCAATTTTTTTCTGATAATTTTGACTCTTCCATCCATCATATCGGATGGAGCAATAACATCTGCTCCAGATTTTGCTAAAACTATTGCTTGTTTTGCAAGCACTTCGTTTGTTTTATCATTGTGGACATCGCCGTTAATAACAATTCCACAATGACCATTTTTAGTGTATTCACAATTACATAAATCTGCAATTACTAGAATATCATTAAAATTCTTTTTTATTTCTTTTATAGCTCTGGGAATAATTGCCTTTTCACTAATTGATGTGGAGCAATCATCATTTTTTTTTCTTGTAATTCCAAATAATATAACAGATGAAATGCCTACATTTTTTATATATTCACAATGCTTAATTAGTTCATCAACTGAGTATTCGTAGTGCCCATTAAGAGATTTAATTTTTCTTTTAATTTTTTTACCTTCACAAACAAAAATTGGTAATATAAAATCGTTTGAAGATATTTTAACATCTTCAAACATGTTTCTTAATAGTTCATTTTTTCGTAATCTCCTTAATCTAGTCGTAGGGTACCTCATTTTGTATAATATTTATATTAAAAAGTTATGCAAAAATAATTTAATAAAATTAATTATACCATGTTTTTTTAAAAAAACAATGGAAATTTATATTATTTTAAATATTTGCTCATTTAGAGTAATATTATTTAGAATAGTTCTAAATTAACAGATTGAACCTTTTACGAAAAAATTGAACTTTTTTCGTTGTTTTTATTTTCGATACGGGCTTTATCTTTGTAAAAAATTAAAAAAAACCTTGATATTTTTAATTAGTTTAAATCATAAAAACACANCTCTAAAAGNAAGAGAGCCATTTCATTTTAACGATAATGAAAAGAAAGAATTTTATAAATACATTAGAAAAAATATAGAATTAAATGGTTTATTTACACTATCGACATGCAATAGAACTGATATATATGTGGACTCTATAAATAATAACTCAAATATTATTTTCAGATTTATAAGTTTAGTCGAGAAATTTAAAGGAAGTAAATTTATTTTGAATAAACTTTTAATTGAACAAAGTTTTTATAATGTTATTAGACATCTATTTAAAACTGCTTGTGGTATTGAGTCAATGGTTNTTGGAGAATATGAAATTGTTGATCAGATAAAAAACTCTTTTAGTTTCTCTACAAATGAAAATCAATTATCTCCTATATTAAATAGATTAATTCAAAAATCATTGGAATGTGGTAAATATGTAAGAACTAACACAAATATTAATAAAGGTTCTATATCCCTATCATCTATTTTGATTAATAAATTATCTAAATTTCAGGATATAAAAAACAAAAACATTCTTGTAGTTGGTGCTGGAAAAATGTCTAAATTTTCAATTAAGCATTTAAAATCAAAGCACATAAAAAATTTATTTATAACCAATAGATCTGAGTCTCAATTAAAAAAAATATCTGAACAATTTAATATAGAAATAATCCCATTTAAAAACTATATTTTCAGATTACCTGATATGGATTATATTATATTTTTAACTTCATCAAAACTTCCTCTAATCAGTGATAATGAGCTAGAAAGTATTAAGAAATCAATCACAAAAAAAATTATGTTTATAGATCTTTCTGTTCCAAGAAATATTAAACTTAAAAATAAATATGAGCATATAATTGATTTCAATTTAGATGATTTAAAAATTGAAATAAATAAAAACCAAGATATTAGAAAAAATCAAATTTTTTTAGCTAATAAACAAATTCATTCTTTTGTTAGAAAATTTGAAGAGTGGTTTAATTATTATGAAGAAAAACATAATTATAATAATAAAAATATAAATTCTTCATTCATTACAAATATTTAATATTATTACATATAATTTTGAATTATTAAATTCTAAATTTTATTATGAAGTCAAAAATAATAATAGGTACAAGAGGAAGTAATCTTGCAATGGCTCAATCTCAAATTGTGAAAGACAAATTGATGTTATTAAACATAAATACAGAAATTGAAATTAAAGTAATTAAAACAAAAGGTGATATAATGCTTAATCAAAGTGTTCAAAATTTAGTTGATAAAGGTTTTTTTGTTAACGAAATACAAGAAGAGTTAATAAATAAGGGTATTGATATAGCAGTTCATAGCTTAAAAGATTTGCCAACCGAAATTAATAAAAAAATTAGAATAAATTCAGTTATAAAAAGATCTAATCCAAATGATGTTTTCATTTCTCATAAGAGGCTATCACCATTTGAAATGCCAAATAATTCTATAATAGCAACCTCTTCCAAAAGACGTAAATATCAATTATTAAGAATTAATCCTACATTTTGTATTAAAGAAATTAGAGGAAATATTGATACGCGGATTAATAAGTTTAAAAATGGATACTGTGATGCCATTGTATTAGCATATGCTGGATTAGAGAGATTAAGTTTACTTGATTTAGTATCTTATGAGTTTCCAATTACTGAAATGATCCCGGCTGCTGGTCAGGGAGCAATTGCAATTGAATCAAGGAAAGATGATAATTCATTAAACAATTTAATTTCAAAAATTAATTGTGCTGAAACAAGTAAATGCGTTAGTGTTGAAAGAAAGATTTTATCTAAATTAGGTCTTGGTTGTAATGCCCCAGTAGCAGTTAATGTAAATATTCAAAAAAAAACAGTAAAATTAAATGCTATTTTTTTCTCTTTATCAAAAATGAAACATGTCAATATTGAACTAGAGGAAGTTTTTCAAAACATTGATTCTTTAGCTGATTTAGCTCTATATGAATTTGAAAAATTAAATTATAAAAATTTATTTGATGAGTAAATCAAAAAATATAATTGTAACAAATGAATTTGGTAATAAAGACTTTTTACCTTTATTCAGTAGTGAATTCAAAGTGTTTCATTTTCCAATGATTAAAACAGTTCCTACCAATAAAATATTAGATTTAGATAATTTTGATTTTATAATTTTTACATCTAAAAATGGCATTAGATTTTTCATGGATTCGATAAAAGAACCTCATAAATTAAAATTTAAAAAAATAATATCCTTAGGTTCCAAGACATCAGATTATTTAAAAGAATTTAACATTAATTCTTATTTTACTTCTCCAAAAAATTATGCAGAAGTTATGCTAGAGGAAATTAAGAAAAGAGATTTTATAAAAGATAAAAAAGTTTTACTAGTCCAAGGTAATCTAGCATCAAATAATCTTTTTGAAGGTCTTAAGAAATTTTCTATTGTTGAAAGATTAAATGTTTATAATACATTATTAGAAAAAAAAATATTTTTGGAACTCGAGAAAATTATTTTAGATAACGATACATATACAGTTTTTACTAGTCCATCTTGTTTTGATGCTTTTATTTTAAACTATGAAGCATTGAGAACAAATATTATAAGTATTGGCACTACTACAACTAATTTTATTGAGAAAAAAGGTTACAAGGCATTAATGACATCAAAAATGCAAACCTATGATTCTTTATCTTCAATGATTCTTGAGTATCTAAGAGAGAGAAAATAATATTTTAATTTTAAGTTTTTACTTAATAATATATGTTATTTTATTTTGTAAAAATTATTAAAAAGTAAGAGGATTTTTAATTTGAGTTTTATTGTAATTATTTGTTGGAGCGCTTCCACCTGATCCACTTCCTGATCCACTTCCTGACCCTCCTCCGCCTTGATATAATGTTACCTCACCCGAAAAACAGCCATTTACGCCACCTGTTCCATTAAAACTATATGTAACATCAAAATTACCACTACCGTTATCAATTATTTCTACATTACCAGAGTTTGCAGCTGTTGGAAATACCATTCCCATAGAATAATTATACATGTTAACATTTGTGAAATATCCTCCATCAAAAGTATTTTGGTTTGGATTAAATCCGTTATTGTTAAATGAATAATTTCCTGCCACTGATCCATTAGTATGTAGATTTAAATAAATCATATTTCCGGTACCGGAATAGTTACCCGAACCTGTTGTTGAAATTTCATTTGAAAATAATCTTAATTCGTAGTTTACAGTAGAGTTATTGTAAAAATTACCAAAATTTATTAACTCGGATATTCCTCCAATAGTGTATGTATTTTGACCAATATCAAAGCTATTATTGCAATTTTGACTTTCTTGACAATTGGATTCACATTCAGACAAAGAAGAGTAAGTACCATTGGTATTGGAATACTCTATACAATTATTATTAATACAGTTCCAAGATGATTCATTTCCTGAACTAGATTCACACACACTTAAACAATCTTCTAGAGTTATATATTGCCCACCTGATGCAGCGACGCATCCATTGCTGTTTGAGCAATTATAACCCATATTATTGCTGTTACCATTATTATCATTGTCCTCTTCGGGCTCGCATGATATTACTACTATAGAAAAAATAACTAAAGTAAAAAGAGAAATAATTTTGTAATTTTTCACTTTTAATTTTTATTTACACAAAAATAACAATACCTTATTTAGAATCAATATAAATAAGTAAAATTTTTAACAATTTTTATTAACAAATGATATTAGTTACTGGAGCAGCTGGTTTTATAGGATTCCATTTAGTAAAAAAATTGGTTGAGTATAATCATAATGTTGTAGCAGTTGATAATATTAATGATTTTTATGATGTTAATCTAAAAAAAAATAGATTAAAATTATTAGGTATAAATGCTGATGATAGGTCATTTAAAAATTGTATTAATGAAAATATTATTTTTTACAAAATTGACTTATTAGATTCTATTTCTTTAAACAAAATTTTTACAAAACACAAAATTGATTTAGTTTTCCACTTGGCTTCTCATGCAGGGGTAAAATATAGTACAAATATTCCTAAAACCTATCTTAATAATAATATAATTGGTTTTATTAATTTAATTGATGCCGTCAGGAATTTTAATATAAATAAATTTATATATGCTAGTAGCTCAAGCTTATATCCAAACAATATTGATATAAGTGAGTTAAATGAAAATTTAAATCTTAATGAATTTAAAAGTATTTATGCTGCTTCAAAAAAAACAAATGAGATTATTGCGAATACTTACTCTAAAATATATGATTTTAATTCTATTGGTTTAAGATTCTTTTCTGTATATGGACCTATGGGTAGGCCAGATATGTCATATTTTATATTTTGTGATTCAATTTTTAAAAAAAAGAAAATTAAACTTTACAATTCTGGAGAAATTTATAGAGATTTTACATATGTTGATGATGTTGTTGATTTTTTGTTAAATCTTATAAATCATAAAGAAGATAGTAAATATGCTATTTATAATGTAGGTAATAGTAAACCTGTTAAAATTTTAGATATTTTAAACAAAATTGAAAAAATAACTGGTCTATCTGCAGAAAAAATAATGTTTAAAAAAAATAAAGAAGATAACTATGCAACTTGTGCAAAGTTAGATAGAATAAAGTCCGAATTTAATTATAATCCAAAATGGGATATAGATTCTGGTTTACATAGTTTTGTTTCTTGGTATAAAGATTATTATAATGTATAATCTATGATAGATTTTCAATCCTTTTTAATTTTTTTGAAGTTTTCAATTTCAGGACTTTGTGGTGTTATAATTAACTTTTCTCTAACATATTTTCTTAAAGATAAATTACGTTTAAATAAATATTTTTCAAATTCTTTTGCCTTATCATTAGCACTAATTTCAAATTATTTTTTAAATCGATTATGGACCTTTCAATTAGACTATCAATCAGTATACTATCAATTTTCAAAGTTTTTATTAGTCGTTGTTGTGAGTATTTTTTTTAATCACATAATTGTTTATATAAATCATAAATACTTTAAAATAAATTTTTATTATTCAAAATTAATTGCAGTCATTTTAGTTTTTATTTGGAATTTCTTTATGCATTCTTTCTTTACTTTTAGTACATTTTAATATCTTTGTTTCATGAAAAAATTATTATACTTTTTATTTTTATTTATTTTTTTACTAAATCCTTTTTCTTGTAATAATGATGAGGACGATATTCAAATAAGTGAGACATGGAATTGTATTAATGGTTTTTGTTATGATCCTGGTGATGGCTCAGGTGAGTTTAATACATTTGCTGCTTGTCAAATTTACTGTACAGATTCGGGTGGTGGTAGTGGATCTGGCGGATCTGGAAGTGGGTCCGGTGGATCTGGCGGATCTGGAAGTGGGTCCGGTGGATCTGGTAGTGGATCTGGCGGATCTGGAAGTGGGTCTGGTGGATCTCAAACTTGGAATTGTATTAATTCTATTTGTATTTCACCTGGAGATGGTACAGGATTATATACTACTTTAGATGCATGTCAACAGTCACCTTCATGCTTTATTCCGCAAACTTGGAATTGTGTAAATGGATCTTGTGTTGATCCTGGTGACGGTTCCGGAGCATTTAGTTCACTTTTAGATTGCGAACAAAGTGATCCATGTTTACTTATTTCTTGGAATTGTATTAACGGATCTTGTGTTGACCCTGGAAATGGATTAGGATTTTATAGCTCATTATCAGATTGTGAATCAGTTTGTGTTAACTCTTCTCAATCATGGAACTGTGTTAATGACTTTTGTATTGATCCCTTAGATGGTTCAGGATTTTATAATACATTAAACTCTTGTTTATCTTCTTGCGGAGGATCTGGTAGTGGATCTGGTAGTGGATCTGGTAGTGGATCTGGTAGTGGATCTGGTAGTGGATCTGGAGATTTTCCTGAAGGTAACGGTTCATATTTGAATCCGCACACATTTTAGCTCTTAATTAGTATGAATTTATTAACTAACTTAGTTTTTAAAAATCAGTTAGTTTTATTTACTTTTTTTGCTTGTATTGTATCTAGGATTTTAACAGGTATATATTATATTGAGGATATTGATAGTCTTCGTTTTTATTTATCCATAATTGATTATAATGTAATTGAAGGAAGGCCTCATTTTCCTGGTTATCCTGTTTATTGTTTTATTTTAAAAGTATTTTACATATTTACCGGATCAATAGAATATTCATTTTCTATTATTGGTGGATTTTCAATTTTTTTGATTATATATTTTACAAATAAATTGTATTCATTATTTTCTAAAAAAAATAACTACTTTCTAATATTTATTTTGTTTTTCAACCCATTATTGTGGATTATGTCAACTAGATTTATGCCAGATATTTTTGGTTTAGCTTGTTTAATATCAGCTACTTTTTATTTTATAAAATTTATAAAATATAAAGAAAATAAAAGTATACTATACTTAGCTATATCTATAGCTATATTATTAGGAGTTAGGTTATCTTACATACCTTTTTTAGTACCATTAATGTATTTACTATATATTGATTATCATTCATTTATAAAATTAACTTTATATTCTTTTATTTTTACATTACTTTGGTTTTTACCCTGGATTTATATTTCTGGTTTTAGTGACACAATTAATTTAGCTTTACATGATGTTAATGGACATTTTAATGAATGGGGAGGAACTATTCATAGTGGATCATCTTCTTTTTTTCACAGATTAAATATGACTTTAAAGAGTATTTTTTCAGATGGATTTAGTTTTTGGTGGCCAGATAGACATTATTTGACTTACTTGAATGCAGCATTTTTAATCCCCCTTTTATTTAGTGGATGTCTTTTATTAAAATTAAAATTAAAAAAAAATTTTAAATTATTTTTTATAATATTTTTATGTTTATTTATTTATATAATTTGGATTTACTTTTATCAAAATGTTGTATATAAACCTCGACATGTGCTACCAGTAATTCCTTTTTTAGCATTAATTATTGCTTTAGGTTTCGATTGGCTTTTTTCTTCGTTAAATGTTGCTATGAAGTATTTTATTTTTGCAATTTTATTTTTACCATATTTATTAATTTCAGCCAAGGTAAATCATCAACACATCAATATAAAGAGCTCTTTAAGTCAAATGCATAATTATATTCAAAATAAACATCATAAAAATATTCTTGTTATTTCAGATAATTTAAAAGTTAATTACTTTAAAAAAAATTATTATTCTTTTAATAAAGAAAGAAGGCAACCAATTAATTATATTTCTACTGATAAATATTATAAAAAAAATAATATTTTAAATATTTACAATGAAAAAGAGAATCAAATTATTTTAAGTACAATTCAATTTTCCTCTAAATATTTTGAGTTAGTTAATGAAATTCATTTTTTTCACAACCCTTATGTAAACAGACTTTGGGATCATTTAATTTTGTATGAGTATGAAAAAAAATAAGATAACAATTATTGGAGGGGGACCCGCTGGATTAGCTTGTGCTTATTATGCAAAAAATAAAGGCATAGAATTTATTGTTTATGAAGCATCTAATTCTTTTGGGGGAAATTGTCAGACAATAAAATTTAATGACTTTTATTTTGATACAGGAGCTCATAGACTACATGATAAAGATTCCGATACCACAAAAATATTTAAAAACCTACTAAAAGAAAGATTGCGAAAAATACACGTACCTAGTCAAATTTATAGAGATGGAAAATTTATAGATTTTCCTTTATCTCCATATGGTTTGTTTAATTTTTTAGGACCAATTAACTTTATTAAAGAATCTTTAGCAATAATATTTAATTCATTTAAATCTAAAAATAAAATAAAAAACTTTGAAGATTTCGCAATTAATAAATTTGGTAAAAAAATTGCTCATCTTTTTTTATTGGAATATTCAAATAAACTTTGGGGTTTACATACATCAAATTTGTCTACAGTTATATCCGGAAATAGGTTAAAAGGTTTATCTATTTATACTTTAATATTGGAAACGATTTTTGGAAAAAAAAGGAAAACAAAACACTTAGATGGCTCTTTTTATTATCCAGATAATGGAATCGGTGTTCTTTTTGATGAATTAATTTATCATTGTGGCG
The DNA here is from genome assembly GCA_002715445.1 of Flavobacteriales bacterium. GTDB lineage: Bacteria > Bacteroidota > Bacteroidia > Flavobacteriales > TMED113 > TMED113. The sequence continues at coordinate 860 of PAZG01000015.1, read as the reverse complement.
TATCAAATTTTAATTCTAAATCTAAGGTTACTAGGATTAATCATTCAGATAACAGGATTAATTCTATAGTTATAAATAATCAGGATAATTATAATATTAACCATTTGGTGTCTTCTATGCCTCTAGGTATATTTATAGAATCTATGAGCCCTCCTCCTCCAAATGAAATATTGAGTATTTCAAAATCTATAAAATTTAGAAATGTAATATTAGTTTGTTTTTTTTTAGATAAAAAAAAAATAAATAATAATGGCTCCATGTATTTTCCTGATAAAAAATATTTATTTACTAGAATTTATGAACCTAAAAATAGAAGTATTTATATGTCTCCTAATAATAAAACATCTCTAATAGTAGAAATTCCTTGTTTTAAAAATGATGATATTTGGGTTTTAGATAAAAATGATTTAATTAAGAAAATTAAAGAAGATTTAATTAATTTAAAATTTTTCAATAAAGATCATATTATTGATTCTAGTATTTATAAAATTTCAAATGCTTATCCAATTTTAGAGTTAAATTTTGAAAAAAAAATAAAAAAAATTTTTGATTATTTATCTAGATTTAAAAACCTAGATGTGACAGGTAGAAATGGTCTTTTTGCATATACACATATTCATGACCATATGAAAAATGGGAGAGAAATAATTGATTATTATTTTAAAAAATAATCTTGTAATCAGTTAATTCAAATAATTCTTTATATTTAAGTATAATAAGTTGATTAGCGGTGAAGAAAGTGGTGAAAAAGCTACTTTTAGAAGTTGATCAAATATGTTAAATAGGGTGGGTTTTCTTTACTGCCACACAATTTTCCACTAATTTCAGTGTTTAATTATTTTACTTAAAATAGGGTCCTT
>PAZG01000014.1 GCA_002715445.1 Flavobacteriales bacterium | reverse complement strand
TTAATTTCTGTCATTTTTATAAAATTTATATTTTAAATGCTCTTTTAACATTATTTAATTTGTTTCTAACGCTTGCATCATATTGTTGGTCGCCGCAGTTTATTATAAAGCCACCCAAAATGCTTTTATCTATTTTTTCTGTCAAATAAACCTCCCCATTAGCATTAAGTTTACTCTTTATTGAATCTCTCAAGCTATTTGGCATTTGATTGGCTGTTATGACTTCTGCTGAAACAATTCCAAGAGCCCGCAGATGCAGGTGCTTATATTTTTCAATTATGTCTCCCAGCAACGACTCTCTACCCTTTTTTAAAACTAAAAAAAGAAATTGCATTGTCGTGCTATTTAATTTTACTTCAAAAATAGTTTTAAATAAGCTTGCCTTTTCTCTGTGTGAAATTGTAGGATTATTTATTAAGTTAAAAAAATCTGTCTTCTCGTTTATTATTGTCTCCAAGGCTTCAAGATTTAAAATAACCTCTTACTCAACCTGCCTCTCTTTAGCTATTTCAAATAATGCCTTAGCATACCTTAACGAAGCCCTTGTTCCTTTCATGTTATTTAATTTCTAAGCCCTTTAAACTATTTTCAATTATAGAGCTACTTTGTTCACTATTTTCTAATTCTTTTTCTAAAATTTTTTCTGCTATATCCAATGATAACTCGCCAACTTTTTGAGTTAACTCCGTTAGAGCGGCTCTTTTTTGCTGTGCAATTTCTTGTTTAACAGCGTCTAATTTTGATTGTATTTGTGTGTTTATTTTGGTTTGTTGTTCTTGTTTATATTCCGCTAAATCTGCCTGTGTTGCTTTTATAAGCTCTTCTTTTTCCACCTTCCCTTGTTGCAGAATTTTAGCAACTTTTTCGGTTGCCTCAGCAATCTGTTTTTTGGCCTCTTCTGCTTCATCAAGAGCGGCTTGTATCCCTTGCTCACGCTCATTAAGAGCATTTAATATTGGACCCCAAGCAAACTTTCTCATCAAAACAAGAAGAAGAATAAAACAGGTGGTCATCCAAAACAATAAACCTATGTCTGGTTTAACTAAATCCATGCTAATAATTTTATGTTTCTATTTTTTTGTCTTATGTAATCGTAAAAATTACAAGCAGGCCTATAACCATCGCAAAAAAAGCAGCACCCTCAACCAACGCAGCCATAAGAATCATGTTGGCTCTAAGGTCATTTATAGATTCCGGCTGTCTTGCCATTGCTTGCATCGCCCCATTTCCGATGTGGCCAATTCCAATGCCGGCCCCTAATGCAGCAACACCTGCTGCTAATGCAGCAACACCGTAACCCGTAACATCTGTTGCTAGTAAAACTGATAATAATTCCATTTTATAAAGATTTTAAGTTCATATTCATTTTAAATATATCAATGCTCCTCAACAGCCGAGCCAAAATACATCGCTGCTAACAATGTAAATACATACGCCTGTAAAAAAGCAACTAATAACTCTAAGGTTAGCATAAACAACACGAACATTCCTGAGAAAACAGATACACCGTACCCCGCGGCAGGGTGCATTTCTCCAAATATAAATATCATACTTAAAAAAGATAAAATAATTATATGTCCTGCTGTAATATTAGCAAATAACCTTATCATTAATACTAGGGGTTTTAATAAAACCCCAAAAATTTCTATTGGTGTTAATATTAGCAAAACTGGCTTTGGAACGCCAGGCATTGCAAAAATATGTTTCCAGTAATATTTCTTGCCGCTTAAAGTTGTTATTATAAAAACCATTGCCGACATAACCATGGGTACAGCAATATTTCCTGTTAAGTTTGCTCCTCCTGGAAAAAGTGGAACAAGACCTAGTAAATTATTAAAAAAGATAAAAAAGAAAACTGTTAATAAAAAGGGGAGGTATCTCTGGTAATCTTTTTCGCCAATAGCAGATTTTGCAATATCATCCCTAATAAAAATAATTATTGGTTCTAAAAATGATTGTAATCCGCTTGGGGCTCTATTCGCTTGAATATTGTACTTTTTGCTAATTGTTAAAAAAATTGATAACAATACTATAATACTAAAGAATAATGAAAACACGTTTTTAGTTATTGAAAAATCCCAAATTTTACTAGTTTCATTTTGATCAAGCTCTCCCGCTTCATTGACACAAATTATATTTCCATGATCCATCATGTAGCCTTTATATGCGTCATAGCCATGATTAAACCTTGAGGACATAAATGCGCTTAATCCCCTTGTCTCGTGATATATAATAATTGGAAGTGGAATTGAAAAAGCTTTACCCCTCCAATCAAAAACATGCCACTCGTGAGAATCTAGGATATGATGCATGATCATTTTTCCCGGCTCAAATTTTTTATTACCATAAGATTCATTAGAGGGGTCGCCAAATTCTGGCGATGAATATGAAATCGAACTACAGAGAAACAATCCAAAAACTAATCGAAGCATCATAGTATGATGATTATTTAAGCGTTTTTTTATCGAAAACAAAAGTAATTAATTTATAATTAAAAACCGCCTATTGTTAACATGTTTTTTCTATTATTTTTGTTTACTGGTGTCTTGAATTAAAACTTATAATGCATAGATAATAGATGGTTCAGAAAAAACCTTCGAAATTACATCTGTGTTATGTTTTAAAAAAGATCTATTTGGCGGCCAACAGGCGCCGAAAAAAAAGACTTGAGTTGTGATTTTTATTCCTATAAAAATATCTAAACTTTTTACTATTAATCTTTTTTTTCACCCCCTCTTGAAAACAATATGGTCGTATTAATAGTTAAGTAAAGAAAATATGTGCCAAGAAAAAATAGAGTAAACCTAATGTTTTGTTGTGCTTCAAATAAATGCGCAAAAAGCACATAATAAGCAACTAAAAATAGTGCCGAAAAACACATTTTTAACATTGTTGTAAAGTTGTATATTGACACAAACTGTATTGATGTTTTAGAAAAATTAAACAATATAATCGACTGCAAAAAATATATTATCATGAAGAAAATAATCACGCTATAGTGATAAATTTCCAGCCCCCAATTAAACAAGTGTGAAAAAAAAAACAGTGCCCCAAGTAGACTTAAAGACAAAAACATATTAATTGTTAAATGCTTTTTCACGCCCCCTGTTATGTTATGCTATTTGTTCTTTGTTGTTGGAGCTTGGCTTGTTTGTTTTTTTATTTATATCCTTCACCAGTGCCCCCATACTGCACTTGCCCGTAAAGTTCGCTCCTGGTTCAATGGCTAATTTTCCGGCAGTAATCTCTCCATTAAGCCTGGCGGTTGACTTAAGGGTTAGTAGTTCCTCTGAAACAATATTTGCTTTAATTTCTCCGCCAATTATTCCTGTTTTACATAATACCTCTCCCTCGATTACTCCTCCTTCTCCCAACACAATTCTTCCTTGTGTTTTGATTGATCCTATTAAATGTCCGTCTATTCTAACATCGCCTCCTGAAGTTAAATCCCCCTCAAGTTTTGAGCCTTTAGCTATAAAATTTATTTCGTGACTTTTGTCTGATGATTTTAACATTTTAATATAATTTAATGGGTTAATTTAATAAATATATTTGATTAAAATAACGTTGATATTCATTAATGTCTTTTTCATTAACTAATATTACATAATTGTTTTTACTAATAATGAATGGTGAAATCTTCGGGTTTAAAAATATTTGTTTTGTTAAATTATTTTCTTGTATTAATTCAAAATATGCGTATGCGGCTTCTTTGTTTTTAAATTCGCCTACTTTTAATAATTGTACCTGTTTGTTTAAAAGTGTGTTAGTGGTTGTTAGGCTGTCAAGTTTATAGTTTGTATTATTAAATTTGGAGACTGCCATTTGTGTTTCTGGCAAATTCAAAGAAACATCTTCAATTGTAAAAAAGAAAAAGTGCTCTGTTTTAAATTCGTTTTTAAATTTATTTTCTGGGTTAAAGTCCAATTCTCCTTTTAAAATCAAAACTATGCTGTCCGCTCTATTTGAAACGCTCGTAGCGGGGTATTTGGAACTTATTTTATTTAAAGACTTGATGAACGATTGCTTGTCAGAATGGCGGGCTTGACAAAATGCGTTGAGCAGCTCTATTTGAGAAATAAAATCACTTTGAGTAATGGTGTCTAAAAGTTCTTTAAGTTGTTGGCAGGATTGATCTGTGAAATCAGTATATAAATCATACGCCCTATGGTATAATTTTTTATCTAAATTTATGTCTACATTTTGTGTTGTGTCTCCTCTTAAAACCTTTAAATACTTGCTGTTAGGAAACTCTTCTTCTATTTTTGAGAATATATTTGATGCGCTTATTGTATCGTTTTGTATTTGGTAAATGCTAAAAAGATCAAAATAGATTAACTGTCTATAGTCTGTTGATGGGAACCTTTCTTTTAGCTCCTGATAGGTGGCAATCGATTGAGAATAGTCTTCTAGGTCTTCCTTGAAAATTGTTGCTAATTCATAATACGCAAGCTCCACCTTTGATAATAAAGCCAGTTGCTCCTCTTCAGTAAGCGGTAGAAGACTGATGTAATAGTCTCTGCTGTATTTTTCTTTTTCTGTTGGGCCAGAAGCAATATCTTCTTCTTCTAAATCTTCCTCCATATTAGTTCTATTTTTATTTTTTCTTCTCCAGTTGTCTTCCAACTTTCTATTGCCCCACCTGGATAAAAACTCTGAATAACCCAGACTAATGGCTGATGGGTTATAAAAATACCACCCACCACCTGAAGATATATTCATGCTGTTTTGACTTTGGCGATTAAATTCGTATGAATTGAAATTTGTGTTTGATGTGTTGTTCGCCTGATCTTGTTTAGATTGTTGATCCTGCTCTTTGAGCTCTTTTATATAATTGTCTATTATTTCATTGCGATCTTTTTCTGGCAAACTAGCCAATTCTATTATGCTGTCATTGTAATTAATAATTGTGTATTGCTTTGCCACTTTTTTTGCGCTCCTGCGCATGTTTTTAATTTCAGTATATTTTGGGCTTTTCTGGTCTGATAATTGATACGCCGAATCACAATGATGATAAGATTTTATATATTGTTTTTTATCCCAAAAAATATTTGCAAGCAAATAATGAGATTCTAATTTTTGAATATTGTTAAATAGACTATAGTTGGTCGAAAGGGTCAATGAATTTATGGCGGAGGCTGTGTCTAGGTTGTTAAGTTCAAGGTTGCCTAGGGCAAAATAAATCTGATCTTTATATTCTATATTTTTAACATCTTTTAGCATTTTCTGCAAACTTTTTTTAAAATCATTAAAGTTTGCTCTATCCTTATTGCTGTGAGCAAGTTTTGGATCATAGGTTTTTGCTCGCATAAGCTTAGCGTTAAATACAAACTCGTAATCCGGGTTTTTTTTTATAACTTGATTAAAGTGATATAATGATTCTATTAAATTGGGATCGCTGAGCTGTAGGTTGAGTTGGCCAATTATATAGTGTATTCGTGTTTGTTTGTTTTTGTTTTTTGATTTTTTTAGTGCTTTTTCCAGGTGGTGTATTGCTTCAGCATAATAACCTTCCTTTATCGACATTTCTGCCTGTATTTCATCTAAAAAAGCGTCTTGCTCTTTGTTTAAAAAATACTCTTCTTCTAATAAAATTAAATTTTTTCTTAGTGACTCAAGGTTGTTTGCCTGTTGATGACACCGCGTTGCCCAAAGTAGAGCCTCGGATTGAGCGCTAGCATCTTTGGATTTTCTAACCAAATAATTAAATGTATTTATTGCTCCCGCATAATCTTGTTTATAGAACTGCGATTTACCAATAATCATGTAGTTTTTATTAATTAACTTATTTTTCTCATCACCCTTTATTTCCATAGAATGTTGCTGTATGGCAATTTTTGATTTTTCAATAGCCTGGTCAAGAGAGGCCTGGGCGTTCTGCGCGTTTTTTATGTCCCCATATTGGTTTATTGTTAATATCTCTTTATAATTGTCTTTGTGGAGTGACTCTATTTTATCAACACCTTCTGAAAAGTATTGTTCTGCATAAAAAAGTCCATTGTACTTTGTGTTTATTTGATGATATAGACGATTTGGTAGCGCGTCCTTTTGAGTCGAACAGCTTAAAAATAAAAAAAACACACCTATGAGTGGTTTATTAAAATTTTTTAAATAATTAATTTTATTTTTCATTTTTTCTATTAAAAAGAAAACGCATATAAAATTATTTTATTTTTTGAACTATCCATATGTTTTGATAATACTATTTGCGATATTTGTAATTAAATTCTGTAAAGAACTATATTATTTTGTCTAAAAATTATTTTCGAAATTCGTTTTTTAGTTTTTTTTTAAAATCTTTTAAGGTTTCAGCAATAAACAAGGCTTCTTTAAAAGAGCGCCCCATTGTCTCTTTTCGAGGCTACCAAATTGTTGTTTCTGCAGTTTATTTTATTTTATTATTATTTTTTTGTTTTTATTTATTAATTTCTAAAACGCCCCTAAAAGAATTTTTGCCGCAATCTGTAGATTTAAAAAAAAGTGAAATTATTGAGTTAATAATAACTGTTGATTCACTAGAAAAAGACCTGCGATTAAAATCTCAGTACATTAACGTTGTAAATAAAATAATTTCTGGTGAAGTNGTCGATAGTGTTATTGTTTTCAGGAAAGATAGTTCTGTTGTTTTTGAAAACCTTGATTTTTCACCATCTAAAGAGGATTCTATTTTGAGAAACCGCGTTGAAAATGAGGACCGTTACAATATTCCTGTATCATATGTTGCTTCTAACTCTCGATTAGAAGATTTAGTTTTTTTTAAGCCCGCAGAAGGAGTGATTACCAGTGCATTTGATTTTTCCGAAAACCATTTTGGTGTAGATATTGTCTCAGCTTCTAATGCTTCCGTAAAAGCTACGCTAGGTGGAGTGGTTATATTTTCAGACTGGTCTGTTTCGGGGGGGCACACAATTATTGTTCAGCACCCGGAAAATATTATATCTGTCTATATGCACAACTCTTCTATAACAAAAAAAAATAATGAGTTGGTGAAGGCTGGCGAGGTTATCGGTATTGTTGGCAATAGTGGAGAAACCTCTTATGGTCCACACCTACATTTTGAATTGTGGCAAAACGGAATTCCTATTAATCCTGAAGACTATATTGATTTTTAATAACCATGGTGTCATCTTTTATTTTAAAATTATTAGCAAAAAACACATATCGATCAAGTGTCCTTAACGAAAAACGTGCAATTGAAAACCAGCAAAAAACACTTAAAAAAATAATTAAAAAAGGTCGCAAAAGTTTATATATAAAGCAATTTGCCAGAGATCCTATTGTTAATTATAGTGGTTTTGTGAAAAAAATACCAATATCAAGCTATGAGCATTATAAAGATTTTATTGTTCGTATTTCTAATGGTGAAAAAAACATTTTAACATCTGAGGCTCCTATGTATTTTGCTATTACATCCGGAACCACATCCGGAACTAAATACATCCCTTTAACAAAAACAATGTGGAATTTTCAATCTAAAGCAATTAAAGACTTGTTGTTATTATATGCTTTCCAAACTAATAATTATAATTTTTCAAATGCAGGAATGATGTTTATTCAAGGAACTCCCAAAGTAAAGTATTATAATAAAATCCCTTTTGGAAAGTTGTCCGGAATTTCCGCAAGACACATTCCTTTTTATCTAAAAAAAAACCGGTTCCCATCTATGAAAACCAATTCTATTACTCCTTGGGAAAATAAAATTGAGCATATTGTTTTGGAGACCTGGGATAAAGATATGCAAATTTTAGGAGGCATTCCTCCTTGGGTTATAACCTACCTAGAAGCATTGCTTAGTTATACAAATAAAAAAACTGCTAAAGATGTTTTTAAAAACTTAAAACTATATATACATGGCGGGACCTCTTTTGGAGTTTATAAAGAACTGTTCTTAAAACTCTGTGGAAATATTGACACCCTTGAAGTTTATCCTGCTTCTGAAGGTTTTTTTGGATATCAAAACTTATTGGATTCAAGTGGACTTTTATTATTAACTAATCATGGTGTTTTTTATGAGTTTATTGCTTTGGTTGATTTCAAAAAAGGATTAATGAACCGTGTTCCTCTTGAGGGTGTGCGGCTAAATGTCGACTATGTAATGATTGTAACCACGATAGCCGGCCTATGGGCCTATAATATTGGAGACACTGTTTCTTTTATTTCTTTAAACCCTTATAAAATAATATTTAGCGGAAGGGCCTCCCAATATTGCTCTGCATTTGGAGAACATGTAATAGAAAAAGAGGTTCAGGATGCTCTAAAATTGTCATTGGTGAAATTTGGTGGACGTGTTTCTGAGTTTAGTGTATGTCCAAAAATTTGCAGTAATCCAGGTGAGTCACATCACGAGTGGTTTATTGAGTTTGACAAACTGCCAAATAATCTTTCTGCCTTCAGTGACTATTTAAATGAAATGATGATGGTACAAAACATCTATTACAAAGACTTAGTTGTCTCGGGTGTTATTTCTGACTTAAAAATACAAATTGTTAAAACTGGTGGTTTTAATAATTATATGAAATCTATTGGTAAATTTGGTGGGCAAAATAAATGTCCTCATTTGTCTAACGAAAGGGGTATTGCTGAATTTTTATTAAAAAACTATGTATAATAAAAAACAAAAAATTGCTATTTTGGGTTCTACAGGCTCCATTGGTGTTCAGTCTTTGGAAATAATAAAACAAAAACCGTCCCTTTTTAGCGCTCATCTTTTAACTTGTAATAAAAACTACAAGTTGTTGTATCAGCAGACTCTAGAGTTTAACCCCAAATATATTGTAATTAATTGCGAAGAGGGGTATCGTTTTTTGTCAAAAAAACTCAGTAAACAAAAAACTAGTGTTTTTTTGGGAGAAGATTCTTTATGTAACCTAATTTCAGAAATAAACTGTGATTTGGTTATAACCGCCGTGGTTGGAAGCTCAGGGCTACTGCCAACAATTTCTGCAATTAAAAGTGGGAAAAAAATAGCTTTAGCAAATAAAGAAACTTTGGTTGTTGCAGGAGAACTTATTATGTCATTAGCAAGGGAGTACAACAGCCCTATTATCCCTGTGGATTCTGAACACTCTGCTATTTTACAATGTTTGGTTGGAGAAAAAAACAAAAATATAAGAAAATTAATCCTCACTGCTTCTGGTGGTCCTTTTTTAAATTTTTCTAAATCTGATTTTAAAAATATTCGTGTAGAAGACGCCTTAAAACATCCTAATTGGAGCATGGGTAATAAGATTACTATCGATTCTGCAACCCTAATGAACAAGGGGTTTGAATTAATTGAAGCATATTGGTTATTTGGTGTACATGAAAAAAATATAGAAATAATTATTCATCCTCAGTCAATAATACATAGCCTTGTTGAATTTGTTGATGGCTCTATTAAGGCTCAAGTCGGCCTCCCAAGCATGACGATACCTATTTTATATGCACTGAGCTATCCTGATAGAATAAATTATCCTATTGATGACTTTGATTTAGCAAAAATTCAATCGTTAACTTTCTTAAAGCCTGACAAAGTGCGGTTCCCTCATTTAAGGCTGGCATATGAGTGTCTTGCTAAAGGTGGAACTTATGCTTGTTCATTAAATGCTGCCAACGAAGTTGCTGTCGACGCCTTTTTAAATAAACAACTGTCTTTTTTAGGCATGATCAAAGTGATTGAAAAGTCATTAGAAAAGTCTATTTTTGTTCAAAATCCTAAAATAGAAGATTATCTTTGTGTGGATTTTGAAACAAGAAAAATAGCAACTCAATTAATTTATAAAAAATGATACAAGCCATTCAACTTCTCTTAAGTTTATCAATACTTGTTGTTCTGCATGAGTTTGGACACTACATTACAGCAAAAATGTTTGGTTGTCGAGTAGAAAAATTTTATCTATTTATGGATTGGAAGTTTGCTATTTTTAAAAGAAAAATTGGTGAAACCGAATTTGGTCTAGGTTGGTTGCCTTTGGGTGGATATGTTAAAATTTCAGGCTTTGTAGATGAGTCTATGGATGATTCTGGTCTTGACACACCTCCCGAGCCGTGGGAGCTTAGGGCTAAGCCGGCTTGGCAAAGACTTGTTGTTATGTTAGGTGGTGTAGTGGTAAACATTTTGTTAGCTTGGTTTATTTACAGTATGATTTTATTTTCTTGGGGCGAAACCTATATGCCTATAAAAACTTTGGATGATGGTTTTTCTTTTAACGAGGGGGGCGAAATGCTTGGGTTTGTTGATGGAGATATTTTAATTTCTATTGATGGTGCCGAATTAATCGAATATGACCCTATGAATATTGCTAGCGCTATCCTTTTTGAGGGGGCTAAGGATGTCCAATTAATTAGATCTGGTAAAAGCATGACGCTTGAAATAGACCCTAACTCTGTAAATAGTGTTATTAATAATATTGGTAGTTTTTCTGGAAATTTAATTGAGCCTAATATTAAGTGGATTGTTGGTGGATTTGTTCCAGGTTCTTTGGGTGAAAAACATGGTCTTAAATCAGGTGACCAAATCACTCTAGTTAACAAAATGCAAACCCCATTTTACAGTAACGAAATTCGGGGGTACTTACAATCGCAAGCTAATAAAACTATTTTATTAACTATTCTTCGAGATGGTTATGTTAAAGAATTGTCTATTCCTTTGTCTGAAGATGGTTTTCTTGGGGTAATTCCCTCTACTAAAAAATATGAAAAAACTCGATCATTTTCATTTTTACAGTCATTTCCTGCTGGTTTTATTAAAACAAAAAAAATGACAAGTATGTATTGGGGTCAAGTTAAAACTATTTTCAATCCTAAAACTGGGGGCTATAAGCATGTTGGCGATGTTATTAGTATTGGTAAAATGTTTCCTGGTGAATGGAATTGGTTTGTTTTTTGGTCTATGACAGCATTATTATCTATTATTTTAGCTATCATGAACCTTCTACCTATTCCGGCATTAGATGGTGGACACGCGCTCATTGCTTTAGGAGAAATGCTAACAGGCAAAAAATTGCCTATAAAAATATTAATGCCCCTTCAGATTGCTGGTATGATTGTGTTGTTTGCTTTATTAATTTACGCAAACGGAATGGACGTTATACGATTGTTTAATTAATTAAATAGATTATGGAAAATATATTAAATAGCTTAGGTTTAAAGTCTATGGAGTCCGGAACTTCTACTGGCTTAGTTTGGAGTAATTTGGGAGATGAAACAATTAACTCACATTCTCCTGTTGATGGTAAATTAATAGGCTCTGTAAAGCAAACGTCTCAAAAAGAATTTGAAAACGTATTATCTACCGCTCAATCTGCTTTTAGTTTTTGGAGAATGATGCCAGCCCCAAAAAGAGGAGAAATTGTCCGACAATTTGGAGAAGAATTAAGAAAAAATAAACTTGCGCTTGGCAAACTTGTTTCTTATGAAATGGGAAAGTCTTACCAAGAAGGATTGGGTGAGGTTCAAGAAATGATAGATATTTGTGATTTTGCTGTTGGCTTATCTCGTCAACTATGTGGAATTACCTTGCACTCTGAAAGAAGTCTGCACAGAATGTATGAGCAATATCATCCGCTTGGTGTTGTTGGTATTATTTCTGCTTTCAACTTCCCTGTGGCCGTGTGGGCGTGGAACTCAGCCTTGGCTTGGGTTTGTGGTGATGTGTGTGTTTGGAAGCCTTCAGAAAAAACACCCTTTTGTGCAATTGCTTGTCAAAAAATTATGGCTACCGTTTTAAAAAACAATAATATCCCTGAGGGTGTTTGTTGTTTGGTTACTGGAAATCACTTAGTGGGTGAGTGGATGACAAAAGATGTAAGAATTCCTTTAATTTCAGCAACTGGATCTACTAGAATGGGTCGCATTGTTGGGGCAACTGTTGCGGAAAGATTTGGAAAGTCTATTTTAGAGTTGGGTGGCAACAATGCTGTTATAGTGAGTCCTGAGGCTGATTTAAATATCGCAATTATTGGTGTTGTTTTTGGTGCTGTTGGAACCGCTGGTCAACGTTGTACTAGCACAAGAAGGCTTATTGTGCATGAATCAATTTATGATTCTGTAAAAACTAAATTAATTAGCGCGCATAAACAATTAAAAGTTGGCGACCCTCTAGATGAAAAAAACCACATAGGTCCATTAATAGACAAAGATGCTGTACGTATATATTTGGATGCAATTGATGAAATTAAAAAATGTGGAAAGCTGATTGTTGATGGCGGGGTTTTAGATGGAGAGAATTATCTTTCTGGCTGTTATGTTAAGCCTGTTATTGCTGAAGTCGAAAACCATGAAAAAATTGTACAAACAGAAACTTTTGCTCCGATACTATACCTAATGAAGTATCGCTCCTTGGAGGAGGCTATAGATATGCAAAATAATGTTCCTCAAGGTTTGTCTTCTGCGATTATAACAAATAATATTCGTGAATCTGAAAAATTTTTATCTCACGCTGGTTCCGATTGCGGAATTGCAAATGTAAATATTGGGACTTCTGGGGCAGAGATTGGTGGTGCTTTTGGTGGAGAAAAGGAAACTGGCGGAGGAAGAGAGTCTGGGTCAGACGCTTGGAAGGCTTATATGAGGAGACAAACCAACACTATTAATTATTCTTCTGACCTTCCTTTAGCTCAAGGAATAAAGTTTGATTTTTAATACCTATTTAGATTAAATGTGTTTGTTTTGTCAACTTTTGGGCGTTCTGTTGCATTAGCAAGGTCCCACGCTGTGTAAAAAATTAGTTTAGTTATTTTTTCAACTTTTTCATATATTAATTTTTCTGTGGTGTCAGTGTGTTTATGATAGTCTTCGTGAACACCACTAAAATAAAATATTGATGGAATATTTTTTTTGGCGAAATTGTAATGATCTGATCTGTAATAAAATCTATTTGGATCTTTTGGATCATTAAACTTATAGTCAATATCTATTTTTACATACTTTTTGTTTGCTGACTCTGAAATATTGTGAAGGTCTGTACTTAGTTTATCTGCGCCTATTAAATAAACATAATTACTGTCGTTAGGGTGAAATTTATCCATTCGTCCTATCATGTCTATATTTAAACAAGCTATTGTGTTTTTTAATGGAAACTCTGGATTTTCTACATAGTGATAAGAGCCTAATAATCCTTTTTCTTCTGCCGAATTTGGCATACACAAAATACTTCTCTTAAAATTAATCCCTAATTTTTTAGCTGTCTGAAAAGCTTTGGCAATTTCTAAAACAGCCGCCGTTCCCGTTGCATTATCGTCTGCGCCGTTGTGAATTAATCCGTCAATAATTCCTATGTGATCGTAGTGGGCTGTTATTACAATAATTTCATTTTTTAAATCCGGGTCGGAGCCCTCTATGAAGCCTAGTACATTTTTTCCTGTAAACTTTTGTGTATTGTTTTGTGTTTTTAAAACAATTTTGTTTTGTGTTATTTTATGTATTGGTTTTTGTTTCTTTGTTATTTTATTCTTTATTTTTTCTAGTTTATTTTTTCCGAGAACTTGATTTACTATTTTTTCGCCTATATAAAAAAATGGTATTTGTTCTTCTTTATTAATTAAAGAAACTCCCGGGTGTTCTATTTTATGTTCTGCCTTTTCATAGGCTTGATTATAATTGTCCAAAGCTATTAAAACAGCCTTTGCACCTTTAGATTTTGCTGTTTTTAATTTAAATTTCCAATTAGACTCCGGGCTTTTTTGATTTCCTCCTGAAACGATGTATTCTCCCTGTTCATTTTTTGGCTCTCCGTCAAGGATCATAATCACCTTTCCATCTACATCTATATTGTAATCATTATAGTTTTTTGTATTGATTCCGTAGCCTAAAAAAACAATTTCTTGTGCCTCTATTTCAGTTTCATTAAAGCTTGGATACGTATAAAATTCTTTTTTATACTTTAATTCTGTGTTATTTATTGCTAAATAAATATCCTCTATTGTTGTTTGGTGAAGAGGTATCTCTTGATAATATGTTGAGTTTTTATATGGCGGTATTCCTATGTTTTTAAAGTGGTTAGCAATATAATTTGCTGCCATTAATTCTCCTGGCTTGCCCACCTCTCTTCCTCCCAAAGAGTCTGATGCTAAAATTAAAATATGTTTCTTGAGTTCGTTTTTTGTTATTTGTTCTCCTATTGTTTGTGGAGATAGCTTCTTTTTAATTACTATTGATTGATTTTGACCAACAATGTTTGTTGTTAATAATATAGCTGTTATTATTGTTGTTATTAGTGTTTTCATTTTTAAATTTTTTTCACTCTTTTTTCATGGCGGCCACCCTCAAAAGGTTCATTTATAAATACCTCAACAAGTTCTATACACTCGTTTATTGAAAGGAATCTCGCTGGAAGCGAAATTATATTTGCATCGTTGTGTTGTCTTGCAAGTTTTGATATTTCCTTGTTCCAACAAAGAGCGGCCCTTATTTTTTTATGTTTGTTTGCTGCCATGCTAACTCCGTTTCCACTCCCACATATTAATATGCCCAGGCTTTTATGCTCTGAAACATCTTTAGAAACCAAGTGGGCATAATCTGGGTAATCAACACTCTCTGTTCCAAAAGTTCCTACATCTTTTACGTTGTGGTTTTGATTCTTTAGGTGCTTTGTTATTTTTTGTTTATAATCTACTCCGGCGTGATCCGAACCTATTATTATTTTCATTTTTTATCTGGTTTCATTTGTGGAAAAAACAACACATCTTGAATTGTTTTTTTATTTGTTAATAACATTGTTAGCCTGTCTATTCCTATTCCTATTCCTGATGTTGGAGGCATTCCATATTCTAGCGCTGTTAAAAACTGATTATCTATTAACATTGCTTCTTCATCACCTTTTTTTGAAAGCTCAGCCTGTTCTTCAAAACTTTTTCTTTGTTCAATAGGGTTGTTTTGTTCTGAATATGCGTTTGCTATTTCCTTCCCATTTATAAATAGCTCAAATCTCTCGGTAAGACCTTTTTTTTCTCTATGTTTCTTTGATAATGGCGACATTTCTATTGGATAGTCTGTTATATATGTTGGTTGTATTAGGTCTTTTTCACAAAACTCTCCAAAGATCGAATCAAAAAGTTTTCCTCGGCCCATTGAGCTATTGGTTTCTATTTTTTTTGATTCACAATATTGTAATAGTTCTTCGTTTGTCATGTTAGAAATATCTTGACCTGTTTTTTCTTGAATTGCGTCAAAAAATGCTATTTTCTTATATGGCCCTTTTAATTGTATTTCTTGGTTGTTGTATTTTATTTTTGTTTCTCCACAAACTTCTTTTGCTACTTTTTCAAACATTTTTTCTACAAATCCCATCATCCAATTATAGTCTTTGTAGGCAACATAAAATTCTAACATTGTAAATTCTGGATTATGCGTTCTGTCCATTCCTTCATTTCTAAAATCTTTTGCAAACTCATAAACCCCATTTTTTCCGCCAACAATAAGTCTTTTTAAATATAATTCATTAGCTATTCTTAGGTATAGTGGAATATCTAGAGCGTTGTGGTGTGTAACAAATGGTCTTGCTGCAGCGCCACCAGCAATTGGTTGCAAAATGGGCGTTTCAACTTCCATATATCCTTGTTTGTTTAAAATTTTTCTAATGCTGTTAATTAATTGTGTTCTTTTTTCAAAGGTTTCCCACACACCTTCGTTAACAATCAAGTCTAGAGACCTTTGTCTATATCGAAGTTCTGTATTTTTAAAATCATCGTATGTTTCACCTGTTGCATCTGTTTTTACAATAGGTAGAGGTTTTAAGGATTTTGATAAAATTTTAATTGTTTTTGCTTTGACGCTTATTTCTCCGACTTTTGTCACAAAAACATCTCCTGTAACCCCAATAATATCACCTATATCTAAGTATTTTTTGAATACTTCGTTGTACATTGTTTTGTCTTCTTGTGGGCAAATTTCATCTCTATTTACATATACTTGTATTCTTCCTTTTTCATCTTTTATTTGAACAAAAGACGCTTTTCCCATTATTCTTCGTCCCATTATTCTTCCAGCAATACTAATACCTTTAGGCGCTGTTTCATTAGATGTGAAATTTGATTTTATTTCTACACTATTTGTATTTATTATATATTCTTCTGCTGGATATGGGTTAATTCCTTTTTCTTTTATTTTTTCTAAAGAATTTCTTCTTATTATTTCTTGTTCTGTATGTTTTTCCACGTCTTAAAATTAATATTAACCAAATATAGTTATATTCATATTAGAAATGAATAGTGTTTTTTTTAAAAATTTAGGAATTATAGATTTTAAGGAAGCTTGGGATGTTCAGGAGAGTCTTTTAAAGTCTATTATTAAAAAAAAACGTGCGGGTTTAAAAACTAAAAATTATATTATTTTTTGTCAACACCCACATGTTTACACATTAGGAAAAAGCGGTAAAGCTGAGCACTTACTGTTAAGTGGTCAGGGTTTAAAAAATAATGATGCTAATTTTTATAAAATAAATCGTGGGGGTGACATAACCTATCATGGCCCCGGACAGCTTGTTATTTATCCAATACTAGATTTAGATAATTTTTTTACAGATATTCATAAATATTTGCGTTTTTTGGAGGAAGTGGTTATAATGGTGTTAGAAAAATATAATCTTAGAGGGTTTAGGATTGATAATTCAACGGGTGTTTGGCTTGGGAACAAAAAACTTGGTTATAATAAAATTTGTGCCATGGGTGTTCGAGCAAGTCGTTGGGTTACTATGCATGGACTAGCTTTTAATGTCTGTGTTGATTTGTCTTATTTTAATAATATTATTCCCTGTGGAATAACCGACAAGGGTGTAACTTCTTTAGAGAAAGAGGTTGGTAAAAAGATTGTTTTTTCTGATGTTGAGCAACTTTTTAAATCTTACTTTCAAGAGGTTTTTAATTGTAAAATTGTAGATTAGTTTTGAAAAAATGGTTTTTGTTTTTGTTTGTTTTTTGTGTCTGCTTCTTTGTTGTTGTTTTTGACCTTTTTTATTTAGTTCCCGGAATTAAACAAACTTATTTTAGGGGTGAAACCTCTGCTCAAATAGATGATTTTATTTTTTTTAACACTAGGTCTGTTTTGGCCCCCGACCCAAAACCCATACCATTGGCTTTTAATTATATTAGTGATGTTAAAAATGATTCTTTGCTTGATGTGCTAAATTCTATAGAAACTACTGCTTTTTTAATTATTAAAGATGACAGTATTCGTGTAGAAAAATACTGGAATGGGGGCGGGGTAGACTCTTTAAGCAACTCTTTTTCTATTGCTAAAAGTATTATGTCTTTGTTGGTTGGTTGNGCTATAGACAGTGGATATATTCAAAGNGTTGATCAAAGCGTTTTTGATTTTCTTCCAGATTTTTCTCCATATAAAAATCAAGATGTAAAAATTCGTCATTTATTAGAAATGTCTTCCGGTTTTAATTGGTTAGAAAATTATAAAAGACCTATAAGTGTAACTGCACGAGCCTATTATGACGACAATCTTTTAAAGGTTTTGTTAAAAAAAAATTTTAACTCCCCTTCTGGTGTTGTTTATAATTATAATAGTGGTAACACTCAGTTGTTGGGTTTTATTTTAAGTCGGGCTACTGGTAAAAATGTTTCTGAGTTTGCTAGTGAAGTTTTATGGTCAAAAATTGGAGCAACAAGGAATGCTGTTTGGTCTCTTGATTCAAAAAATGGGTTTGAAAAAACTTTTTGTTGTTTTAATAGTAGTGCTCGTGATTTTTCAAAAATAGGTTTATTAATGTTGTCATCTGGAAAAGGCGTTGTTTCTGAAGATTATTTTAATTGGTTGTTATCTGTTCCTTTGTTGGTTGATGGTGAAAACCCCGGCTCGTATGTTGATTTTTATTCAAATGGTTGGTGGACAGCAAAAGTTTTAACCCACACTATTTATTATGCTAGAGGATTTTTAGGTCAATATATTGTTTTTATTCCTGATCTAAATATTGTGTTTGTTCGTTTAGGAAGAACTGAAGATGATTTTGAAGATATCAAAAACTTTAGGTTAACAAACAGTCTTGACCTTATTGTTAGAATGGTTATTAAAGATTTTTCATAAATGTCGAACTTAATTCTTGATATAAAAAATTTATCTATTTCTGCAAACAATAACAGTTTGGTTTGTAATTCTGATTTTTCTGTTCGTTTTGGAGAGGTGGTTGGTCTTTTTGGTGAGTCTGGATCAGGAAAGTCTGTTTTTTCTTTGTTTCTTTTAGGTTTATTAAACAAGGCTGTTTTTAGTTGTTCTGCAGACCAAGCTTTTGTTTTTAGAAAAAACAAAAACCATTTTTTTAATCTCTTGACTGAAAAAAAATCGGATTGGAATAATTTTCGAAGAGATTTTATTTCTCTTGTTTTTCAAGATCCTGCAACAAGTTTAAATCCTGTTTTAACCTGTGGTCAACAATTGGGGGAAGTTTTTTATTTATTAAAAAAACCGAACTTGAAAAAAAAATGTTTACTTCTCTTAAAAGAAGTTGGAATTAATAACCCTGAAAAAGTTTTTAACTCTTTTCCTCATGAACTTTCAGGGGGACAAAAACAAAGAGTTGTAATAGCTATTGCTCTTGCCTCCGAGCCCGCTTTACTTGTTGCTGATGAGCCAACAACTTCTTTAGACCCTTCTGTTCAAAAGGAGGTTTTAGACCTTATTTTAAGTTTAAAAAAATCTAGAGACCTCTCTGTTATTTTAATTAGTCACAACCTTGAATTAATAAATTTTTATTCTGATCGTGTTGTTGTTTTTAAAGATCGAGGTTTTATTGAAAATAAAATTAATAAGCCTGTCGATCATATTGCGTACTTAAATAATATTTTAAATAAAATAAGAACTAAAAAAAATGATAATTCTTTTTCTTTAAAAAAATTGAATTTAACTAATTCTATTGTTTTTAAAAATTTAAATCTTTTTGATTTAAAAAACGTTTCTCTTTCTTATGGTTTTGGAAAGAAAAAATTTACTGCCTTAAAAAATATTAATTTAAAAATAAATGGTGGTGATTGTTTAGGAGTTGTTGGGGGTTCTGGGTCTGGTAAAACATCTCTTGGTAGAATTTTGTGCGGTATAGAACAATCACATTCTGGTGATTTTTTTTATGATGCCTCTAAATTTTCTCTTGTAAATTCTGCTCAAATGGTTTATCAAGATCCTTTTCTTTCTTTTAATCCTAAATATACTGTTGGTGATAGTGTTAATGAAATTATAAAACTATACAAAACAAATATTTCTGTTAAAAACCTTTTTAAATTTGTTTCTTTAGACACAAAATTAATTAATAGATTTCCTCACGAACTTTCGGGGGGACAAAAACAAAGAGTTTCTATTGCTCGTGTTCTTGCTTCGAATCCAAAAATTATTGTTTTCGACGAGTCTATTTCTGCTTTAGATATAGAAACTCAATTTTCAATATTAAAGTTGATTTTTTTTATAAATAAAAAATTAAGTATTACTGTTGTTTTTATATCGCATGATATTAATTCTGTTTATTTTTTATGCGACAAAATAATTGTTTTAAAAAAAGGTTTTATTATTGATAGTTTTAAAACAAAAAATTTATTTTCATCTAACAGAAAAAAATATACAAAATTATTAATTTCAGATTCTAATTTTAGAAAAAATGTATAAGTATTTTTTTATTTTATTTTTTATTTATTCATGTAGTAATAATATTTATATAAATAAAGATGGCTGGATAAAAAGTTCTCATTTAAAATCTATTAATAATATTAGTTATTTAGATAAATCTAAAAAAAAATATGTTGTAAAAAAAAATATAATAATTCCTAAAAATAAAACTCTGGTTTTAAAAAATGGAGTAGAATTATTTTTGAAAAATTCTGCTCAAATTATAAATAATGGAACATTAATTATAGGTGAAAATAATATAGATTCTTTATTTTTTTTTAAAGACTCTGAATTAAAAAATTATAAAAAATATTATAATGTTTTTATTTATTCTAATAAAGAAAGTTTTTTTTATTTAAAAAATAATAGTGTATTTATTTTAAATAATTCTTTTATAAAAAATATTGATTTTAAAATTGAAAATTCTGATTTTAAAATTAATAATTCTATCATAAACAATTCTAATTTAAATATAAGTTTATCTTCTTTGAATTTCAATAAATCTTATTTCTATAATACTTTATTAAATATTAATAACTCTAATTTAAATTTAAATAATTGTGTTTTTAAAAAATCTAAAAACTTTAAATTAAATTCTTTAAAAACTTTAAATTTTAACAATAATTTAATTTTTAATAATTCTAGTTTATTAATTAATAATTGTAATAATATTAGTATTATAAATAATGTTTTCTTTAATAATAATAATTCTTTAATAATAAATAATAAGAGTGGTTTTAATAAAATTTATAATAATTTATTTATAAAAAATAAAACAGCATTAGAAATACGTGATACATCAATGTTTTATATTGTTAATAATAATTTTGATTTAAATAATACCGCTATTAAATTTAATAACATAATTAATTCAAAAAATAAAATAATATCAAATAATAATATATATTCATTTAATAAA
>PAZG01000013.1 GCA_002715445.1 Flavobacteriales bacterium | reverse complement strand
GCTCGTCTGAGTCTTGATTTTCTTCGTTTTGCTCGTCTGAGTCTTGATTTTCTTCGTTTTGCTCTTGTTTATCTAACTCCTTTAACATAGATAAACATTTTTCTAAATTAAAACGAGCATCATCATCATATGGATTATTTTTTAAAGATTCTTTAAAGGAACTAGCAGCATTTTCTAAATATTCTCTATTTTCTTTATTGTTTTTTTCATAAAGCTCAATTTCATTTTTTCCTTTATTATAATATGCATTTGCTTTTTTTGTTTTATTAACCTCATTAGAAATAACTTCTTCTAATAAATCAATAGATTCTTCATTTTTTCCTTTAGAAAAAAGACTATTTGCTAAATTAAATTTTGCAATATTAAATTCATTATTAAGATTAATAGCTTGATTATATTTTTCAATAGCTATATCAACATCTGAAGAGTCTATTTGATTTAGAAAATAATTATTAGCCTCTCTAGTTATTCTTCTTTCTTGAGAAAAAGACACAATATGATGTAATAAAAAAAGTGTAATTAAATATTTATTCATTTTTTTTAATTGTAAAATCTAATAAAATTAAAAATATTGCCACTCCTAAAAACCATGGAAATTGTTTTTTTTCTTCATAAACTAATATAACATCTTTATCAAGAATAGTTTTTTCCATACTATTTATAGTATCTATTATAAAATTTACTATTTCTTGATTATTATTGGATTTATTATTTAAACCATTTGATCTTTTAGCAATTTCCTCTAAAGCAGATATATTTCCTTTTGACAAAACCTCCTTTCCATTTACATCTTTTTTATATTCAATTTTATTTCCTTTTGTAATTGGTATTAACCCTCCTCTTTCTGTACCTATAAAAATTGTATGAATAATAATATTTTTATCATTTACTTGATCAATAAAATCTATATATGTGTCTTCATGATCTTCTCCATCTGAAATAATAAATAAACATTTTAATTTATCTTCATTATTAAAAGAATTTATACTTAACTCTATTGCAGATGTAAGATTCGTCCCTTGTGACGAAAGCATATCTGTATCTACATCTTTTATTTGATTTTTTACCCATGCATAATCCAATGTTAAAGGAGATACAACTGTAGCTCCTGCTGCATATACAATAACACCAACCTTATCACCTTTTAAAGAACTTATCACTTCTGATAAAATTTGCTTTGATTTTTTTATTCTATTTGGTTTAACATCCTCAGTCAACATACTTTTTGAAATATCTAATGCAAAGAAAATATCTATACCCTCTCTATTTACCTCTTTTTCTATTGGCTCTCCTTTTGTTACGGGATCCATACAAGCAATCACAATAAAAACAATAGATAAAAGATATAATGATAATCTAAAAATCTTTAAAGATTTTTTATAATAAGGATTAATTTTTGGAATAATTTTTTTATCAAAAACACTATTTATTTTCTTTTTTGACCAATTCCAATACCAAATATATATTGATACTAAAAAAGGAATAATTAGTAATAAATAAGCGTAATTAATGTTTTTAAATTCCATTAAAATATTGTTCTTAAATATGTATGTTTAATAAATAAATATAAAAACAAAGAAGCAACTGATATTATAGAAAATATTATATAAATATCTTCTATATCATCATCTTTTTTATATGTATATACTACTTCTTCAATTTTACTTTTTTCTAAATTTTCAATTTCATTATATATCTCTAATAACTTTTCCCCATCAGTGGCTCTAAAATATCTAGCTTTAGTTTCTTTAGCTATATTTTGTAATAAATCTTCATCAATTTCTACTTCTATATTTTCTATTACTTCTCTTCCAAAAACATCTTGCATTGGATAGGGAGCAGTACCCATACTACCTACTCCAATAGTATATATTTTAATATTATTTTCCTTTGCTATAAGTGATGCGGTAATAGGATCAACATTATCTAAAGCATCATTATTCATACCATCTGTTAATAGTATAATTATTTTACTTTTAGCATCACTTTTTTGAAGTCTTAAAATAGATGTAGCAATACCTAATCCAATAGATGTTCCATCTTCCAAATTATATTGACTACTTTCTCCTAATTTACTCATATAAGAATTTAACACACTGTAATCTGTAGTTAGTGGACATAATGCAAAACTTTCTCCAGCATATACAACTATTCCTATTCTATCATTAACTCTATTTTTTATAAAATCATTAGAAATAATTTTTGATTTTTCTAATCTATTTGGTTTAAAGTCCATGGCTTTCATACTGGATGATATGTCCATGCAAAATATAATATCTATACCCTCTTTTTGTTTTTTCTCTTCGATAATCTCAGGAGCATATTTCGTTATTAAAACAGGTCTAGAAATAGAAATAATTAAGCATATAAATGCTAGAATTTTTAAGAAAAACAATATGTGATAAAAACTATTCTTAAATGATCTAGGGGGGGTAGATATAAAATTAGAAAATGATATTGAGGAGCCTGATAATTTATCTTTTTTTATATAAAAGAAAATCATTATAAAAATAATAATCAATAAAGGAAGAAAATATGGATTTAAAAATTTAAGCATATTAGTTGTTATTTAAATTATCTTTTCCCTCTTCAATATTTTTTTTAATAAAATCTTCTACATGATTTATAAATAATAATTCCTCATTTTTATTTGGTATATATTTTGCAAATTTCACTAAATCAGATTCTTGAATAAAATTCAACATCCATTCTTCCATAATTTTAATTTTCTTTAGTTCAGATATTAAATCATCACTTGTAGATTCTAAAGCAGATATATTAAATCTAAATTCTAAATAACTTCTAAAGATTTCAGATAAATATGTGTAAAAGAATTTATATTGTTTTTTTTCAATATAATTTTCAGTTTTTAATTTTTTTATTTTTTCTAAATAGTAAGTGTAATTGATAGGGGGATTGATTACTTTTTTAGTCATTAAAATTTTATTTGTCTTTTTTATATACTTAAAAATTAAAAAACAAAGAATAATAATTAATAATAAAATTATTAATATAGTCCTATAAAAAGGGTCTGTCCATAATTCAGAAATTCTAAATTCTAATTCTTTAGTGAGAATCGGTTTTACTTCACGAAACTTTTCATTTTCAATATTCTTTTCTTGAAGAACATCAATTTTTAATGATATAAAAAGTATACTATCTCTGTTATTGGTTAAATAAACGTTTATTGGTATACTATCGAATGATTCATTAATTAAATCAAATGGCTGTACTTTATACCACATTTCATTTATTAAAAAGCCTGGTTCCTTTATTTGTGTAATCTCTATATCTTTATTTTTAAAAAAAAGATTTAAATCATCCCAATTTATTTGATTAATATTTGAAAGGTTAGAAAAGCTGATTTTAAGAGTATCAATTTCTCCTAATTTAATATCATCAATAATGTAGTTTTTTTTATTATTATCAGCATTTATTAATTGACAAAAAACTGTTAGTACAAATACAAAATAGAAGAATAGATTATATTTTTTTTTCACCTGCTTTTAAAAAAAGTTAATAATTTGTTTATATAATTTTCATTGCAATCTAAATCAACAAAACTAGCACCAGTTTTCAAAAAACTATTTTTGAAATATGCTGTATACTTATTATAATTTTTTTCAATTTCTGATAAAACATTCTTAGATGATGTATCTAACCAATACTTTGTGTTACTTTCTAAATCATAAAATAAAGAAAAACCTATATTTTTAACTTTTTCTTCAAAATCATCATATAATCTTAAAGCAACTACATCATGTTTTTTACTAAGAATAGTTAAAGATTTTTGATAATTCTCATCAAAAAAATCTGATAAGATAAATACTATAGATTTTTTATTTAAAATATTATTTAAAAAAGTTAGGGCTTGATTAATATTTGTTTTTTTATGAATAGGCTGAAATTTAATTAATTCTCTAATTATTCTCAAAACATGTTTTTTTCCTTTTTTAGGTGGAATAAATAATTCTATTTTATCTGTAAAAAGTATAATACCCACTTTATCATTATTCTTAATTGCAGAAAAAGATAATACAGCACATAATTCTATCATTTTTTCTTTTTTCAAATTATTTTTACTTCCAAAGAAATTTGAACCTGAAATATCTAGTAAAATCATCATATTTAAATCCCTTTCTTCTTCAAAAATCTTTACATGAGGCTCTGATAATTTTGCTGTAACATTCCAATCAATATCCCTTATATCATCTCCTGGAACATATTTTCTTACTTCACTAAATATCATACCTCTCCCTTTAAAAGCACTATTATAACTACCAGTAAATATATTATTAGTAATTTTTTTTGTTTTTATCTCAATAGAACGAACTTTTTTTAAGATCTCTGAGGTATTCATTATGGAACTTCAATTTTATTAAGAATTTGCTCAATAATTTGATCAGTTGATATATTTTCAGCTTCTGCTTCATATGTTAATCCAATTCTATGTCTTAAAACATCATATGATATTTCTTTAACATCTTCAGGTATAACATAACCTCTTCGTTTTATAAATGCTAAACATTTACATGCCTTTGCTAAGTTGATAGTCGCTCTTGGGGAAGCGCCAAATGAAATGTAATTGTCTAAATTATCTAATCCATATTTTTTAGGATTTCTTGTACAAAAAACTATATCTAGAATATAATTTTCTATTTTTTCATCCATATATACTTCATTAACTACTTTTCTGGCTTTTAAAATTTTATCAATAGAGATTACAGACTTTATTGGATCTATATTAGATTCCGAATTATTTTTCATAATTATTTTTTCTTCAGCCATTGAAGGATAATCAATTAATACTTTTAACATAAATCTATCTGTTTGTGCTTCCGGTAAAGGATATGTTCCCTCTTGATCAACTGGATTTTGTGTTGCTAATACTATAAATGGTTTTTCTAAAATCATTGATTCATCACCAATTGTAACTTGTTTTTCTTGCATTGCCTCTAATAATGCACTTTGAACTTTAGCTGGTGCCCTATTAATCTCATCAGCTAAAATAAAATTTGCAAAAATAGGACCTTTTTTGATATTAAAATTTCCATCTTTTATGTTATATACTAGAGTTCCAATTACATCAGATGGTAGTAAATCAGGGGTAAATTGAATTCTATTGAAGCTTCCACTTATTGTTTTAGAAAGAGTATTTATTGCTAATGTTTTAGCTAATCCAGGTAATCCTTCCAGTAATACATGACCGGATCCTAATAAACCAATAAGTAACCTTTCGATCATTTTTTTTTGNCCAACAACTTTTTTATTTATTTCTANAAACAATAAATCNATAAATTCACTTTCTTTTGATATTTTTTTATCTATACTTGAAATATCAAATTGNGTATTANTTTTTTCTTTTTCCATTTATAATTTTTTTTTTAATGTATAAGAGATACGAAAATATTTTTTTTCGTAAAAAAAACGAAGAAAAGTATAAAATATTTTATGAATCTATTAGAGTTTTTTTAATTAATTTATTTAGAATTTGACTATTTTTTGATGACATCTCAACTAATGGTAATCTCAGTTTATTTGTTTTAATTATATCTAAGAAAAATAATCCTTGTTTTATTCCAGTTGGATTACCTTCAATGTAAAACATATCCACACTATATAATAATTTGTAATGTAATTTTCTTGCTTCAATTATATTCTTATTTAAAGAATGTTTAACCATTAATGAAAATATCTCGGGAAATGCCATTGCTTGCACTGAAATTACACCGTGACCTCCTAGCATGATAATTGGAAATGTCATTTTATCATCTCCTGAAATTATCAAGAAATCATTAGGTAGGTATTCTTTTATTTGCATACTTTGGCATAAGTCACCGGAAGCTTCTTTAATACCAATAATATTAGCATATTTTTCAGCTAACTTTTTGACAGTTAAAGGTTCAATATTTGACGAAGTTCTACCTGGGACATTATATAAAATTATATCAACTGGCGATCTTTCTGCTATTTTACTATAATGTTTATAAATTCCCTCTTGTGTAGGTTTATTGTAATATGGTGAAACTGATAATATTGCAGCTATTTCATCAAAATTTATCTCATTTATTCTTTCTAATATCTTTGATGTATTATTTCCTCCTAAACCTAAAACAATAGGTACTCTTTTATTTACAATTTTTATTACAAAATTGATTATATCATTTTGTTCTTTTATACTTAATGAAGTTGATTCAGCAGTTGTACCTAATACAACAAAATAGTTAACACCATTTCTTATAGAGTTTTCTATTAATTTATTTAATGAATTATAATCTACATTATTTAATTCATCAAACGGTGTAATAAGAGCTACTCCTGTACCAATAAATTTATTATTTTTCATTGTTTGAATTTATTAATTCTAAATAAAATATTATTTCTTTAACTAGTTCATCAGTTTTATTATTTTCAGTTTTAATAACTAAATCATAAAACTTATTGTTGCTATGACCTATTTTAAATTTTGAGCTTGATTTTGTTACAATATAATCATATATAAAATGATTTTCATCAGAAATATTTATTAATAGATCAAATTCTTTATTGATAAAAGATTTTATATTATTTGATTTAGGTATTCCTAAAATATTACAATCTCTTAAGTTAAAAAAATCAATATTTAAACTAGTTAAATTATGTTCATACATTTTCTTTTTATTAACAAATCCAATGGACTCACAACTAATATTTAGTTTTGAAAAATATTTAATTGTTTGTTTAATTATAATATTATTATCTTTTTTAGTTCCATTAAATATAATTCCTATATTTTTTGTTTGAGAAAAACTAAATAATCTATTTACTTTTATCCTTGAATTTGAATTTAAATTATTTTTAATTATATAATCAGAAATATATTTTTTAATTAACTTAATCATAAATCTAATTTTTTAATTTATATTTTGTAAAAAATTCATATTCTTTAATAATTTGAACGTTTAATTTTTCAGCATTTTTAATTTTACTTGGACCAGGATTTTTCCCTATAACTAAATAACTTGTTTTTTTTGAAATAGAATTAGTGATTTTACCTCCATTTTCAATAATAATATTTTTTAAATTTTCTCTGTTAATAGATTCAAAAACGCCAGATACAACAAATAATTTGTTTGTTAAAATATTAGATTTAACTTCTTTATTTACAATTTTAAAAGATAAACCTGATTTAATTAATTCATTAATAATTATTAAATTATTTTTTACTGAGAAATATTTTATTAAACTATTAGCAATTTTATCACCTATTTCATCAGTTTCAACTAGATCATCAAATGAAGCCTTTGCTAAAATATTTATGTTCTTAAAAGTATGTGCTAATTTTTTTGCAACTGTTTCACCTATATGTCTAATTCCTAGAGCATATAATACTTTTTCAAAAGGATTTTTTTTAGATTCTTCAATAGCAAATAAAATATTATCAACAGATTTCTCACCTAATCTTTCTAATACAATTAATTCATTTTTGTTTAATTTATATAAGTCAGAAATATTTAATAGTAATCCTTTTTTATATAATAAATCAATTGTTTCTGAACCCAAACCATCAATATTCATTGCTTTTCTACTAATAAAATGCTCAATACTACCCTTTACTTTTGTAGGACAATGTTCATTATTACAATAATAATTAGCTTCATCATCTTTTTTTTCTAAATTACTATTACAAGACGGACATTTATCTATAAATATAAATTTTTCACATATATCACTATCTCTATTTTCATAATCAACACCTGTTATTTTGGGTATAATTTCTCCTCCTTTTTCTAAAAATACATAGTCATTTACTCTAATATCTAATTTATTAATATAATCAAAGTTATGTAGTGATGCTCTTTTTATAATTGTACCACTAAGAAGTACCGGTTTTAAATTTGCTACAGGAGTAATTGCACCGGTTCTTCCAACTTGAAAGGATATTGAATTTAATTTTGTTTTAGTTGATTGTGTTTTAAATTTATATGCAATAGCCCACCTAGGAAACTTAGATGTATATCCTAATTTATTTTGATGATTTATAGAGTTAACTTTAATTACAATTCCATCTATTTCGTATGGTAATTCATTCTTTTTTTTATCTATAATATTAACTAATTTAATTACATCAGAAATATTTTTAGATAAATAAATATCATTAGAAATTTTAAATCCCCAATTTTCACATTGAATCACATTTTCATAGTGATTATTAAATGGTAATTCATCGCTTAATATTGAATAAAAAAAACAACTTAATTTTCTTTTAGCAACTTCTCTACTATCTTGTAATTTAATTGAACCTGAGGCAGTGTTTCTTGGATTTGAAAACTCATCTAAATTATTTTTTTTCCTTGATAAGTTAAGTTCATTAAAATCATGTTTTTTTATGAAGATTTCTCCTCTTATGATAAATTTACTTGGGTAATTACCAAATAAATTTAAAGGAATAGATTTTATTGTTCTTATATTACTAATAACATCATCTCCTCTTTTTCCATCTCCTCTTGTTAATGCTTTTGATAGTTTTCCATTTATATACTCTAAACTTATTGAAACACCATCAAATTTTAATTCACAAACATATTCAGGGTTCTCTATTTCTTTTTTTACTCTTTTGTCAAAATCCAACAAATCTTGCTCACTATAAGAGTTACTTAATGATAACATAGGATACTCATGTTCGTGACTAGTAAATGAATTTACTACACTACCACCAACTTTATTTGTTGGTGAATTATCATCAAAAAATTCTGGATATTTATTTTCTAATTTAATTAATTCATTTAATAAATTATCAAATTCTAAATCAGTAATAATAGATTTATCTTTAACATAATAATAGTAATTATGTTTTTCAATTTCTTTTCTAAGTAAATCTATTTTTTTTTGTGGATCCACTATTGTAATTTAAACAGGTTGTTTTGAAGAGTGATGGGTTGCAATCATCCAAATATTATTTATATTTTTTAATACAAATGTAAATCTAGCAGGTAAATATTGTTCTTTATTTTTATTATTTAGGCAAAAAGTATAGGTTCCATCTACAATTGCAAAATCATTGTTTTCTTGAATAAAAATACTAGTAATTTTTCCTGTTGGTTTCTTCTTAACAAATTCGTTAAAATAATCAATTACATTTTCTCTACCTTTTTTTATATTTTCAGCTAATGTTCCTAATAATACGCCATCTTCTGTATATAAGGAAACAATATCTTTAGGGTTATGTAATGACACTACTTTTAACCAGTTATGTATAGTTTGTTCTGGATTTAATTTTGGTTTTTTATTGATTATATTTTCCATTATTTAAATTTTATTAAAGTTTGCTTTAACCATTCTTTTTTTTCCATTAATATCATTTTTAACTTCTATATTTTTAAAACTATTTTTTTTTAGTAAAAAATAAATTTCATTAGAAAATTTTTCATTTATTTCAAAAAATATTAAACCATTATTATTAAATATTTTTTTTGAAAATGAAATTATTTTATCATAGTAAATTAATGGATCATTATTATTAACAAAAATAGCTGTTTTAGGTTCATACATATATACATTTTTATGTATTTTTTTTATTTCATCTTTTAAAACATATGGGGGATTACTAATAAGTATATCGTATTTGTCAAATTTATTTATTGATTTTTCTAAATTCATTATATCTGCATGCAAATAATTAACACTTACATTGTTTTTTTTAGCATTTAACTTAGCTAATTCTAGACTTTCTAAATTATTGTCCAATGCAGTTACAAAATTGTTTTGAGCTAAAGAAATAGCAATGCAACCACTTCCAGTTCCTAATTCAAGTATTTTTTTACTTTTATTTATAAATGACTTACACCAAAGCACTAATTCTTCAGTCTCATTTCTTGGTATTAAAACATTTTGATTAACCATAATTTTATGATTTAAAAAATTTGTATAACCTATTATATACTGAACAGGTTCATAATTATTTAATCTATTTAAATAGTTTAAAATAATTTTTTTCTTGTTATCATTAACAATATCATTTTTTATTAATATGTATTTTACTGAATCAATTTTATATATATCTAAAATCAATAATTTAAAAATGCTCTTAATTTCTCTTTCAGAATATATATATATTAATATTTCCTTAAATTTTTTTTCTAAATCATTTATGGTAACCATAAATTCAATTTACATAATTAAAATGTATTTTTGAATAATGAATTTTGATGAAAAAATAATGCTTAAATGTATTGAACTTGCTAAAAAAGGTTCTAATAATGTTTACCCAAATCCAATGGTTGGTTGTATAATTATACATGAAAATAAAATAATTGGCTCAGGATATCATATAAAATATGGTGATCATCATGCTGAATTTAATGCAATTAAGAACGTAAAAGATAAAAGCAAATTAAAAAATTCTACACTTTATGTTAATTTGGAACCTTGTTCTCATCATAATATTACTCCCCCTTGCGCTGATTTAATATTAAAACATAAAATAAAGAAAGTGGTTATAGGAACAGAAGATCCTTTTCATTTAGTTTGTGGATCAGGAATTGAAAAATTAAAACAGAATTGTCAAGTTATTTTAGGAGTTTGTGAAAAAGAATGTAAAGAATTAAATCATAGATTTTTCATAAGAAATATATATAAAAGACCTTTTATAATATTAAAATGGGCTCAATCAAAGGACGGTTATATAAATGGAGAAAATTATAAAAAAGGTATAACAAAAATTTCTTGTAAAGAAAGCCATGATTTAAATCATGTTTGGAGATCTAAAGAAGATGCAATAATGGTTGGGAAAAATACATTAATTTATGACAATCCATTTCTTACAGTAAGGAGATTAAATGCTAAAAATCCAAAAAGAATAATATTGAATAAAAATTTAGATCTTCCTAAGAATCTAAATGTATTTAATGGAGAGTCAGAAAATATTATTATTTCTCATTTAAAAAACAAAAAAATTAATAATAAACATATTATTCTTGATTTCTATGACAATAAATTTTTATTTAATCTTATGAGAAAATTATACAAGAATAAAATAAATTCAATTATCATAGAAGGAGGATCCAAAATAATAAATAGTTTTATAGAAAATAATTTATGGGATGAAATAAGATACTTTTCGTGTATTAAAGAATTAAAAAGTGGAATTAAAGCTCCAAATTTAAATACTATAAATAAACTTAATTTTAAAAAAAAGCATGTTGGTAATGATGAATTATATATTATAAAGAATTTAAAATTACTATAATCTTTTAATAAAAGTCATATTTTTTTGAAAATCAGGTATTTACAGTTAAATCAAAATTTAATTATAAAATAAAACGAAAAAAATTAAAAAACAATAGCAAAAAAGTTTTTTTTTTAACGATTTTTTTTCACATTTACGTACTTGAAACTATTTACAAGTTTAAGTAGGTTTAACCCCAATAAACTATATAATTTTTAATGAAAAAAAATGCAAATGAAGTATGGGAAAGTTGTCTAAACTATATTAAAGACAACATTAACAAGGAAAGTTTTAACACATGGTTTATTCCAATTAAACCTATAAAGATTAAAGATAAAGTTCTTACAATTCAAGTACCAAGTAAATTTTTTTACGAATGGATAGAAGAACATTACATAGATTTATTAAAAAGTGCTGTAAGAAAAGAACTTGGTTCAGAATCTAAACTTGTCTACAGTATTATGATGGAAAATACAAACGGAAATAACGTTCCTTATACAATTAAAGTTCCAAGTATTAATAAAAAAAATAATCAAAATATAAATCTTAATTTACCACCTGAAGTTATAAATGAAGAAATAAAAAATCCTTTTATTGTTCCAGGTTTACAAAAATTAAAAATTGATTCTCAATTAAGTTTAAATTATACTTTTGAGAATTTTATTGAAGGTGACTGTAATAGATTAGCTAGATCTGCTGGCTATGCAGTTGCAGAAAATCCCGCGGGCACATCATTTAACCCTTTATTGATATATGGAGGAGTTGGTTTAGGAAAAACTCACCTTGCTAATGCAATTGGACTCGAGATAAAACAAAAACACCCAGAAAAAACAGTTTTATACGTATCTGCGGAAAAATTTACACAACAATTCATAGAAGCGATTAGAAATAATACAAGAAATGATTTTGTTCATTTTTATCAACTTATTGATGTTCTAATTATTGACGACATTCAGTTTTTTGCTGCTAAAGAAAAAACTCAAGATATATTCTTCCATATATTCAATCATTTACATCAACATAATAAACAAATTATATTAACATCTGATAGAGCTCCAGTTGACATGAGTGGTGTTGAACAAAGGCTTCTTTCAAGATTCATGTGGGGTTTATCTGCTGATTTACAACAACCTGAACTTGAGACTAGAATTGCTATATTAAAAAATAAATTATATAAAGATGGTATTGAAATACCAAATGATGTAATTGAATATTTAGCATATAGTATTTCTACTAATATAAGAGAATTAGAAGGTGCATTAATTTCATTACTAGCACAATCTTCTTTAAATAAAAAAGAGATTAGTTTAACTCTTGCGAAAAATATGATAGATAGATTTGTTAAAAGTACAACAAGGGAGGTTTCTATTGATTATATTCAAAAAGTTGTTTGTGATTATTTTGACTTAAATATAGATTCGTTAAAATCAAAAACTAGAAAAAGAAATATTGTTCAAGCTAGACAATTAGCAATGTATTTCTCTAAACAATTAACAAAATCTTCATTAGCTAATATAGGTGCTCAATGTGGTGAAAAAGACCATGCAACAGTTTTACATGCTTGTAAAACTGTTAACAATCTTTCTGATACAGATAAAACGTTTAGAGTTTATGTAGAAGATTTAGAAAAGAAATTTAGTATGATGTAAATTATTTATTCAATAAATAATTTTTTTTCAACTAACCCATTACTGTTTAATTCAAATATTATTTTATTCATCATATTAGTATTTCTACCTAAAATATCTAATTTTCTTATAATCTTGTTTGATTCAATATGTGAATTTAAATTAGAATTATCAAAAATACATTCACAATTTTCGTTCCATAAACCATATTCAATATCTGGACCTATACTTCCCGGAATAATACAATCATCACCAGAAAATTGACATGTACCGTCATCATCTGTAGCATTTTCATTATAGTTACATGCATTTTGATCTGTACAACCCAAAATATTTTCACAATTTATTTCTAATTGCCAATTATAAAAATAATAGTAATAGTCTAGAGGGCTATCTGTTGTATTTGAATTTATTTCAATAATATCTAAGAGGTTTATAGGAAAAACATCTGAACTAATATTATTATTTCTATAAAGGCCTTGATTTTCACCAATAATACCAATTTGATAGTCTTCTCCAGCAGAAATTTCTGCATTTAATTCTATTTGATTTAACCCTGTTATTAGATTAAACTCTTGTAAATAAACTTGATTATTATTTAAATCAATTATTTCAATTTGAATGTTAAAATTTGTTTCAGCTAACAAGTCAATAGATTTAATAGTAACATCCTCGTTACAATCAAATACCATATTCCAAAGATCATTATAGTGATAACTTCCTGTACCTAAATCCATATAATCAGGACCAGTAAAAGAAGAATTTAAATTTGCAAATTCATTATAATTACTAGCTAAAATATTATCACAACCTAAAATAATTGGTATACAGGAGCCATCATCAAAACATGCATCCTGATTAAAATTAATAGAATTAGAGTTAGTACATCCAGAAATATAACAACAGGAGCCATCATCAATAGTTGAATTAATATTATAATTAAACGCATTTAAATTAGTACAACCACATTCTTCAGATAGTTTATATCTTATTAAATCATTATAATAAGTGTCAGTATCTCCTTCGTAACCTGAAGTGAGATATACGTAGCAATCAATAACAAATGAACCAGGTGCCCATCTTGCTTCGCCAGGATGAGAATCTAATTGTGTCCATTGATCAGAGATAGGATTATATTCCCATAGTTCTCCACTATCTAAAGGTCCATGATCATCTCCATCTCCACTTAAAATGTAACCACGATTATTAAATGAAAATTGTGTTCCTGCTACTCTAGCTTCAGAGGGAAAATCATTTAGTTGAATCCATTCATTATCTTCAGGTTTGTACTTATAAAAGTCATTATATATGTTGATATTATTATTTATATAATTACCATGTCCAAATCCAACATATGGATAATCTCCTAAGGAAAAATAAAATGGATGATGTCTATCGCCAAATTCAAAATTAGCTTTTTCAGTCCATGTATTTTGAGTTATATTGTATTCCCACCAATCACCTAAATTTTCTCCGTCAACACTTCCTAAACCCATATAAACTTTATCATTTACTAAAATCATTGCTGGATGATTTCTACCTATATCCGGAAAATTTGCAAGTTCTTCCCAAAGATTATTAATTATGTCATATCTCCAGAAATCATTAGGATATCCACTTTCATTGCTACCAAAACCCACAAAAGCATAAATTTCATTTGATACGCCATATGCATATCCTCGTGTACCACCAGGAAAATTTGATAATTGTTCCCA
>PAZG01000012.1 GCA_002715445.1 Flavobacteriales bacterium | reverse complement strand
AGAGGTCGGCAGTTCAAGTCTGCCCGAGACTACGATAAAATATGGGGGATTAGCTCAGCTGGCTAGAGCGCCTGCCTTGCACGCAGGAGGTCGTCGGTTCGACTCCGACATTCTCCACAAAAACCTCACTTTTGGTGAGGTTTTTTTATTTTATTAACTTATATAAAATTTAATAATATTTAATGAGGAAATTTTTTTTATGCTTTTTTTATATTCAATTTTCCCTTGTTTTTTCTCAAGAAAATTTAAATCAAGTTTCTAAAATATCTTTAGAAGAAGCTATTCTAAATAGATGGGAATTTTACCCTGATAGAGTAGAGGATTTAAAATGGAATAATAAATTGGACTTTTATAGCTTTAGAATTGATACAACTATTTATTTATTTAAAAAAAATGATTCTAAAAAAAATAAATTTAAATTATTTAATGAAATCACTTTAAATGAACTAAACCAATCATTATCTAAATCAATTAATAAAGATACATTAGAAAGAATTCCTTCAATTAAATGGTTAGATGAAAGAACTTTTAAATTTCAGCATAAATCTAGTATTTATCACGTAAACATAAAAGATAGTCTGTATACCAATCTTGTATTAGAATTTCCTAATGACGCTAAAAATACAGATTATAACTTTAACCAAAATACACTTGCCTACACAATAGGAAGTGATCTATATATAGCAAACACAGATAATCAAAAAGTAAAAATTAATCCAAGTAAAAACGAAAAAAATATTACTTATGGTCAAGCTGTTCATAGATATGAGTTTGGTATATATAAAGGAACCTTTTGGTCTCCACTTGGAAATAAGATGGCATTTTACAGAAAAGATGAAAACAAAGTCGATAATTATCCAGTAATTTCAGTAATTGATACAACTAGCACAATTGAAAATATTAAATATCCAATGTCTGGGGATAATTCTCACTATGTTCAAATTGGGATTTTTGATATAAATAAAAAAAATATCATTTATTTAAACACTGGAAGCAATACGGATCATTATTTAACAAACATATGTTGGGATCCTTCCGAAGAATTTATTTATGTTGCTTTATTAAATAGAGATCAGGATTTTTTAAAATTAAATAAATATGATGCAAATTCAGGCGAATTAATTAAAACATTATTTACTGAATCTGATGAGAAATATATTCAGCCCTTAAATCCAATGATTTTTTTAAGTGATGATCAATTCTTGTGGAGAAGCGAACGAGATGGTTATGATCATTTTTATTTATATAATAATAAAGGTAAAATGCTTCAAAAATTAACAGATGGTACTATTGTAGTAAAAGATTATATAGGTACTAAAGATAATGAAATCTTTTTTTCAGCATTTTCTTCTGATGGATTAGATGTTAATTTATATAGTTACTCCATTTCTGATAAAACACAACAAAAAATAACTAATAAATTTCCAGGATATCATTATTTACAAATAAGTCCATCAGGAAATTTTTTTATTGATGAATTTTCAAATTTAAAAACACCTGGAATACAACAAATAATTGATAATGTCGGAAATTCGATTGCTGTAATTAATGAATCAAATGATCCATTTACAAACTATAAGTCAGCTGACATTGAATTATTTCAATTACAATCAGAAGATGGTAATTTTCTTAATTGTAGATTAGTTAAACCAAAAAATTTTAATCGAAATAAAAAATATCCAGTTTTAATATATGTGTATAATGGTCCAATGGTACAGTTAATTACGAATTCTTGGAGATCGAATACTCCTTTATGGATGGATTATTTAGCAGATCAAGATTTTTTAATATTCACTATTGATGGTAGAGGTTCTGAAAATAGAGGACGGGATTTTGAGCAAATTATATATAATCAGCTAGGGGAGATAGAAATGAAAGACCAAATTTTAGGTTATAATTATTTGAATTCTCTGGAATATGTTGATTCTAAAAAAGTTGCAATTTATGGTTGGAGTTATGGAGGTTATATGGCAACCAATATGTTGTTAAACCATCCGAATAAATTTACTTGTGCGGTTGCGGGTGGACCAGTAATTGATTGGAGTTTTTATGAAATCATGTATACTGAGAGATATATGAATACCCCTCAGCAAAATAGCGAAGGATATTATAATTCTAGTTTATTAAATCATGTAGATAATTTAGAGGATCCTTTATTATTAATTCATGGATTAGAGGATGATGTTGTTGTTTTACACCATACTTTAGCATTTTTAAAAGAATGTATAAATCAAAATAAAAAAGTTGATTTTTTTGTTTACCCTGGTCATGCACATAATGTTTATGGTAAAGATAGACTTCACCTCATGGATAAGATTATTGATTATATAATTGAAAAAACTAAAGACTAATGAATAAATATTTTTTTATATTCTTTTTGACAATATTTTTAGCAAGTTGTACTAACTCTAATGAAGAAGATGCTTTTTCAAATAATGACTGTAATACAGATGATGTAACTTATTTATCTGCAGTACGACAAATTGTAGATACAAAGTGTGTTTCTTGTCATTCATCAGGTACAACAAATGGTATTATATTAGAAGATTATGATAACTTAGTTATTTATATTGAAAATGTTTTTTTTCAAATAAACAGTGACTTAATGCCACCCTCTAGCTCAATAGATTTAACAGAATGTGAAATTAATCAAATGGAAAGTTGGTATGAAAATGAAATGCCTTTATAGTTTATTACTACTTATATCTTCTTATAGCTTTTCTCAAGATAATTTGGAGTCTTTGTTGAATCCAATTGACTATTCAACTAATGATTTAGTCAGAACTTTTTTTTCTACTCGAATTGTAAACTCTCATTCAGTTGATATTTACAAGGCTGGGGCATTGGATTTAAGAATATCTCATAGATTTGGTCCGGTATCTAGTGGATTGTATGAACTTTTTGGTTTAGATCAAGCTACAATTAGAGTTGGTTTGGAATATGGTATATCTAATAAATTGATGATTGGATTAGGTAGGAGTAGTTATAAAAAAAACTACGATGGATTTTTAAAATATTCTTTAATTAAACAGTCAAAAAATATTCCAATTTCAATTGTATATTTTTCTTCAATTTCGATTGAAAGTATTAAAATGACCCAAGAAAATTATCCCTTTTCCGGTAGATTAAATTATTGTAATCAAATTTTAGTTGCTAAAAGATTAAATTCAAAAATATCTTTTCAGTTGATGCCAACCTTTATTCATAAAAATATGGTAGAGAAAAAATCTCACAATAATAATTTATTTTTAGTTGGTACGGGAATGAGATATAAGTTTTCTAACTTAGTTGCTATAAATGCTGAGTATCATTATAATTTAAATAATAATATTGATCATACA
The DNA here is from genome assembly GCA_002715445.1 of Flavobacteriales bacterium. GTDB lineage: Bacteria > Bacteroidota > Bacteroidia > Flavobacteriales > TMED113 > TMED113. The sequence continues at coordinate 56,608 of PAZG01000012.1, read as the reverse complement.
TATAATTCTTTTTCAATAGGATTTGACATAGAAACAGGTGGGCATATTTTTCAACTGCATTGCACTAATTCTCTTTCTATGTATGAAGTTGGTTTTTTAACCGAAACCAATGAATCTTGGATGAATGGAGGAATTCATTTTGGTTTTAATATTAGCAGAGAATTTATTTTAAAATGAAAAAAATTTTAATTTTAGTTGTTGTTCCAATTTTTTTGTTTTCACAAAAATATACAGTAGATAATTCTACTGTAACTTTTTTTTCATCTGCGCCTATTGAAGATATCAAGGCTGAATCCTCTAATTTACAAGGTGTTGTAGATTTCTCTTCCAATGAATTTTTTTTTAGAATACCTATAAATTCATTTATTTTTCCATCATCTTTAATGCAGCAACATTTTAATGAAAGTTATTTAGAGTCTCACCTATATCCATTATCTATTTTTAAAGGAAATATTGATAATCAATCAAGCCCATCCAATAAAATGCAATCTATATCAAACGAAGGTGTGATATTAATTCATGGTATTGAAAAAAACATAATTATAGAGACTGATTTAGTACTTAAAAATGATGAAATAGTTTTTTCAAGTCAATTCTTAATAAGATTAAATGATTTTGATATTAAAGTTCCTAAGATGTTTGTTGATAATATAGCTGAGGTAATTGAAGTAAGTGTAAAAGGAACTTTGGTACCTTTAGATTAGATTTAAATTTTTATCAATGGGATTATATTTTCAGTATTTTCGATCATTAGAAAATAGATACCTTCTTTTTGACCATTTAAATTTATACTTTGATTATTAGAATTAATTTTTTCCTTCATAATAATTTTTCCTAAAATATCTTTTATAATCATATTTTTATTTATACAATCATTACAACTTATTGTAAATAAATTTGATGTTGGATTTGGAAATATTTTAATATAATCATCAAGAGTGTTTAATTCAGTTAAGTCATTAGATAATAATATGTCATCAATAAATATATTATTTCCTCTTAGGTTTGTAGTAACAAATTTTAGTAATATCTTTTGATTTTGAAAGCCACTTATATCTAATATTTCTTGTCTCCAATGTGAACTTTCATTTGGAATAAAATCCTCTGTAATTTCATTAAATGTTTCCAAATTTTCTCCTCCCTTTTCATAAATTAAATAGTCAAAGGATTGTCCACAATTATTTGATAAGTATATTTGAAGTGTATCTTGCTTAGAAGAGTTATTATATTTTTGGTAAGCAGTTTTAAAGCTTAATGAAACATTATTTTCTATATTAATTGCTGAACTAATTAGTTCATCTTTTTGTTCGTTTCTTGGATTGTACCCAAATAAATTTACATATGCAGAAATCTCGCTTCCATTGATTCCAGATGTATTAATTGTTGTCCATGTTCTGTCGAAATCATCATTAAAAATATGCCAAATATTTGTATTTATTCCATCTTCGAAATTTTCAGAGTAAGGTATATTAAATGATGGTTTATATTTAAAACGTACCATTTTTTGATTATTATGGTAGTCATATTCAATAATTTCTTCTATTGTTTCAACTTTAAATATTATTTCATTGTCTCCGAAATTATAATTTTCAATAGTTGGAAGATTAATATTTAGTTCATTGTCTGGATTAATTACTTCGTCAATTATAATAGGCCCAATGTTTATTGTTTCTGATGAAATGAAAACATTAAATCCATTTACTGAGTTATTACCAGTGTTTTTTAAAATTAAATTTGGAGTAAATGATTCTTCACATGTAATCTCATTTGGTATATTTTCAATTTCTAAAATAACAATATCTTCTACACCATTTGGATCTACTGGAGTATTATTTATGCTTAAATAATTAAATGCTGCATATGCGTCTATTATGCCCATTCCAAAAACGTTATCTTCTCCCTCTACACCTAAATCTGTTGCAGTGAAGTATAGTGCCAATAATATTTCTTCTCCGCTTAAGTATGGAAAAGCTTCTTTGAGAAGTAAAAAAGCTCCTGTAACATGAGGAGCAGCCATTGAAGTACCAGACTTTACATCAAAACCATCATCCCCTGAGGCTGATCTAATACTTTGTCCAGGAGCAGCTACTTCTGGATATATTTCTAATGAGCCCCCGAACTCTGTTGGGCACTGGGTAGGTCCGCGTGTAGAAAAAGTGCTAATATTTAAATTTTCATCATTTGCATTTAAGCTTGCAACGCAAAACGTATTTACTAGACCTGAATTTATTCTTTGAGGGGCCTTAACACCTTCATTATTAGGTCCATCATTTCCAGCTGAAAAGATATTTCCTATTCCCGCTGTTTCAATTGCATTCATTAAATCAACTACATAGCCCTCACATTGTTCTGTATCTATGGGGTTATACCACCTCCAAGAATTATTGATTACATCTGGCACATCATAATCTGTAGATAGATCTCCATCTGGATTAAAGGCCCATTCGAAAGATGTTATCATATCAACAACTGGAGGAAGTTCTTCAACTGTAGACGTCACAAAATCATTAGCTATCCAGTACGCTTCAAATGCTGCTCCAATTGTATCATTTGTCTCATCAACTAATCCACACATTATTCCTAAAGTATGGGTTCCATGGTCATTTAAGCCGTTAGGTGTAGGGCTAAAATATCCATCCCAGCATTGGCTAATTGGGTAAAAGTTTGCAAAAAATCTATTTGAAAATGAAGGATGATTTGGTGAGACTCCTGTGTCGTAGTTAAAAACTAATCGTCCTCTTCCAGTATAGCCCATTTCCCATAATGGCCTAACATTAATAGCTTCTATTCCAGGTTCTACATTATTTTCATTGAATAAGGAATTATTAGTTTGATTTGATTGGGAATCAATTTTTTGTATTAGTCCAATTTCTAAATCTATATTTATAATGTCTTTATTTTTTGATAGTTCAAAAATATATTCTTTATTTATTTCAACATAAATTGCATTTGTAGCCCAAAATGAATGAAGGTTTTTATATTTATAAGAATTTATTATAGTGTTCAAAATTTCTTTTTGAGAATCTTTAGCCGATTCCTGTAACCTTTTAGCAAGAATACTAGCTCTTTTTTTAACTGGAATATTATTTTTAATAAATTCATTCTTTATTTCAGCTAAATTTATTTTGCTTTTTACTTGGATAATAATGGGTATAAATTCATTTTTTTTTGAATTTTCTAAATGATGGTTTAAAGTTTGTGAAATTATACTTTGAGCTTCTGTGAAGTTAATTCCAATTAAAAATAATAATAGTATAATATTTTTTTTCACTTGGTGTAAAAATTTATGTTTCAATAAAAATAGGTTATTTTTATATATAATTTTTCGCTTTATGAAATACTTTTTTGCTTTATTTATATTTTTTACTTTTTTTAATTCTTGTGACACAGAAGACAAAATAAAGATTAGTTTAGAGTTCAGACATTTTATTGATGAAGAAAATTTAGAGTTGAATTCATTAATTTATACTAATAGCTCTCAGGAAACTTACTCTATTCAAAGGTTATTATATGTTGTTTCTGATATAAAATTTCATTGTGAAAATGGTGAGACTGTATCGCTTCCAAAATATCATTTTGTAAATTTAGATAATCTTGATAGTTCAATTCTAGAAAATATATCTTTGCCCTCTTTTTGTACAAGTATTTCGTTTACTTTCGGCTTTTCTGGTGCTGAAAATTCATCTAATTTATATTTAAATGAATCCGATAATTTTCATAATTTAATGTTCTGGCCTGATATTATTGGAGGGGGTTATCATTATCTAAAATTAGAAGGAAAGTATTATAACTCCAATCAAGAAGAACAATTTTATAATACTCATACAGGGTCTTTAAATGGAATTGATTATTCATTTGATTATGAATTTATTATTAATGAAACTAATTTTAGTACTGTATATGTAGATTTGAATATTAATAATTTTTATAATAATCCTATTTATAGCTTTGAAGAATATGGTTCAGGTATCATGCAAAATGAAGCCGCTCAGCAAAACATTTTTAATAATTTAAATGATGTTTTTTCTATTGAAACAAATTAGAATTTATCATGAAATTATATAACTACATTATAATTATAATTATATTATTTTCTTGNTCAACAGATGATACTCAAGTTGAGTATAATCCTACTCCATATTATATAGAAACACCTAATGCATTTCCTGAAATGAACATCCCTTTTGACAACCCAATGACTTTTGAAGGAGTTTATTTAGGTAAAAAGTTATTTTATGATGAAATTTTAAGCCCTGATAATTCTATTTCTTGCGCTTCATGTCATATCCAGAATTATTCTTTTTCTGACCCAAATCAATATAGTTTTGGTGTTGATCAGCAAATAGGTTTTAGGCACTCTTCTGCATTAATCAACCTTGGTTATAATGATTTTTTTCACTGGGATGGTAGTACGTCTTCTCTAGAAGATCAAATATCTCGTCCGTTATTTACCCACTTTGAAATGGGTAATTTAGATTGGACTAGTATTGTAACTAGATTGTCATCTGATCAGGAATATGTCGAATTATTTTTTNATGCTTTTGGAGAATGTGAAATTGATTCTACTCAAGTAAAAAAAGCTTTAGCTCAATTTGAAAGAACATTAATTTCATCTAACTCTAGGTATGATAAATGGTTAAGAGGAGAGGTGATCTTTACAGANGAAGANTTAGATGGTTTAAATATTTTTTTTACTGAAAGAGGAGATTGTTTTCATTGTCATGGAGGTATTAACTTTATGGATAACATTTTCCATAATAATGGTTTAGATGAAATTTTTTCTGACCTTGGTCTATATGAAGTAACAGGTGATCCTAATGATATCGGTCTTTTTAAAACTCCCACTTTAAGAAATATAGAATTTTCAGCTCCTTATATGCACGATGGCAGATTTGTTACTTTAGATGAAGTTATTGAACATTACAATTCAGGAGGAGTATACTCTNCTACTATTGATCCATTAATGAAATATGTAAATTCTAATCCATTTGGCATTCCAGGGTTAACTGGCCTTGTTTTAAGTGAACAAGAAAAAAATAATTTAAAAGCATTTTTATTAACATTGTCAGATCATGATTTTATACAAAACACAGATTTTCAACCTTAAATTATTACTATGTTATTAATTATATTATCACCTGCAAAAAGGTTAAATTTTGAAAAGAAAGTAAATATTGAAAAAGAAACTATTCCATTTTTTTTAAATGAAAGCCAAGACTTAATTAATAATTTACTTTCTTTAAATAAATCAGATATTTNGTCATTAATGAAATTGAGCCCGTCTTTATCTGAATTGAATTATAATAGATATAAAAAATGGGATATTAATCACAATAATAAAAACTCTTATCCTGCGATTAGTTGTTTTGAGGGTGATGTTTATAAGAACATAAATATAGAATGTATGACTTCTACAGAATTAAATTTTCTGCAAAAACATGTACGTATTTTATCTGGATTATATGGTTTNTTAAAACCTTTTGATTTAATCCAACCATATCGACTTGAAATGGGAACTAAACTAATTAATTCTAACGGCAATAATTTGTATAAATTTTGGGGTAATAAAATAAATGAATATCTAAAAGATGATTTAAATGAAAATACTATTCTCGTCAATTTAGCCTCAAATGAGTATTATAAATCTATAAATTCAAAAAATATAAATAATAAAATTATAACGCCAGTTTTTTTAGACGAAAAAAAAGGTAAGTTTAAAGTTGTAAGTTTTTTTGCCAAGAGAGCAAGAGGATCTATGGTAGAGTACATCACAAAAAATAAATTAGATAAAATAGAGAAACTTAGAGATTTTACTGGATTAGGTTATNCTTTTGATAAAAGTAGATCAAGTGAATCTGAGTATGTTTATTGTAGATAATTATTTTTTATCAAAGATAGAATCTAAAATTTTTTTTAAACCAATCATAGTTCCTATAATTGCTATTATCATCATAGATCCACCAATTATTTTTAGTGCAAGTTCGTATTTATGATTATTTCCAAAAACGAAAAAGGCTGGTCCCATATAAAATGGAAGAAAAAATGCNATTATCTGTAATCCTTTTCTAAGTTTAGTTTTATTCATTTATTTCAGTTTATTAATAACTTTCCTTACGCTACCATATTTATTTAAAAGACTCTCCGCTTTAACTTCGTTGATTTTAAATTTGTTTGAAATAATTTTAATGGCTCTTTTTTTTAATTTCTTATTAGATAACTTCATNTCNACCATTTTATTATCTAAAACATGTCCTAATTTTATCATTACCGATGTTGTTATCATGTTTAAAGCCATTTTTTGTGCTGTTCCCGCTTTCATTCTGGTACTTCCCGTAATAAATTCTGGTCCAACGACTAGCTCAACACAGCAATTTACTTTTTGTTTTAATTTGGTATTTGGATTACAGGTTATTATACCAGTACTAACTTCATTTTGAATACATTTTAGAAGCCCACCAATAACATAAGGAGTGGTGCCAGATGCGCTTATTCCAATTACAATATCTTTTTTTGAAATTTTATAATGTTGTAAGTCTTTCCATGCACTTTCTGTACAATCTTCCGCAAATTCAATTGCATTTCTTATTGCTGAGTCTCCTCCAGCAATTATACCAATTACNATATTATTATTTACCCCAAAAGTTGGTGGACATTCCGATGCATCAAGAATACCTAATCTTCCGCTTGTTCCTGATCCTATATAAAATAATCTTCCTCCATTTTTAAGTTTAGTNTANACTAAATTGGATAAAAAAGATAATTCTGGTATTGATTTTTCAATACTCAATGCNACTTTTTTATCTTCAGTGTTTATACTTTGAAGGATATTATTTATATCCATTTTTTCTAAATTATTATAAAAACTTTCCTCCTCAGTTGTCTTCATAAATATTTGGGAATTCTTTAGGGTCAAATTCATGCATGAGTTCGTAGCATTTATCGACTAAATCATCTTTATTTGATTTTGAAAAATAATCTCCATCGTCACCATAAGCAGGTCTATGATCTTTACTAGTTACAGTTTTGGGTGCGCTATCTAAATATTTATATGCACTTTGTTCTTCTAAAACTTTTTGCATCATGTATGCTGAAGCGCCGCCAGTAACATCTTCATCAAAAAATATTACTCTATTTGTTTTTGATAGACTATAAGAAATTTCAGAGTCTAAATCAAAAGGAATAAGGGATTGAATATCAATTATTTCAATTGAAATTCCCATTAAATCTAATTCAATAGCTGCTTCTTGAGCAATTCTACAACATGAGCCGTATGTTACAATGGTAATATCNTCGCCAGGTTTAATAACTTCTATTTTCCCAATTGGTGTAGTGAATTCTCCAAGATTTTTAGGCATTTTTTCTTTAAGTCTATAGCCATTTAAACATTCAATTACTAAGCCTGGCTCATCACTTTGAAGAAGAGCGTTATAAAAGCCTGCAGCTTTAAGCATATTTCTAGGAACCAAAATATTTATTCCTCTCAAAAGATTTATAATACCTCCCATTGGAGATCCTGAATGCCAAATTCCTTCTAAACGATGCCCTCTAGTTCTAATTATTAATGGCGATTTTTGTCCGCCAAAAGTTCTGTATTCTAGTGTTGCTAGATCATCACTTAGTATTTGTATAGCGTAAAGTAGATAATCCAAATATTGAATTTCAGCAATCGGCCTAAGTCCTCTTAAAGCCATTCCAATTCCTTGTCCAATTATTGTTGCTTCTCTTATTCCGGTATCAAAAACTCTGTGTTCTCCATATTTTTTTTGCAAACCCTCAAGTCCTTGGTTCACATCGCCAATATTTCCACAATCTTCGCCAAAGATTAAAATAGATTTATTTTTACTAAGTAGTTTATCAAAATTTTCTCTTAAAATAATTCTTCCATCAACCATTTCTTCGTTTTCATAGATAGCATCTATGTTACTAATGTTATTGATATTATTATTTGACTCACTATATAAATAAGAATTATATCTTTTAGTATTTTCTTTCAAAATTAGATTTGTCCAATCAATTAAGGCCTTATTTTTTTCCTTGCGGCTTAATCTAATTGCTTTTTTACATATTGAAATAATGTCTCTTCTTGTAGGATTATTTATGACCCTTAAGTCACTTATCAAAGAATTAATTTTACTAGAATTTATATTTTTAATATTACTTAAAATATCTAATGTTTTATTTTTTTCATTAATTATGGGGTTAAGATATTGTTTCCATGCTTTATTTTTTGCTTCAATAACTTTATTTTTTGCATTTTTTTCAATTACCATTAACTCTTTTTCGTCTGCATAATTCATTGAAATTAAATATTCTCGCATTTTTTTTAAACAGTCAAATTCTTTTTCCCAGTTTAATCTTTCTTTGCTTTTATATCTTTCGTGAGAGCCAGATGTTGAATGCCCTTGTGGTTGAGTCATTTCTGTTACATGAATAATAACAGGTGTATGTTCTTTTCTTGCAATAATTTCAGCTTTGTGGTAAACTTCATATAATTCTTTTAAATCCCATCCTTTAGCCTTAAATATTGCAAATCCCTTTTTTTGTTTTGTTCTTTGGAAGCCTTTAAGTAAATCAGAAATACTTTCTTTAGTTGTATGGTATTTGCTGGGAACTGATATTCCCCAATCATCGTCCCAAATTGATAATATCATTGGTACTTGAATAACACCTGCAGCATTTATTGTTTCAAAAAAAATACCCTCTGATGTGCTTGCATTTCCAATTGTTCCAAATGCAATTTCATCCCCATTTATACTGAAGTTACTGTTACTTACATGATCCCTGTAGATTTTAGATGCTTGAGCTAAACCTAGAAGGCGAGGCATTTGAGACGCAGTGGGAGATAAATCAGCTGATGAATTATAATCTTTCGTTAAATTCTTCCAATTCCCATCTTTATCAATAAATCTAGTAGCAAAGTGACTATTCATTTGTCTACCTGCAGAAGCTGGCTCGTTTTCTATCGATGGGTCTGCAAAGAGTTGAGCAAAAAAAGATTCTAATGTAGTAATACCTTTTGCTAACATAAAAGTTTGATCCCTGTAGTATCCGGATCTAAAATCTCCATGTTTAAATACTCTAGCCATTGCTAATTGTGCTAGTTCTTTTCCATCCCCAAAAATTCCAAATTTAGCCTTTCCTGTTAAAACTTCTTTTCTTCCTAAAAGACTAGCTTCTCGGCTTTCGCAAGCGATTTTATAGTCCTTTAGTATAGACTTTTTAAAATCTTCAAATGTTATGTTTTTTTCTTGTGTTTTTTTCAAGGAATTACAACTATTTATGTTAAATTAAAGAACAGCACTAAAGTAATCAAAATTGATGATTCAAAAAAGTCTTTTTTTTNAATNAACTTTTAAAAATGACAAAAGAGAANAAAAGAATAAATAAATTTATANTTAGTATAACAAGNTGGAAGTTTAGATTTTTTTTAATTTTNAAGCTTCCTCTTGCTTATATAGCAGGCCTAAAAATTCANAAAATATCNCCAAGAAAAGCAATTGTTTCAGTCCCCTTTTCTTTTTGGAATAAAAANCCTTTTAATTCAATTTATTTTGCTGTACTTGCAATGGCAGGTGAATTTTCCACTGGTATTTTAGGCTTACTTCATACAAATTCTAAAGATGNAAAAATCTCAATGTTAGTTNTTAAAATGGAATCTCATTTTTATAAAAAAGCTACTGGTAAAATAAAATTTNTTTGTGATGATGGAGAAAAAATTTCATCTTCTATACAAAAGGCAATAAANTCAGGAAATGGTGTTGTTGTAAAAACTAAATCAAAAGGTTATAATAAGGACGGTATATGTGTTTGTGAATTTAATGTTNACTGGTCTTTTAAATCAAAAAATAAATAATTATTTTTATATTAGTACAATATCAATTAGTATAATTTATTTATCTAAATTATGGATGAAATTTTAAATAAGATTCGTGTTTCAAAAGAAAAAGAAACAATTGTTGANTATGAAAAAACTATTAATAAAGCTTTAGATTATTTAGTATCTATTGAAGGTGCAAANGATGANAGAATTGATGAAATACGTGATTTTATTTCTCGCCTTGTTGATGAAGAAATAGATTTTTTAGTAAGAAATCCAGAAGATTATTTTCATTCATAATTGTANTATTAAGNTCTAAAAAAAACCCTCGATAATTTCGAGGGTTTTTTTATGTTATATTTTAAAATATTAGTTTTATTTNTTAACAATTTTTTCGATATATAATTTTTCATTATTAGAGATTTCTAAAATGTAATTTCCTGTGTCTAAGTTGTCAATACTAATNGATTTATAAACACCAAAATTATTAAAGTCCCATGTTTTAATAATCTCTCCTAAAATATTATAAATAGAAATAATTGTCTTACCNTTTAATAACTCTGCNCTAGAAATATTNATTAAATCATTTGTTGGATTTGGATATAATTCAATTCCACNTANNNAATTTTCTTCATTAATATTTGCATAATTTAATCCGTTTATCCCCATGTGAATTGCAAGAGCATTACCATTTGAATACCATGTTTCATCNCCTGGGCTCCAGTACATAGATGCGAACCATGGTTGAGGGACTGATGTATCATCATATATAATTATATCATTATTTAATCCATTACTATACAGTTCTGCAACTAAGAAATATGCGTTTGGATTTAATTCAATTTCTGGAATTTCTACGCTTACAAAACCTTCATCTACCATCCATTCTTGTATCATAATATAATCACTTTCCCATATAACTCCTCCAAGATTCATGTCTAGTGATTCTACTGCTGGATCAAGAATTCCAGTTGTATCACATAAATAGAAAATNACTTCTCCTCCAGAAGTTGTTTCAAATGTTCCTAAGCTTGTATCAAAAGAATTTAAATAGAGACCAATTCTNGCTGAGGNTAAAGTTGCAGTTTCTTTTATATCAAAGTAATTTGCAAATCTAACACCATCAGCATTATCTTCACCAAAGGGCCAACCGGTACCNAAATAGTCGAATGTNTCATATAAACCATCTAGCTTATATTCATTTTCTGTTATCATAAANTCTCTTGANAATGTNTTATCTTCAATTAAAACGTCATCNCCNCNTGATTCAANNGTNTTTGTAAATGAGTAAGTNCCCTCTGTAAGTGANCTAATATCAAAAAAATCAGTTTCAATTAATCTAGTTGAATCAGANTCAACTAATTCATATGTTNTACTTGTACTTAATGCTGTNCCATCAATAGCTCCACTTAATAGAACATTAGTTTCATCATTATAGCCATAATTATATATTTCAGCTCCAAATAACATTTCGTTAGGCATTTGACTTTCTGGAATTGCATAGTACTCTATATTAGCTGGGTCTTCCATTGTTAACCATGCTGATAACATTTTTAAGTCATATGCAGGTTGTTGTATTATTGACATATCATCAATCATCCAAAAGTAATGAGTTCCAATCCATTCAAACTTAAAGTAAACATTTTCAACATTAGGAGCATATGCTCCTAATGGAANTTGNCTTAATNTTTGAGTTCCTACATTAGTTTCGTAAATATNTCCTTCNATATAATTTAAGTCTTCAAATGTNACNCCGTTGTCTGTGCTTATATATACATTCATATCGTTAGCTCCATTTCCAGCAGCAAAACAACAAATTCTNTAATAAGAGTAGAATTGTAGCACTAAAGCACTNGTTTCAGAGCTTGAAAGATCAATTGGTCCAATTGTAAAACTAGAATTTATTGCATTTTCTCCAACAGCCCCGTCTTCCACTCCATTGTTAGGGTAGGTATTAAACCAATCTGCATCGATTAACATAAATCCATTGTCNACAGTTGGTGATTCAATTAGTCCTGCATTAGCTCCCCACTGACCTNGAGTAGATTCNGTTGACCAAATCCAATCNCCATAGCCTCCAACATTTTCAATTGATATATTTGGCAATGTTTGATCAGAGAAGTCATTTTCCCAAACTGTAAATTCATCTCCTCCTAATTGAGAATTATTTGTNTTTGTGATANTTGTATTATTAGACTCAGTCCAAGTTTGTATATTTTTATTATTAACTTGAGAAAAAGATAGTGAGAATACTAATAGAGTAATTAAAAGTAATGTTTTTTTCATAATTATATAGTTTATATTTTGTACTAGGTATTACAATTTAGTAAAAAAACTGGTTCGAATTTTATCAAATTAATTTTTCTTGTTTGTAATTCCATTTATATTTTTTCTTCTTGATTGTTTTTAGTTGATTTTCTTTGTGGATAACTATTGAATTTGATGGAATATTATTTCTAATTGTACAGCCCGCCCCAATTGTGACATTATTTCCTATTTTTACTCCAGCTACAATTGAGCAGTTAGCTCCNATCCATACATTGTTTCCAATAATTACTCCTTTTTTGTCACCAGTTTTTCTATGGTCATAAATATTATGGTTTGTAGTTGTAATAGTTGTATTTTGTCCAATATTTACATTATCTCCAATAATGAGTCCTCCGAAAGCATTTATATAAATACCTATATTATCGCCTGGATCGCACATAATGCCTTTGCGAATATATTTATNACCCAATATTTTNCTTCTAAAGTCAACTGGCCATGGAACGGAACCATTAAATCTTAATATTTTTTGCATAAAAAAATATCGTCTAATAATTTCAAAGTTATAGCAATACCCTTTTCTAGGTCTTNTATANTCTGGATAANNTAATTTTACAATCCAGCGAAATAAATTNTCNTCAAANAATAGTAAAATATNTTTNATGNTATTTTTAATCATTANNTATAATTTTTCTTTTCATATAAGTACTTAAAATAATATAATGANNGGCACCAATTGATGAAGAAAGTAAAAGTGCATNGTTNATATTTCCAAGTTCTTTTAAAAAATAAAATGAACTAACTTGAAATANAAANAAACTNACATTAAACATTAATAATAATTTTTGTTTTTTTANGATATCACCAATNGTACTAATTGGNGAATATATATTTTTGAANAAAATAAAAATAGAAAAATATTTTATTATTAACCCTGATTCTGACCANTCATTTCCAAATAATGAAAATANATNNTCNCCCCATAAACTTAGAATCAAAAGAAAAGGAAAAAGAAATATGAATATTTTCTTTTGAATATCATTNGTCAANANNANTAATGCTTTTTTATTATTGTGGTATAATAAACTTGCNTCCTGAAAATATACTTGAGAAACAGAACTAGTTAATATTGATATGGGAATTGATATTATTCTTTCTGCTAAAAAGTAANATCCNGCAACCTTNANTCCAAAGAATANNGCTATTAAAGCTGTCATTCCAATATTTGATAAAGAGTTAAATAANTTAGAGAATGTTGAGTATTTAAAAAAAACAATGTATTTTTTGAAATTATTGTAGGTTGATTTTATGTTAATTTTATTAAAATTAGTTGATGATATAAAATCATGAAAATTAAATATCATTGTAATTATCAATGATATAATATTTCCTATAATCATACCACTTGATATTTTTTTTAATCCTAATACTAATGCGGAAAATGAGTTAGTTGATGATTTTAATAAATTGTGTTCTCCAATTAAGGAGTATTTTTTTTGTCTATTAAACCAAACTATTAGCGTTTGGTTAATTGAAATTAAAAATATTGTTATTGGGATAAAAAAATAGTATTTATTGAATATCTCAGATTTTGTTAAATCATATAATTGGATTTTAAAAATATCAAGAATAAAAAAACATGTGATTGAAAATATAGATGTTAATAGAAAGCATATAGCTACAATGTTTAGTGCATCTTTATTTTTTTTAGGTAACATGATAGCTACGTCATATCTCCCAGCTGCTATAATTCCTAAAATAGTACATATACTAATATATAAGCCATATGTACCAAAATCTTCTGCTGTAAAATATTGAGTCAGTACTGGAGTTATTAGCAATGGAATTAATTGAGCAACAGAAGTAGTTGTTAAGAGTTTGATAATATTTTTGATAAAATCAGATTTTATATAATTATTTTTTTTCTTCATTTACAATTTTAAAAATATTTCATTTAAGCCCAAATATATTATATTTGCCCAATATGGTGACTATAGCTCAGTTGGTTAGAGCATCGGTTTGTGGTACCGAGGGTCGTGGGTTCGAGTCCCATTAGTCACCCTAAATAAAAAAAGGAGCTAAATATTTAAGCTCCTTTTTTTATTCAATAATCNTTACNAAATATTATTCTNTTTCTTCNGTTTCACTTGAATTAAAAACATTCNGAATATTAGTAATTATATTATTTGCTTGATTAATAAAAGANCTGGCGCTGGACATATAACCCATTTTTTGCCAACCGCTNCCTCTTTCATCTACCTGAGCATTTATACTAAATTTTTTATCTTCTTGTTGTTGAACGCTNAAAATCCAAATAGTAGGAAATCCTCTTACTTTAAAAATNGATTGTAAGTAATTATTATTCTGTTCTATTTCTGGATCAAGNTGTTTTCTTCTNGGAAAGTCAAGTTCTAATAAAATCACGTTCTCAGATGCCCATGCTTTAAATTCATCAGTATTAAAAACTGCTTTATCTAATTTTATGCACCATCCACACCANTCACTACCAGTAAAGTTTGCTAGTATAGGTTTTCCAGTGTTAACTGATTGTTCAAAAGCTTCAGGNAAATCTGCAATCCATCCTTCTTTTTGACCAAAAGAACTTATTGAAATTANAAAGAAAAANNTTANTACAATTTTATTCCACATTATGCATCCATTTTTTAATTTTNGGTGANNNAAANANAAGNANAATACCTGCTGCTACTGATAAGAAACCTACCATTGTAAATACACCATTAAATGTGTCTAATGCTTCAACAGGAGAAAGGTCCCCAGCATCAGTTTCTTGAGCAATAAATTTTCCTAATAAGTGAGCTAGAGATGAAGACAGAAACCAGAATCCCATTACAAATCCTACGATTTGTTTAGGTGCTAATTTTGTTACAAGTGATAATCCTACTGGAGACAAACACAGTTCACCTAATGTATGTAATAAATATGCTAGTAATAAGAATACCATAGGTACCATTCCTGCCTCAGCAAACATTCCCCCTAACGGAAATGCAAAAAATCCAAGTCCTAATAGAATTGTACCGATAGCAAATTTCATAGGAGCGCTAGGTTCTCTTTTTTTCTTTTTTAAGTACTTCCAAATAAAGTTAAAAACAGGTACTAAAAGAATAATATATAGTGGATTAACTCCCATAAACTGGGATGATGATAATTCTCCTAAATATGGTACAGTCTTATTAACATTAGTTTCAGTATATACTGTTATTGCACTACCAGCTAGTTCAAAAAATGCCCAAAATAAAGTTGAGTAAAAGAATAAAAACATTATAACTTTTAATTTGTCGTATCCTGCTTTTGTAATGCTTTTACCATAATTGGATAAATAATATATCATGTAACCAACCATGCTAAATAAAATTATATCTAGAAAGCTTAATTCTTTTCCCCATGGGTAAAGTAAAGGTTTTGAACCGAAACTTAAAAGGAAGAAAATTATAGGAATAAGTAAAAAAGTACCAACATATGTAGCTGTTTTTAAAGTCATTCCCCCTCCTACATATTCACCTTTTTCATTTCTAAGAGCAGCAATTTTAGCGTTTAGTAATTTAGGGTTTGGTGAATGTCCATTATTTTTAAATACACCTGTTCTTAAACCATACATAAATACTAATAGACCTAAAACCATACCAATCCCTGCTAATCCAAATCCATAATGCCATGCATTTACACCTAAATTTGGATCCTGTCCAATAGCTCCACAAGTTATCGGTGCTAGGAAGGCACCAATATTAATACCCATGTAAAATAAATTAAATCCTCGATCTCTTAACTCACTATTTTGTTTATAAAAAGTACCAACAAAACTTGAGATATTAGGTTTAAAGAATCCGTTTCCTAAAATTAAAAGTCCTAACGCTATAAAAAACATAGGCTCTGCTAGAGCGTGAATGGATTCTGGACTACCAATTCCAAGTTCAGAAATAAGAGGAAATGCCATAGTGAAATGCCCTAAAGCCATTAATATACCGCCCCACATAATAGAATTTCTATAACCAAAAAATTTCTCAGCGATTAAACCTCCTAAAAGAGGAGTTGCATAAACCATTGCTCCATATGCTCCATAGATTGCATATGCCTGACTTTTCTCGTAACTTAACTCTGCTCCAACATCTATCATGTAAAGAACAAGTAAGGCTCTCATACCATAGTATGAAAATCTTTCCCATAATTCTGCGAAGAAAAGGACAAATAATGCTTTTGGATGAATTTTTTTGTTAGTGTATATAACATAAGGCACCCATAATAAAACAATAAGCCAACCAATAATTAATAGTTTATATGCTAGAGATAATGATTCCATGATAAAAAAATAATTTTATTATTAATCACACAAGATACTAATTTTTAATTTACTACAGATTTTGTATAATAAAATTTGTAATTTTTGTAAATAAATGAATTCTAGTGTTGCCGCCATAAATACTATGATTTTTATCAGGGTAAACAAACAATTCAAATTGTTTGTTGTTTTTTACTAACGCAGAAATCATTTCCATAGTATTTTGATAATGAACGTTATCGTCTGCTGAACCATGAATTAACAAATAATTTCCTTTAAGTAAATTAACATAATTTATGGGTGAATTAAGGTCATATCCATCTGGATTTTCTTGAGGGGTCCTCATGTATCTTTCAGTGTATATAGTATCATAGTAACGCCAGTTTGTTACTGGTGCTACTGCAATTGCTGTATTAAAATATTCGTTACCTTTTAAAAGACACAAACTAGACATATAACCACCATAACTCCATCCCCAAATTCCTATTCTATTTATATCTACATATTTAAGAGTGCTTAAATATTTTGCTCCAGCAATTTGATCTTCTGTTTCGAGTTTACCTAGTTCTTTATATGTACATTTTTTAAATTCTGAACCTCTTCCACCAGTTCCTCTATTATCAATACAAACGATAATATAACCCTTTTGACATAGTAATTGGTACCACATATAATGACCACTCCAACTATCTAAAACCTGTTGATTTCCTGGTCCTCCGTAAACATACATTAAAACAGGATATTTTTTATTTTCATCAAAATCTTCGGGTTTCATTATCCATCCATTAAGCTTAACATTATAATCCGTTTTGAAGCTAAAAAACTCTTTTGAGGATAGATTATACTCTATTAAAGTATCATTTAGTTTTTTAGAATCTTTTAAAACTCTAATTACTTCACCTTCATTGTTTTGTAGAGTTATGTAATTAGGAGAATTTGCGNTTGAATGAGTATTGATGAAATATTTAAAAGTTTTACTAAAATCAGCATTATTTACACCAATTGATTTAGATAATAATTTTTTATTTTTTCCTTTTAAATTAATTGAATATATTGATTTTGTGAGAGGAGATTTTTCATTTGATTGATAGTAAATTATATTATTTTCTTTATCAAAGCCGTAAAAATTAGTTATCTCCCATTCACCTTTAGTTATTTTTTTCATCTTATTTTTTTTATACTCAAAAAAGTATAAATGATTATAACCATCTTTTTCAGATGACCATAAAAAACCATTATTAGTAAAAATTAAATTATCATGAATGTCAATATAATGTTCATCAAACTCTTCATATTTAAGTTCCCCCTCACCAGATTTTGGGTTTATAAAAATTAATTGCAGATGGTTTTGATGTCTATTAAGTTTTTGAACACATAATTTTGAGTCTATATTCCATTTTATTCTTGGAATGTAGTCATCATCTGATTTATTTATTTTAGCCTTTATATGTTCTTTTTTTTCTAAATTAAAAATGAAAATTTCAACTATAGAATTTTCTTCTCCCGCTTTTGGATATTTAAATTTTGATTGCTCAGGATATAAATTGGAATTAAAAATATCCATAGAAAATTCTTTTACTTTTGATTCATCAAAAACATAATATGCTAAATATTCACTATTATCTGACCATTCATATCCTTTTACAATTGCAAATTCCTCTTCATATACCCAGTCAGTAGCTCCATTAATAATATTATTTATTTTTCCATTGTTTGTGCATTGGATAGTTTGTTTAGTATTTATGTTATATATGTAAAGGTTGTTTTGATATACATAACTAATCATTCTTCCATCTGGAGAAAACTCTGCTAGTCTAATTTTATTTTCATTTATTTTTGTTAGTTTATCTTCTCTTATGTTATATTCATAAATGAAACTTTCATAAGAATATCTATATATTGATGAGCTTTCAACTTCTAATAATAATTTTGTTTCATCAGCGCTGAATTTATAAGAATCGAATTCCAAACTATCTATATAATTTGATGTAATAATATCTTCTATAAATTCTCCATTTTTATAGCTAAACTTTTCAATAGCTAGAGCATTATCTTCTTTACGATTAATAATTGTATAATGAAGTCCATCGTTCATTGAATTTAATCCCCATACCCAATCTTGAGAAAACTTTCTTTCAGTAAATATCTCTTCAAGAGAAATTTGTTTGTCATTTTGGGTAAAGCAAGTAACACTTGTAAAAAATAATAATGTTATAATNTATAATTGTTGTTTCATGTTAATTCATTTTTTGAATTTGCTAAATTAATTAAATTTGAAGAAATCATTTTTCNTTTTGTATACTAAAATAAATACTACACATTTAGANTTTTTTATAAAAACACTAGGAAAGGAAAATGTNTTGACTGGTNNGAGTGTTATAAATTACTCAAGAGATCACACAGAAAATTTAAGTTANCCACCTGAAGTTGTTTTATTTCCTCGGTCTACAGANATGGTGTCCCAAATTGTNTNNTTTTGTAATANNAACTTAATTCCTATTACACCATCTGCAGCTTTAACAGGTTTAAGCGGAGGGGCTCTACCAATTTGTAAAGGTGTAAGTATTTCAATGAAGAAAATGAATAAAATTTTAAAAATAGATCAATCTAATTTTCAAGCAGTTATTCAACCTGGCTTAGTTAATGAGGATTTTCAAAATGAATTAGAAAAAATAAATATGTTTTATCCGCCTGATCCTGCTAGTAAAGGTTCTTGTACNTTGGGAGGTAATATTGCATTAAACGCAGGAGGTCCTAAAGCNCTTAAATATGGTGTTACATCAAATTATGTTCTTAATTTAGAATTAGTTCTTCCAAATGGNAAGATAATTTGGACAGGCTCAAATACACTTAAGAATTCGACGGGNTATAATTTAACTCAATTATTAGTAGGAAGTGAAGGTACATTAGGAATNATCACTAAAGCAGTGGTTAAATTTATACCTAAACCAAAAAACAATTTATTNTTATTAATTCCATTTCATAATATAGCTCAATCATGTGAACTTGTTTCTAGAATTTTTGTTAATGGTATATCCCCATCTTGTATTGAATTTATGGAACGCTCTGCAATAGAGTTGGTAAGAGATATGTCATTTTCTAATATTCCATTTTCAATAATGGAAAATGATCAAGCATATTTATTNATTGAATTAGATGGTAATAATAAAGATTNTTTANTNNAAAGTGCCGAAAAATTATATTCTATATTAGANAATTATAATTGTGGAGAAATTCTTTTGGCAGAAACATCAGCTCAAAAAGAGAGTTTATGGAAAATGAGACGAAATATTGGTTTGGCTGTTAAATCTTACTCAGTTTATAAAGAAGAAGATACAGTTGTTCCAAGAAATAATTTACCTGATTTAATNGAAGGTGTTAAATTAATTGGAAATAAATATAAATTTAAATCAATTTGTTATGGTCATGCTGGAGATGGTAATTTGCATATTAATATTTTAAGAGAAAATATTTCCGATTTAGAATGGGATTTGATTACTAAAAAAGCTATTAGGGAAATATTTACATTATGTATTAANCTTGGTGGAACNATTTCAGGAGAACATGGCATTGGATTTGTTCAAAAAGATTATATGGACATACCATTTTCAANTGAAGAGTTAAAAATCCAAAAACNTATTAAANCAGTTTTTGACCCAAATAATATTATGAATCCAGGGAAAATTTTTCCTGATTAAATATANACGAATGAAAAAAAAATTATGGTTATTATTATCTTCTTTTGGAATTATGTTTGCTATTTTTTCATGGATGCAAGAATCAAATTTAATTGCTGGAGTAGATANTTTAAAGTGGCAAAAAGGAATTTATTCCTTATTANCAGGAGTTATTTTATATTATTTTATTGCAAATAGAGTTGATTAATTATTTTGTAGCATACAAATTTATTAGTTTAGTTTCTTTTAGNGCCTTTTCCTTCTCTGTTACTATATTTTTGAATCCGTATTTTTTTAATAATTGAACAGTATTATTCAATCTATTTTCTNTATCATGTATTTCCATAACAATAGATTGAATTTTATTCCAATCAGGTTTTTGAATTCCCATTAAAACATTCCATTCAAATCCCTCACAATCAATTTTTAGAAGATTAACTTCTTTTATATTTTGNTCTTTTATAATTTGAGAAATTGTGGATATNTCACAGTTTATTTTACGGCTATTCTTAAGTAATCTTTTTGCAATAATAGGAATGAAAAAAGAGGGAATTAGTTTTGCCCACCAAAATTTTTTAGGAGCATTTTTGATACTTCCTTTTACTGCATTTACGAATGCTTTTGGATTTTCTTNCCACATTTCTGGTTTTGCAGTTGATAAAGCTGGGCTATTTGGAAAATATGTGAATTTTTGTTTTTNNGNCTTATNTCCAATACCCTTTTGATATACCTTAAATTTTTTGTTTTTACTTAGTTNGCTANTTTTTTCTAGCACTTTAAATATTTCTGGAATTGGTTCAAAAGAATGGATTTGTATCGATTTAAATGTTTTTGACAATCTTATACCTAAAACACCAATATTTGCCCCTACATCAATTACAGTGTCATTTTCTTTTACAATTATACCNTGATCTAAATATCCTTTAATATGCTCATCTAAAACATAAGCNTCAGTAGGAATTATGCAATAAATGGGTGTTTTGTCATATAAGAATGTTTTTTTCATAATTTTGTTTTATATCTTCACAAAGATGGAAAAAAATGAACTTATACAATATACTATCTTAATTATAGTATTTTGTAATATATTAGGATTAATTTTTTCCATNGCATCAATACATATCACTTCTCTTAATAGATTCAAAATTCAAAAAAGAAGAATAAAGCCAATTACATTTTATAAGAGATTNCCATTAATTTTTTTTAACATTTCATTATTAGTTTTAATCTCTTATATTGGCTTACATTTTTTTTATGATTACGGTATTTTTGCAGAAAAAGAAACTTTAAATAAAGTANCTAACCTTTCTGTTATTTTTTCACAATTATTTTTGATNTTGGTAGTTGATGACTTATATTTTTATTTTCTTCATGCAATGATGCATAAAAATAAATTCATTTTAAAAAAAATTCATCACATACATCACAGATCAATTTCACCAGTTGCACTTGAATATATTTATGTGCANCCTTTAGAATGGATGTCAGGCTATCTAGGACCCTTTATAGGTATATTGANAATTAGTTTATTCGGCCCAGTTAGTGTTTTTTCTTTTTGGTTATATCANATTATAAGAAATATTCATGAGCTNGATGTNCATTCAGGTTTTAAATCAAAATTTTCTAAATGGATTCCTTTTTGGGGCGAATCNGAACATCACGATAANCATCACGAATCTTTAAATGGAAATTATGCTACTACATTTACTTTTTGGGATGAAATTTTTGGAACCAAGATTTAAAGCTTAATTTTAAATTAAATATGAAAAAAATTATATTTNTCTTTTTTGTTTCTTTTTTTTGTTCTGCTCAAATATATGTTCCTGAGCAGTTTTCAAGTATTCAAGAAGCAATTAATTTTTCTGAAAACGGTGATACAATTATTGTATCAAGTCAAATTAACAATTACACTGGGTTTATTGAAGTTAATAAAGAATTAAATATAATCTCAAGTTCTGATGAAGTAATCGTTGATGCGTCTGGACTGCAATTTGGATTTAAAATAAATTCAAGCAGTGTTGTTATTGATGGATTTAACATTATTGGTAATGATTCAACAAATGCAGGGATAATTATCACCCCAGGATGTCAAAATATTGAAATTAATAATAATGTTATTTCAGGAATGTCATTACCTAATCTTTCTAATGACTCACCTTTAAGTTATGGTATTCTATCTTACGGAAATGGTGAAACTATAAACCCTCCAACAAACATCATTATTTATAATAACTCTATTTTTAATGTTTCTGGTTCAGCAATATCACTTGGGAGTTATTCAGCTAATGTTTCAATTTTAAATAATAATATTTCAAATATTTCAAGCGTTCAATACATGGGTTTACCAACTTCTATAGGGATTAATGCAGAATATACTGATAGTATATTAATTCAAAATAATTCCTTTAATGAAGTAATTAATGCTTCTAATTTACTTTCTTCTAATGGATCAATTTTCGATAATAGTTATTCTGAAGTTTCTATTTTACTATCCAAATATATTGATGATCAAATATTTTTTTCAGCTAATCTTTTCTGGATAGAATATATATCAGATAATTATATTTTCTACTTGTATCAAGACACCATTTTAGGATGTATAGACCCTTTAGCCTGTAATTATAACTCAAACGCAAATTCAGATGATAACTCTTGTATATATGCCAACGATATATGTGATACTTGTTCAGGAGAGACCGACGGAACAGGTACTGTAGTTGATAATGATTTAGATAATGATGGAGTTTGTGATGATGATGAGGTTTTAGGTTGTACAGATGCTGAAGCATGTAATTATAATATTCTTGCAACTGATGAAGATGATTCATGTATATATCCGAGTGAAACTTATTTAGATTGTAATGGGGATTGTCTTTCTGATTTAGATTTAGATGGAATTTGTGATGAAATTGATGATGATATTGATGGTGATGGAATTGATAACAACTGGGAAAATGAAAATGGTTTAAACCCATATGACCCTCAAGATTCTTTAAGTGATTTGGATCAAGATGGGTTGTCAAATATAGAAGAATATATTTACTCAACTAATCCAAATAATATTGATACAGATGGAGATGGCTTAAATGATTTTGATGAGATTAATAGTGGTTTTGACCCTTTGTTACCGAATACTGATTGTGATAATGATGGTATTTTTGATTATTTTGATGAAGACTCATGTATTATTTTTATTCCAGACGGATTTTCTCCTAATGGGGATGGTTTTAATGATTATTTTGAAATAGTTGGATTAGAAAATTTATCACCCCAAAATGAACTTATAGTTTTTAATAGATGGGGTCAAATTGTTTTTAAAGAAAATAATTATAATAATGATTGGTCTGGTTATAATAATTCTTCAAACTCTATGTTCACTGATAAACTTTCATCAGGGACTTATTATTACATTTTCCGAACAATTAATGCTGTCCCCTCAATTGGTGATAGGGAGTATAAAGGTTATGTGTATATAAATAGATGATGTTATGATAAAAAATTATTTAATTATTTTATTTTTTTGTGGATTTAAATTTATTTTTTCACAACAGTATCCCTCAACTACACATTTGAATTTTAATCAATTTTTTATTAATCCATCTTATATTGGCGCAAGTGAAACAACTAATTTAATTTTATCAAGTAACTCCAAATGGAAAGATATTGATGGTGCTCCTCAAACAAGATTTTTTGGTGCTTTTACACCTTATAAAAAAGGGATTAGTTTTGGAGTTAGTTTTTTGAATGATATAGTAGGACCTACTAATACAAATGCTTTTTTTGCTTCTTCTTCCTACACTGTCTCTTTTGGTAATAACTCAACTCTTTCACTTGGTATTAGATTAGGTTTTTCGCAATATGGAGGAAATTTGTCTAGTTTAAACATCAATGATCCAGGTGACCCAGTTTTTTCTACTGATATTTTAAATGAATATGTACCTAATATGGGTTTTGGTCTATATTATAATTATTTTGACAACTATTTTTTTGGCTTTTCTATCCCTTATTTAGTAAATAATAGTTATTATCAAGGTCAAGAAGAGAGAACATATTTTCTTTCAGCTGGAAAATCTTTTAAATTTTTTCCAGATCATATTGTTAAAACAGCAATTTTAGTTTCTGCAACAAATGCCGCAAAATTAAAGTGGGAATATAATATATCATATTTTTCTGAATTCCCTTTAGGTGGAGGAGTCAACTATTCCTTTAATGAGAGTATTTCTCCAATTTTATATCTAAAAGTTTCCGAAATATTAACTTTAGGTTATTCTTATTCTGTTCCTATTCAAGAAGCTATTAATATTACTGATAATGTTCATGAAATCATTTTAAAAATAAATTTTACTGATTAAAATGAGAAATCGTCCATATATATTATTAGTAAATGATGATGGTTTATCTGCTCCTGGATTAAAGTTTATGTTAGAAACATTAAAAGATTTTGCAAATATTATTGTTGTGGCTCCAAGTAAAGAGCAATCGGGCATGTCTCATGCTATTAGTGTTGATAAAAAAATTAAAATTAAAGAAATTAATAAATCTCAGGATTACATCGAGTATAGTTGTTCTGGGACACCATCAGATTGTGTTAAAATAGCTCTTAATAATCTTTGTAAAACAAAACCTGATTTATGTATTTCTGGAATCAATCATGGTTCTAATTTTTCAATTAGTACTTTATATTCAGGTACTGTACATGCTGCTATTGAAAGTGCTATTAAAGGTGTGCCTTCAATTGCAATTTCTCATGAAAATTATTCACATGATATTGATTTTTCTGTTTATTCAGATTTTATTAAAAAATTTGTAAAACAAATATTAAACATTGGTATTAAAAAAGGTGTAACATTAAATGTTAATCTTCCTGATTGCTCATTTAAAAATTTAAAAGGTGTAAAGTATTGTAATCAAGGAGAAGGTTTTTGGAAAGAAAAATATGATAAAAAAGAAAATAATTATTTTTGGTTATGCGGTGATTTCGTTAGTACTGACACAAATAGTGAAAGTGATGTTTATGCAATAAAAAATAATTATATCTCTATTGTTCCTGTTAAAGTAGATATGACGGATTACGATTACTTAAAAAATTTAAGAAGTTTAAATATTGATGTATAAAATTGATAATTTTTTATTTGGCTTAGTTTTAGGGGCAATTGTACCTGTGATATTTATTTACTTTTTTAATTATTTGTTTTTATCTTATTTTAAAGCTGAAGTAAAAGAAGATACCATTTATGTCCTTTCGGTATTATTTAATTTTTTAATTTTTCGTTTATATATGATAAATATGAATATGGATAAAACTGGAAGAGGTATTTTATTATCCACTTTTATACATGCCTTTATTTATATTTATTTATTCTTTTTATAATGAAATATTATATTGTTTCAGGTGAAAACTCAGGTGATCTATATGGTTCTTATTTAATTGATTCTATAAGGAAAATTGATAAGGATTCTACTTTTTTTTGTTGGGGAGGTTCGCATATGGAATCTAAGAATGTTCATATGGTTAGAGATTTAGACAAATTGTCTTTCATGGGGTTTTATGAAGTTTTTAAAAATATATTTACAGTTTTATGTAATCTAAGATTAATTAAGAGAGAGCTAAGAATAAGAAAGCCAAGTTGTATAATTTTAATTGATTATCCAGGTTTTAATTTAAAAGTTGCTAAGTATGCAAAAAAATTAAATATTCCAGTTTTTTGGTTTGTTGCTCCGCAGACTTGGGCGTGGAAAGAATCTAGAGTTAAATTATTGGAAAAGTATATAGATAAACTATATGTTATTTTGCCTTTTGAAAAAAAATATTTTTCAGATAAAAATATAAATGTCGAATATTTTGGCCATCCTCTTGTTGAAATAATAAATAAAAATCCTATCAATTATTTAAATAGAAAAAAAATAATTTTATTATGCCCAGGAAGCAGAAAACAGGAAATAAAATCTATGTTACCTACAATGTTGAAAGTAGTAAATTATTTTAGTGATTATAAATTTATTATTTGTGGTGCAAAAAATATAGATTTAAGTTTTTACAAAAAATACATTACAAGTGAGGATGTTCAAATCATATATAATAAAAATTATGAATTAATGAAATCAGCTTCTGCTGCTTTAGTTACTTCAGGGACAGTTACACTTGAACTAGCTTTAAATAAAGTTCCCCAAGTAGTATGTTATAAAACTAGTTTGCTATCATATATTATTGCCAAAAAATTAGTTAAAATTAACTTTATTAGTTTGGTTAATTTATTACAAAATAAATATGTGGTTGATGAGTTGATTCAAAATCAATTTAATTTAGACAATCTTATTTTATCTTTAGAAAAAGCTTTAAATAAAAGTAATATTAAAACTACAATTGATGAATATGATAAAATTGAAAGTAAATTAAATTCTAAATTAACTTTTGATAAAATTTCAGAAAATATTTCCCTTTATTTACAAAGTAAATTTTAGTCTTGTTGTTTAATTAATTGCATTTGAACATCTAGTTCCAAATCAAAATTAAATCCCATTATATCTTGTGAAGCTTGAACTGTTCCAACAACAAAGGCAGAGTTTTCTGCAATAGATATAATTTCATATTCCGATATTTGTCCTGTACTTTCATCAGTAAGAATTAAATCATTTTCATTGTTTGTCAACTCCCATGTTCCACTATTTGAATAGTTAAAAGGTATACTTGGGATAGGTATAAAAGTTGCTAATGTAAATTCTTCTGTTGCAAAATCTAATTCGCTAGTATAAGTATAATTTTCTGAGTTTAGAATCCATATTCCAGCGTCTTGGGCTTGGCCAGAAATTTCTTCATTTCCTAATGGTAAACCCCCTGCTAGTTCTGAAAAAGCTGAAAGATCGATTTCTGTTTCATAATCTAGTAAAGCAATATTCCATGTTCCATTTAAAATATATGCAATTGAATATTCACATGAGTTGTCATCATCAGTAGCTTCAGGGTTGTAATTTGTAGCTGATTCATCTGTGCAGCCTAATATAATGCAAGAGCCGTCATCTACAGTAGCCTCAGAGTTGTAATTAAGGGCATCTTGATTTGTACAACCTAAAATTTCTTGTGGATTATTTGGGGTGTTGTTGGTATTATCTTCATCTTTATCACAAGAAAATATGTTTATTAAAAAAATAAAAATGAGAGAAATTCTAAATAGTTTATTTATCATTTTAATGTACTTTTTATACTAATTTAAGTATTAAATTAGTTTTTAGTTAGTGATTTCAAAATAATATCTTTCATTTCATTAAATTCATCATGATCGAATAATCTTGTAAGAAAAATAATTTCCCCATCTCTATCTATAATTACATTTCTAGTCACTCCAGCTTTTTTTTCAGCATATAATTCAAATATTTCTGATTTTTCATCTAAGCATATCGGGTACGTTACTTTAGTTTTATCAATTAATTTATTAACCATTTCTATTGACTCACCTCTATCTATACCAACTAATACAAAGTCATCATTGTCTTTGTGTATATCCCAAATTTCATTTTCAATGTAGGGCATCTCTTTTATGCACACCGAACACCAACTTGCTGTAAATTGTAGCATAACAATTTTACCTTTTTGTTTTTCTAAATTAAAGACTTCACCTGTATTGGTTATAGTTTCGAATAGTGGAGCTTTTTCACCTATAGACACAATGTATCCTCTTTGATTATTTTGGCCGTATACAAAACTCACTAAAATAGAGCTAAATAAAATTAAATTAAATAACGTTCTGTTATTCATATTTTTGTTTTAGGTTTTTTTGAATTTCTTCTAAAAAATATTGTGTATTTACATAATGAGTTTCATTTAAATTTTTCCCGTGAATACATAAAGCTAAGTCTTTGGTCATTATTCCGCTTTCTACAGTTTCAATACACACATTTTCTAATGTTTCACAAAACTTAATTAAGGCATCGTTTTTATCAATTTTCCCTCTAAAGGCAAGACCTCTTGTCCACGCAAATATGGATGCAATTGGATTTGTTGATGTTTGTTTTCCTTTTTGATGTTGTCTAAAATGTCTAGTGACTGTTCCATGAGCTGCTTCAGCTTCCATAATATCACCTTCAGGAGTTAACAATGTTGATGTCATTAAACCTAATGACCCAAATCCTTGAGCTACAGTATCAGATTGAACATCTCCGTCATAATTTTTACATGCCCACACAAAAGCACCGTTCCACTTTAATGCAGCTGCTACCATATCATCAATTAGCCTATGTTCATAGGTTATATTAAGATTATCAAATTTTTCTTTAAATTCTTTTTCATATACTTCTTGAAATATGTCTTTAAATTTACCATCATATGCTTTTAAAATAGTGTTTTTAGTTGACAGGTAAAGTGGCCACTTTTTTTCTAATGCTTTATTAAAGCATGATCTTGCAAATCCGTATATAGATTCATTTGTGTTATACATACTCAAAGCAACTCCACCTGTTCCGTTATAATCATATATATTCCAACTTTTTTCTTCGCCATTTTCACTTTTAAAAGTCATTGTTAAACTACCTTTTCCATCTATAACAACATCAGTTGCTTTGTATTGATCGCCAAAGGCATGTCTTCCTATACAAATTGGTTTAGTCCAATTTGGAACCAGTCTTGGAACATTTTTACATATAATAGGCTCTCTAAAAACTGTTCCTCCAACTATATTTCTAATTGTACCGTTTGGGGATCGCCACATTTTTTTAAGATTAAATTCTGTAACTCTTTGTTCATCAGGTGTTATTGTAGCACATTTAATACCAACTCTATGTTTTTTAATTGCATTAGCTGCATCTATTGTTACTTGGTCATTTGTTTTGTCTCTATGAATAATTCCTAAATCATAATATTCTATTTTTAAATCTAAGTATGGAAATATTAATTTTTCTTTTATAAAATTCCATATGATTCTTGTCATTTCATCACCATCAAGCTCAACTATTGGGTTTAATACCTTTATTTTTTTATTCTCCATATTTAATTAATTTAAAAAATCTAGATCTAATGATTTTATTATTTTTTTAAGTTCCGGTTTTTTATTTATCATGTAATTTAATTTTTCTTGTTCAGTATATAACAATTCTTTTGCTTCTTTTTCATTTAATTCAATTTTAATATCTATTAGATCATTATTTAATTCTTTTTTTAAAAAACTTAACAAAGCTACTTTATTTTCTAAAATTTCTTTTTTTTGAGACTTACTATTTAGTTTAAAAAAAATTGAGAAATCGTTAGATAATTCTGGTTTATTAGCTTTAATAGTAGAATGTAAATTTATTTTTTTTTCGTTTTTTAGAATTTCACAAAATAGATCAATTTTATTTAACATTTCTTCTTCATTAAATACGTTTCTAGACTTCTTATCTTGAATTTCATTTTTAATTTTTTTTTCTTCAGAAATTTCCTTATTTAAAATTTCATCAATCGTGGATGTTCCTAACAGCGATTTTTTTAAATCAGTATTGAAATTGTTTTTATTTTCTTGTGGAACTTTTTTTTCTAAAATATTATTATCTAAATTCTCAAAATCTAAGTTGTTAGAATCTTCTTGCTCTTTCTTTTTTATTTCTTTTTCATTTACTAATTCTCCATTTTCAATTGATGGATTATTTAATATTTCTTTGTCAGGTTTAGAAATTTGGATTTTTTTTTTAATTGAATTTATGTTTTCAATTGAAGATATTTGCATAAGACATAATTCAACAAGGAATCTTTTATCATTTGTTTTTGTATAATCTTTTTGACATGTGGATAATATATCTAAAATTTGAATTAATTGATTTGTTGTATAAAATTCTGCAAGACTTACAATCGTTTCTTCTGTTTTTTTAGAACATTGTAATATTTTTAAAGAGACAGGATCCTTGCTTATCATAATATTTCTAAAATAATCAATTAACCCAGAAATTAGGTTATCACCTTCAAAACCATTTTTCAGTACTGTATCAAACTCTACTAATATTTGTCCAATTTTATTGTTTTTAATTAGGTTTATGAAGATTTCAATTTTACTCTCATCTAGGCTATGTAAAGTTTCGGAAACTTTTTCTATAGTCCATTTCGTTCCACAAAAACTATTTACTTTATCAAAAATTGATAAGGCATCTCTTAAAGCGCCGTCAGCTTTTTTTGCAATTAAATCAAAACACTCTTTTTCAGCGTTAATATTTTCTTTTGTTGATAAATTGGATAAATAGTTGCTTATATCTTGTTCTGTAATTCGTTTAAAATCAAATATTTGGCATCTTGATAAAATTGTAGGTATTATCTTTTCCTTTTCAGTAGTTGCTAATATGAAAACACAGTGCTTAGGAGGCTCTTCTAAAGTTTTTAAGAAGGCATTAAAAGCAGATTTTGATAACATATGAGCTTCATCAATAATGTATATTTTGTAATTTCCAGTTTGCGGAGGGATTTTTACTTGATTAACTAAATCTCTAATATCATCAACACTGTTATTAGATGCTGCATCAAGTTCAAATATGTTATATGAGTAGTCATTAGTTGAGGAATTAATTGTTTTATTTAGTTTTTTAGCAAAAATTCTAGCACATGATGTTTTTCCTACTCCTCTAGGTCCACAAAATATGTAGGCGTGAGAAATAGTGCTTAAATTAATAGAGTTTTGTAATGATTCTGTAACATGGTTTTGTCCTACTACATCTTCAAAATCATTAGGTCTATACTTTCTGGCAGAAACTTGATATAAATTCATTTTTTCAAAAGGCTTACAATCGTAAATGTATTAAAAATATCATTATTTTTTATCAATTCACCATAACTGATTTTTATGTTTTGCTAAAAAGAAAAGAATTATTACATTTGCTGTCCAATTTTGGATTTATAAAAAAAATTAATGATATGATTTATGAAACTGTTTTCATTATTAATCCCGTTTTGTCTGAAGATCAGGCAAAGGAAGCAGTAAATAGTTATGTTGATTTTCTAAAATCAAAGAAAGCAAAAATTATTTCTGAAGAATCTTGGGGTTTAAAAAAGTTAGCTTACCATATTCAAAATAAAAAAACAGGTTTTTATTTTTTAGTTGAATTTGAATGCAACGATAGTAATATGATTTCTGACTTAGAGCTTTCATTTAAGAGAGATGAGAAAATTATGCGTTGGCTAGTTGTTAAACTAGATAAAAATGCTCAAAAATACGCAAATAGAAGAAGAGAAAAATTAGCAAAATAATTATTTATGGAATCAAAAATAAAACAAAATACATCTGAATTGAGATACTTAACACCTGTTGAGTTGTCATTAGAAGATAAAGGAAAATATTGTCGTTTTAAAAAAATGAGAATCGACTATATAGATTATAAGGATCCTGATTTCTTAATCAGATTTTTAAATGAACAGGGTAAGATTTTACCAAGACGAATTACAGGTAATTCATTAAAGTTTCAAAGAAAAGTTGCACAAGCAATAAAAAGAGCTAGACATTTGGCGTTATTACCTTACGTTACTGACTTATTGAAATAACTATACTATGGAAATTATACTACTTAAAGACGTTTTAAATTGTGGTTTCAAAGATGATTTAGTTACAGTTAAAGATGGTTATGCAACTAATTATCTTATACCTCAGGGCTTTGCTGTTTTAGCTACTGAATCTGCAAAAAAAGTATTAAATGAAAATTTAAAACAACGACAACATAAAGAAGATGAATTAATCAAAAAAGCTGATTCAGAGAAAAATAAATTAGAGAAATTAGATATCAAAATTAAAGCGAAAGTTTTGGAGGATGGAATTTCTTTATTTGGTTCTGTAAATAATGCAATGATATCAGATAGTTTATCTAAAAATGGATTTGAATTAGATAAAAAGTATATTAAAATTGTTGGATTTAGAAGTATAAAAAAAGTTGGAAAATATATAGCAAATATTAGACTTCATCGTGATGTTAATGTAGATTTTAATTTTGAAGTTATAGCATCCTAGTATTTTAACACTTATTTTGATTTAAATAATATTTATTCATTTTCCCATATAAATATTCTTATTTATTACTATTATTAGTATGATAGTAAGTGGTCTGGTTTTGACGAAAGGTCTTTACTAGGTGGAGCAAACCTGGTTAACTCTATTCCTTGTACTGCGTACTTGTATTCTTCAATAGTTGGTGTTCTTCCAAGAATTGCTGATAATACAACTACAGGAGTAGATGCAAGTAAAGACTCACCTTTTTTTCTCTTCGAATCAGCAACGACCCGACCTTGAAAAAGTCTAGTTGAAGTAGCCATAACTGTATCTCCTTTTTCCGCTTTTTCTTGATTACCCATACAAAGGTTACAACCAGGCCTTTCTAGGTAAAGGATATTTTCATATTCAATACGAGCAAAAGTTTTAGGGGATTTATCATCAAATTCAAATCCGGAATATTTTTTAAGGATTTCCCAATCACCCTCTTCTTGAAGTTCTTCAATAATATTGTATGTTGGTGCTGTAACAACGAGAGGAGCTTTAAATTTTACATGGCCATCTTTTTCTTCTAAATTTTTAAGCATTTTAGCCACAATTTTTATATCCCCTTTATGAACCATGCATGAGCCAACAAAACCTAAATCAACAATTTTCTCACCTTCATAGAACGAAAGTTGTCTTATTGTATCGTGGGTATAGCGCTTCGAAACATCATCATTATGAACGTCAGGATCAGCTATCATGGGTTCATTAATAATATCTAGATCTACTGTAAATTCAGCATAGTATTTAGCGTTTTTATCCGGGGATAAAGGTGGTTTTTTACCTGATTTAATTTCTTTAATTCTATTGTTTGCTTTTTTAATTAAACTTTGTAAAACTTTTTGTTTATTATCCATCCCTTTATCAATCATTGTTTGGATTCTTTTTTTAGCAATTTCTAATGATTGAATTAGTGTATCTGATTCAGAAATACAAATGGAGGCTTTAGCCTTCATTTCCGCTGTCCAGTCTGTAAATGTAAAGGCTTGATCGGCCAGCAGAGTTCCTATATGAACTTCAATAATTCTCCCTTGAAATACATTTTCCCCTTTAAAATGATCAAGCATTTGTGATTGTGTAGCATGGACAACATCACGAAAGTCCATGTGCTTGGCCATCTGACCTTTGAATGTAACTTTAACAGATTCAGGGATTGGCATTGATGCTTCACCTGTTGCTAATGCAAGTGCAACTGTACCTGAGTCTGCTCCAAATGCAACTCCTTTTGACATTCTAGTATGTGAATCTCCACCAATAATAATAGCCATATCATCAATTGTCAGATCGTTTAGTACTTTATGAATTACATCAGTTAATGGGTGGTATTGATTTTGGGGATCTCGACCAGTAATTAAACCGAAATCGTTCATGAATTTCATGAGTTTAGGAGTATTTTCTTGAGCTTTTAAGTCCCAAACTGATGCAGTATGACAACCAGATTGATAACCAGCATCAACAGTTGGCGAAATGACAGTTGCAGCCATCATCTCTAATTCTTGTGAAGTCATTAATCCAGTTGTATCTTGAGAACCGACAATATTTACATTAACTCTTGCATAGGAACCTGCATGTAATTTTTCTTTCTTATTTCCAACAACATTTTTATTAAAGATTTTTTCTACCGCGGTAAATCCTTGATCTTTGTTATAAATTTCCTTTGAAGGAGCAAATACTGTAGGAACATCAATACCTAAAGTTTTGGCGGCAAACATTTGTAATTTCTTACCAAATACAATAGAATAAGAGCCTTTAGCTCTAATAAACTCCATTTTTTGAGGAGTTAGTGAAGATGATATATCTATTAATTCATTTCCTGATTCGTCGTAAAGTTTTTTTGTTTTTGTGTTAATTGTAAGAACTGTACCTGTATCAACTTTATATTTTTGTTTTAATAGTGGTTCACCATTTTCATCAAGTATTAAGTTTCCATTTTCATCNAATTCTTTTTCCCAATTCNTTAAATCAATACCAATTCCTCCAGTAACTCCTACTGTGGTTAAAAAAATTGGAGAGATTCCGTTTGTTCCAGCAACAATAGGTGCTATGTTAATGAAAGGTATNTATGNACTAGCTTTTTCACCTATCCATAATGCTACGTTATTNACTCCTGACATNCTNGATGAGCCTACGCCCATAGTNCCTTTTTCAGCCAGAAGCATTATTNTCTTATCAGGGTGTTGNTTTTGAATTTCAAGTAATTTGTTTTGTTTTGNTTCATTAAACTCGAACATACATTTTCCATGAAGCTCTCTNTCTGNTCTAGAATGAGCTTGGTTTCCTGGTGATAANAAATCAGTTGAAATATCACCAATTCCCGCAACGTAGGTAACTACTTTTATTTCCTCTTCAACNTCAGGAAGTTNNGTAAAAAACTCTGCTTGTGCATAGCTATTNATTATATCTTTTGCTATCTCATTATTATTATCAAATGCTTTTTTTAATCTATCTGTATCGGNATCATANAGAAATACTTGTGTTTTTAAAATCTNAGCAGCTTTATTTGCAATNTATATATCATNTCCTAANGCAAGATCAATTAAAAACTTAATCGATGGNCCACCTTTCATATGAGACATTAATTCGAAAGCAAAATCAATATTAATTTCTTCAATTACTTCTTTTTTTAAAATAATATCTTTCAAAAAACTTGCTTTATATTTTGCAGCACTTGTTGTACCAGGTAATGTGTTGTAAATAAAGAAATTTAATGATTTTTTTCTGTTATCATTATTTTCGTTCTTATCCCTAATTTTATTAATAATTTCTTTGATAAGANCAGCGTCATCAATTGGTTTAGGTTTTAGTCCTATTTTTTTTCTTTCATCTATTTCATTAAGATAATTATTAAAGAAGCTCATTNTTTTNAATGTATTATAAAATTAATAAGATNAATAATTAGACAAATTTACTAAAATACATGATATTTAACATCTATTTATTAATTTTATNCCTTTAAAAAAAAATCTTTTTTTGATGAGATTTATTTCTATATTTTTTGCTAAGTTTTTTGCTAGATTTTTTGATAAAAATTTTAAATCATTTAATTCTTTAAAAAATAAAAGACAGGTAATTGCATGGTCCTTTTATGANTTTGCTAACCAACCATTTACAACAATAATAATAACTTTTGTATATAGTGCTTATTTTGTAGACTATATTTGTCCACCTCAAATTAATGGTATGGCTTTATGGAGTATGGGAATTTCAATTACTGCTGTAATTGTNTCTATTTTATCCCCTATTTTAGGAGCTATTGCAGATAGAGGAGGGTTTCGTANATTTTTTTTAATTCTATCTACATGGATTTGTATAGTAGCTACATCTTGTTTATTTTTTTTTCAGAAAGGAGATCACGTTGTTGCTTTAGTCTACTTAATAATTGCTAATATAGGTTTTGAATTAG
Organism: Flavobacteriales bacterium; assembly: GCA_002715445.1. Classification (GTDB taxonomy): domain Bacteria; phylum Bacteroidota; class Bacteroidia; order Flavobacteriales; family TMED113; genus TMED113. Next base: position 21,180 of record PAZG01000012.1, on the reverse strand, counting down.
GTACAGTTATTTGTAATTCTTATTTACCTGAGTTAACTACTAAAAAAAATATAGGAAGAATTTCTGGTTTTGCATGGGGATTAGGTTTTTTAGGTGGTTTAATTTCTTTANTAATAATATTAGCAGCGGTTTTTTTATTACCTATGGTTTTTATTAATTCAGTAGATGTAACTGAAAAAGTTATTAGATCCTCTAACATCTTTGTTGCTTTATGGTTTGCTATTTTTAGTATTCCAGTTTTCTTTCTAGTTAAGGAAAAAAAAGGAGAAAGTTTGACAAATAAACATNTTAAAGAATCTATTTTATCAATATTTAGAACATTTAAATCAATAAAAAAATATAAAACCATTGTTAGATTTCTAATTGCGCGATTATTTTACAATGATGCTTTAATTACAATTTTTGCGCTTGGAGGAGTTTATGCTGTTGAAGCATTAGATTTTTCATATACAGAAATTTTAGTATTAGGAGTTGTTTTAAATGTATGTGCATGTATTGGTTCTTTTATTTTNGGTAGNGTAGAAGATAAAATAGGTCCAAAAAAAACTATAGAGTGGAGCATTTTAATTTTAATTATAGCAGTTCAGTTTGCTTATTTATCACCNGAANTAGATGATATAGGNTTTTCAAAATCATTATTTTGGATAGCTGGAATTTTATTAGGATTAATGACCGGTCCATCTCAATCCTGNAGTAGATCTNTAATGGCAAGATTAACTCCTAAAGATAAGATTAATGAGTTTTTTGGTTTTTATGCTTTTACCGGTAAGGCAACTTCTTTTTTAGGTCCATTTCTTTTTGGAATATTAGTATATAACTTTTCTCCTCAATCAGGTTTGCTTGCAGTTTTAGGTCTTTTTATAATTGGATATATAGTTTTTCAAACTGTTTTCAAAGANAAAGTTAATTTAAATTCAATATTATCTTTTTCTATATTAGTTTTGATTATTTTGTTTGAACTTGTTTATATTTTATCACCTAAAATTAGTAGTATATTTTAATATAACTAATATGAAAAAAAATTCTTTTTTTGATTTAATTATTGTAGGAGGAGGCTTAGTTGGTTTAGCATCTGCGTATAAAATACAAAAAGAGTTTCCAAAAAAAAGTATTCTAATTCTTGAAAAAGAAGATAGTCTAGCATCACATCAAAGCGGTCGAAATTCAGGTGTTTTACATTCTGGTTTATATTATANGCCTGGATCTTACAGGGCTAAAAATTGTGTTTCCGGAAGAGAAGANCTNGTAGCTTACTCTAAAAAAAATAATGTAAAACACGATGTTTGTGGTAAAATTGTAATTGCTGTTAATAAAGAAGAAGAAAAAAGGTTACCAAGTTTATTAGAGATCGGTAAAAAAAATGGTTTAGATAATTTAAAAATAATAAAGAAAAAGGAAATTCTAGAAATAGANCCTTACGCAGAGGGTTTGTCTGCAATTTGGGTTCCTCAAACAGGAATAATTGATTATGTNGGTGTTGCAAATTCTTTGGTAAAAAATATATTAAAAATTAATTCAGAAAGTAAAGTTTTAAANNGNTGTNAGTTTTTAGATTGTAAAAANACAAAGGTTTATACGAATAAAGGAAAATTTAATGCTAATAATATTATTTTTTGTGGCGGGTTATTTTCCGATAGATTAGCAAAAAAAGATAAAATCAAGTTGGATTTAAAAATAGTTTCATTTAGGGGAGAGTATTATGAATTAACTGAGAAATCTAANCACATGGTTAGAAATTTAATTTACCCNGTNCCNAACCCAGAATTTCCTTTTTTAGGAGTACATTTTACTAGGATGATTGATGGCTCTATTGAATGNGGACCTAATGCAGTATTTACATTCAAGAGGGAGGGTTATAATAAAGGTGATTTTAGTTTTAAAGANACTTTTGATNCTTTGTCTTATTTTCCAACTTGGAAATTATTCTTTAAACATTGGAAATTTGGTTTAAATGAAATGAAAAGGTCTTATTCAAAAAGATTATTTTTAAACCAATTAAAGAGAATAATTCCTTCACTAACAATGGATGATATAAAACCGGGAAGATCTGGAGTAAGAGCGATGTCATTAGGAAATAATGGTGANATAATTGATGATTTTAGAATTGTNAACCAAGGAAAAAACATTCATGTATTAAATGCTCCATCTCCAGCAGCTACAGCTTGTTTATCTATAGGTAGTGAAATATTAAATAGATATAAAAAAATTATAGTTTAAATTTTACCTGTGTAATTTCCTGGTTTAATTTTCATTAATTCACTTTTAATTTTCTTGGAAATAGGTAATGACTCTATGAATGTAATTATTTCTTTTTCTTTTATCATTTGATTGTTTCTTGTTAANTCTTTCATTAACTCATAAGGTTTTTTAAAGCCTTCTCTTCTTAAAATAGTCTGGATTGCTTCACTAATTACAAGCCAATTATTTTCTAAGTCNTCAGAAATTTTATTGCTATTAATTGATATTTTGTTTAAACCTTTTAATATTGATTTAAATGCTATAATAGTATGAGAAATAGGTACTCCTAAATTTCTTAAAACAGTAGAGTCTGTTAAGTCTCTTTGTAATCTAGATATTGGTAGTTTATTGGATAAATGAGATAATAAAGCATTTGCAACCCCTAAATTACCTTCAGCATTTTCAAAGTCAATAGGGTTTACTTTGTGAGGCATCGCAGATGATCCTACTTCATCTTTATTTAATTTTTGTTTAAAATAGTTCATAGAGATATAGGTCCAGATATCTCTACACAAGTCAATTAGTATTATATTTATTCTTTTTAAAGCATCAAGTTGAGATGACAAATTATCATAATGTTCAATTTGTGTAGTTGGATAAGATCTTTTTAATCCAATATTTTCAATAAATTTTTTAGAAAATTTATGCCAATTAATTTCAGGATGAGCAACGTAATGAGCATTTAAATTTCCCGTTGCTCCTCCAAATTTTGCACAATGAGGTATTTTAACAAGTTGTTTATACTGTTCTAAAATTCTTTTTTCAAAAACAGTTATTTCTTTCCCCATTTTAGTTGGTGATGCAGGTTGACCGTGAGTTTTAGCAAGCATACTAACATTTCTCCATTTTTTTGACAAAAAATTTAGTTTTTCAATAATTTTTTTTAATTCTTGGTAATATATATTTTCTAAGCTTTCTTTAAATAAAATAGGTGTTGCCGTGTTATTTATGTCTTGAGAAGTTAGTCCAAAATGGATGTACTCTATATATTTTTCTAAATCAAGTTTCTTAAATTTTTCTTTAATGAAGTATTCAACTGCTTTAACATCATGATTAATTTTACTTTCAATTTTTTTTACTCTTTTTATATCACTATCAGTAATTTTTTCTACAATTAATTTAATATCTTTTTTTTTTGTTTTTGTTATCTTCTTTAGACTTGGAATTGTATCACATAATTCTAGAAAATATTTAATCTCAACATATACACGATATCTTATTAAAGCAGATTCTGAAAAATAATTATTTAATTTTGTTGTTAGGTGGCTATACCTGCCATCTATTGGTGAAATAGCATTAAGTGGATTCATAAAATAAAATTCGTATTCAAATTTAATAAAACAATATTATATTAAATAAATAAAAAGTAATTATACTTCCCTATACAAAGGAATTTTTTTAATTAAATTAATTTTATTGTTTTTTATATTAAAACATATAGTTTTATTACCATTTGTAATTACCATGTAATTAGCATTTAAAGATGATTGGTAGTTTATTAATTGATCAAATGTTTTGATGTTTATTTTAATATTTTGAGATTTACACTCTATCAATAAAATAGGTTTTCCTATTTTATTGTAGCATACAATGTCAGTTCTAAAATTTATACCATTTATTTTGGTTTTTTTTTCAGTTGACATTAAATTTATAGGGTAGCCTTTTTTTTATATAAGTAAAGTATAAAATTTTGCCTTACCCATTCTTCAGGTGAGTTTTGAATATATTTTTTTCTTGTGTAATCAAATATATATTCAATATTGTTTATGATTTTTGTTTTAATTTTATAAATCATTTCATTATTGACATTATATGTTCTAAATTACTTTTTATTTAACAAAAATGAATTTTTCTAACGTAATTGATTCTATAATTAAAAAAAAATTTTCTCCAATATATTTACTTCATGGGGAAGAACCTTTTTTTATTAGAGAAATATTAAAAGAATTTGAAAAAAATATTATATCAGAAGAAAATAAATCTTTTGACCAGAAAATTTTTTACGGAAAAGATATTAATGTTGAAGATTTGATTTGCGAAGCTAAATCCTTTCCAATGTTAGATAATTTTAAATTAATTCTACTTAAGGAAGCTCAAGATTTAAAGAAGATTGAAAAATTAGAGTCTTATATAAATAATGTTCAAGAAAAAACTATTCTTGTAATATGTTATACTGGTTCTAAAGTTCGAAAAAATGCTAAATGGTATAAGGCATTAAATAATAAAAATTACACTATTTTCGAAAGTGATAAATTATATTTTAATCAAATACATTCTTGGTTAAAGTCTTACTTGCTTAAGGAAAAGTTAACTTCATCATCAAAAGTTATTTCCCTTATAATAGAGCATGTCGGAAATGATCTTGATAAAATTGTCAACGAAATTGAAAAATTAAAACCCCAGATTCTCGGTAATAAAATAAATGAGTTAGATGTAGAAAAGTATATTGGAATAAGTAGAAAATATAACAATTTTGAACTCCAAGACAGAATAGCAAATAAAAATTATAAGGAAGCATTGAAAATTGCAATTTATCTAAGTAAAAACTCTAAAGAAAATCCATTTACTTTGACTATTGGAATGCTTTATGGTTTTTTTTCAAAATTATTAATCTATCATTCCTTGAAAGATAAGTCAAAATCTTCTATCTCTAAATCTTTGAAAATTAATCCCTATTTTGTTCAAAATTATCAAATTGCCGCTTCCAATTATTCTTTTGAAAGTTGTATTTCAAAAATTCATGTTATTAAAGAAATGGATTTAAAAAGTAAAGGTGTTTATCCAGGATATTCTGATTGTTCTATTAATGAGATGATTTTCAGAATTATATATTAATAAATTATTTTACCTTTTATATAAAGGTTATATATTTGTCGCTAAATGAAACTATCTATTTTATATTATATTATTTTAATTTTTCCATCTATTTTATTATCACAATCAGATGGTACTATTAGAGGCTTTGTATATGAAGAATCGACTTCAGAGACAATCATTTATGCTAACGTTTCTTTATTAAATACTTCTTTTGGTTCAACTACTGATGATAATGGATATTTTATTTTTCCAAATGTGCCTACCGGAATGTATACCCTTCAAGTCAATTTCATGGGTTATGATACTAAATCATTAAAAGTTGAATTAGATAAAAATGGTAAAATGTTGGTTTTCGAAAACAATTCTTCTGAAGTTAAAAATGTTTTGAAAATTAGATTAACTTCTGGCAACCAAGAGTTGGATGTAGTTGAATTAAATGTTGATAAGGATGAAAACAAAACAAATGTTAATACTTCTGTAATTAAATTAAGTGTTAAGAATTTGGAAAAGTTACCAAGCTTGGGGGGTGAGGTAGATTTGGCTCAATTTTTTCAAGTTTTGCCTGGAGTAGTTTTTACAGGTGATCAGGGTGGAAAACTCTACATTAGAGGTGGTGCACCAATACATAATAAAGTATTATTAGATGGCATGATCATTTACAATCCCTTTCACTCAATAGGTTTCTTTTCGGTTTTTGATACCGATATAATTAAAAAAACGGATGTTTATACTGGAGCTTTTCCATCAAAATTTGGAGGTAGAATATCATCCATAATTGATATAAAAACAAGNGATGGAAACAAAAAAAAATTAAGTGGTAAATTATCTTCAAATACATTTAGCTCAAAACTTTTGTTAGAAGGCCCTTTATTTGGAAAAAATAATAATAAAGCAGAAAACTCGTTTATTGTCAGTCTAAGAAGTTCATATCTGGATAAGACTTCAAAGAATTTCTACTCTTATATTTCTGAGGATGGCTTACCCTATTCTTTCACTGATTTATATGGTAAATTTTCTATTTTTTCTGAAAATGGGAGTAAAATAAATTTATATGGTTTTAATTTTGAAGACAATGTAGATTATGTTGATTTAACTAATTTAGGTTGGCAAACATATGGTNTAGGAACTAATTTCATATTAGTTCCTGGATCTGCAAAAATGTTAATCGAAGGAAAAGTTACCTATTCGGATTATAAAATATCTCAAGAAAATCAAAACAATCAAACTATTAATAGTGGTATAAATGGTTTTTCTCTTAATTTAGACTTCTCTTATTTTATATCAAAATCAAGTGACATTAAGTATGGTTTACATGTCTTAGGTTATAGTACGTCTTTAGATTTCATTAATAGTGCAGGTACACTTATCAATGAAATAGATCATTCCACAGAATTCGCTTCTTATATTGATTACAACTTCTCTAGGAATCGTATTTTAATTAATCCTGGTTTAAGATTACAAAGTTATACATCTTTGGGTGAGACAGTATTAGAACCTAGATTTGCTGTAAAATATAATTTAACAGAAAAGTTTAGATTAAAAGCATCGACGGGTATTTTTTCTCAAAATCTTATTTCAACAAATGATGAAACAGAAGTTGTGAGCTTATTTTCAGGATTTCTATCTACTACAACTAGTATTCCAAGTGATTTTCAAGGAGAAGAGGTTGAATCCTTTTTGCAAAGTTCAACACATTATATTCTAGGATTAGAATACGACTTTTTAGAAAATTTAAACGTTAATTTAGAATTTTATTATAAAAATTTTAATCAATTAATTGGTTTGAATAGAAATAAAATATATGAAGATATTCCTGAATTTTCTTCAACTCCAGATTATTTGAAAACAGATTTTATGGTTGAAAATGGCGATGCTACTGGATTAGATTTTTTATTAAAATATAATACAAAAGATATAAGTATTTGGTCTGCNTACTCTTACAGTATTGTTAATAAAGAAGATGAAATTCAAACTTATAATCCACACTATGATAGAAGACATAATTATAATTTAGTTATTTCCTATTTATTTGGTAAAAAAAGAAATTGGGAGTTAAATACGAGATGGAATTATGGTACAGGTTTTCCTTTTACCAGAACTCAAGCCTATTATGAGCAAATTAATTTTTCTGAAAATTCATCTTCTTATAATATAACCAATGGTCAATTGGGTATTTTATATTCTGATTTAAATGAGGGTAGATTGCCAGATTATCATAGATTAGACATATCATTAAAGAAAAAAATTAATTTAAAAAATAAAACTTCTTTAGAAGTGTCAATCGGAATTACAAATTTATATAATAGAGACAATATTTTTTATTATGACAGAGTAAGCGCAGTTAGAGTAGATCAATTACCAATTATGCCAAATATCGGTTTTAACTGGAAATTTTAAATAAAGATGAAAAATTGTAAACATGTTTTTGTAACTGGCGGAGTAACCTCATCTTTAGGTAAAGGTATTGTATCTTCATCTTTAGCTGTTTTGTTGCAANCCAGAGGTTTTCGTGTTACTATTCAAAAATTAGATCCATATTTAAATATCGACCCTGGAACTTTAAACCCNTATGAGCATGGAGAGTGTTANGTCACAAATGATGGTGCNGAAACTGATTTAGATTTAGGGCANTATGAAAGGTTTTTAAGTGTTCCTATGTCAAAACAAAATAATATTACAACGGGTAGTGTTTATGAATCAATTATTCATAAAGAAAGAAAGGGTGAGTATTTAGGAAAAACAGTTCAAGTTATTCCTCATGTTACTGANGAGATAAAAAATAGAATACAAACATTAGCAAATAATGAATTTGATATTTTAATAACNGAAATAGGTGGTACTGTTGGAGATATTGAGTCCCTTCCCTATATAGAAACTGTTAGGCAATTAAAATTTAATAAAAATAAGGATTCAATTGTNATTCATTTAACTTTAGTCCCGTTTTTAAAATCAACAGGGGAATTAAAAACTAAGCCTACGCAACATTCTGTCAAGACTTTATTACAGTACGGAGTTCAACCTGACATTTTAGTTTGTAGGTCAGAAATTAATATTGAAGAAAGTGTAAAAAATAAAATTGCACTTTTTTGTAATGTGCAAAAAAAATCCGTGATTGAGTCCATTGATACAGAAAGTATTTATAACGTTCCAATATTATTACATAAACAAGGTTTAGATATTGAAGTATTAAAAAAATTAAATATTCAAAAATACCCTAAACCTAATTTAAGGAAATGGAATACTTTCTTAAATAGATTGAATTCTCCAAAAAAAGAAATATGTGTTGCTGTAGTTGGTAAGTATGTAGAACTAAAAGATTCATATAAGTCAATTTTTGAGTCTTTAATTCATGCTGGTGTTCATCTAAATTGTAAAGTAATTGTAAAATGGGTTCATTCTAATGATTTAGAAAACAATAAAATAACTANNCAATTTGAAAAATGTTCTGGAATAATTGTAGCTCCTGGTTTTGGAGAAAGAGATATTATTGGAAAATTAAATGCAATTAAATATTCTAGATTAAATAATATACCTTTTTTTGGTATATGTTTGGGAATGCAAATGGCAGTTGTGGAGTTTGCAAGAAATGTTTTGAAATTAAATGATGCTGATTCAACAGAAATGAATCCAACTACAAAAAATCCAGTAATTGATTTAATGAAAAGTCAGAAAAATATTTCAGAAAAAGGNGGTACTATGAGATTAGGAGAGTATAAATGTACTATTCTAAAAGAATCTAAATCATTTTTAGCTTATCGTAAAAAAAATATTTTAGAACGACATAGGCATAGATATGAATTTAATAATAGTTACATCAAATTATTTGAAAAAAATGGCATGAAATGTGTTGGTTTAAATCCTAAATCAAAACTGGTTGAAATTATTGAAATTGAAAGTCATCCTTGGTTTGTGGGAGTTCAATTTCATCCTGAATATAAAAGTACAGTAATTAAACCTCATCCTTTATTTATTAGCTTTATTGGAGCTTCTATAAAAAATATTAAAAATGGAAAATAAGAGAATNGATTTTAATTTAATAATAGGTTTTTTNTTAATTGGNTTGTTACTTTATTTAATGAATAACTCATTAATGAGTAATTCAAGTANAGATGCAGANTCTGTTGACNCCACTAAAATTGATAATTTAGAAANTAAAANCTCAAATNNTTCAGATNCAACACTAATTGATTTTGATATAAATAATAAATCTGAACTAGGTGAAATAAATAAAATATCTCCCCCTCTTTCTAATAAAACTGAACCAATTTTTTCGACACTAAAATCNGAAAAATTAAATTTAAAATTTTCTAATATTTGTGGTTGTTTTATTGATGCTAGTTTAATAGAAAAAGAAGATGGAAATAATTATAAATATGAGTACACTGAAGGTGTTCCAGTTAAATTAATTAATGAAGATATTTCTAATAACTTTCCTTTGGATATTGGTGTAAATAGTAAATTCAATTTAATTCAACTTGATACTATAAATAATAAAATTATTTATCAAGATAGTATTTCTAAACTTGAACTAATTTATGAACTTAAAAATGACCATCTAAAATTATCTATAAATAATATAAATGAAGATGAGTTTAAAATTGGTTGGAATATAAAAGGACCTCGCCAAGAAAAAAATTTAAATTCAGGCTGGACATCTGAGAGAACTCAAAGTGATCTATACTATGCCTATGCTGATGGTGGTTATGATTACATTTCTAATCCTGATGATCCTGAAACAGAAGAAAACATTTCATGGGTTGCCTATAAACAACAATTTTTTTCCACTATAGTTCACTCTAAAAATAAAAGTTTTGAGGCTCAGAAAATGTCTGTGAATTTTAATGAAAATGATGATTCATATGTAAAAGAAATGAAATCAAATCTAATTTTTGAATTAGAAAAAAATAAATCATTATCCTTAGATTTTTATTTTTTACCAAATGATTATACGTATCTAAAATCATTTGACACTGGAGAGTCCGATTCTTATGACAATTTAGTTCCTCTTGGATGGGGAATATTTGGTTGGGTAAATCAATATTTGGTTATCCCTGTATTTGATATGTTAGAATCATTTGGTTTAGGTTATGGTTTAATTATTCTTGCAATCGCTGTAATATTTAAAATGTTATTATTTTTTCCAACGAAAAAATCTTATGTTTCAATGGCAAAAATGCGTGTATTGAAGCCTGAAATAGATGCTCTCAATGAAAAATATAAAGATAAAGATCCAATGGAAAAGCAACGAGCCCAAATGGATTTATATAAAAGAACTGGTGTTAGTCCTTTAGGAGGCTGTTTACCAATGCTTTTTCAAATACCAATTTTATTTGCTTTATTCAAATTTTTCCCGGCTTCTATACAGTTACGTCAAGAAGCTTTTTTGTGNGCAAATGATTTATCAACATATGATACGTGGCCTTTTGGTGAATTTGGTTTAATTCCAGGTTGGTTTGACCATTTAAGCTTATTTGCTCTATTAATGTCTATTTCAACTCTAGTTCAAATGANATTTAATGCTCAGCCATCAAATTCTCAAATGCCTCAATTAAAGTATATAATGTATATTATGCCAGTAGTTTTCTTTTTCATTATGAATAGTTATTCTTCTGGTTTAAGTTATTATTATCTTTGTGCTAACATCATGACCTTTTTGCAACAATTATATATAAAACGGAATTTGAATGATGAGGAGCTTTATAAGCAATTGCAAGAAAACAAAAAAAAACCANTTAAAAAATCAGGTTTCCAGAAAAGGTTAGAAGAAATGGCGAAAAAACAACAAGAAGCAAGAAGAAGAAAATAACAAAGTATGTATAAATTCTTATTTACAGTTATAATTTCTTTTACAGCGTGTAATATTTTTATTTCAAGTAAAGGTTCTTCTAATGATAAAAAATTGTCTGCCAATGACAATGATGAAAAAGTGTTTTTTTCTATGAAAAGAACTCCTTGTTATGGAAAATGTCCTACTTATAATATCATTTTTTTTAATGACGGTAAAGTTATTTATGAAGGAAAAAAATTTGTTCCTAATGAAGGTAAATATGAAGGTCAATTAAATATAAAAACACTTGCGTTAATTCAGGATAAAATTAGGCAAGTTGACTTTTTTAATTTAGACTCNGTGTATGATGCAAGAATATCTGANTTACCATCAGTTATTTTAGAAGTAAATATAGATGGGAAAAATCATAAAGTTATTGATAGATATAAGGGCCCAAAAAAACTTAGAGAGTTTGAAAAATATATTGATAATTTTATTTTAAAATTGGAAAATGGATTATTAGGAGATAGTTGGCGAAAGGTTAGTGAATAAAATCATTTAACTTTCCTGCTTTATTTAGTTTAAACTTCCCTCCCTCCTTTTTGATTGTACAGCATTCGTTAGTGTAATCATGTTCTAAAAAAAGAATGTAATTATTCTTTATTGAATCTTCTAAAAATAATTCTTTCTCTTTTAATGTGATTAATGGATTAACATCATATCCCATAACATATGGAAGTGGAATGTGTCCGGTTGAAGGNAGTAANTCAGCNCAAAATACTATAGTTTTATTTTTATATTTTATAATTGGAATTATTTGTGCTTTAGTATGTCCATAAAATAATTTCAATTCAATGTTTGAATTGAAATTATTGTTTTTAATAAAGTGAAGCTTTCCTTGTTCAATTATAGGTATAAAATTTTCTTTTAAAAAAGATGCTTTTTCTCTTTCATTTGGATTTATTGCTGTNTCCCAATGTTCTTTNCTTGTCCAATGTTTTGCATTTGGAAATAATAATTTATAATTATTATTATCATTAATAATTGCGCCACCACAATGATCAAAGTGAAGGTGAGTAAATATAACATCAGTAATATCCGTGCATGAAAATCCAGTATTTTTTATTGATTGAATTAAATTTTCTTTACCATGGAGATGAAAGTAACTAAAAAACTTTTCACTTTGTTTATTCCCTATTCCAGTGTCAATTAATATTAATTGCTCTTTCATTTCGATTAATAAACACCTCATTGCCCAGGAGCACATATTATTATTATCTGGTGGATTAGTTTTTTTCCAAATAGATTTTGGAACAACACCAAACATAGCTCCTCCATCAAGTTTAAAGTATCCTGTATTAATTACGTGAATTTTCATATTTATTGCAATATTAAATTAAAATTCAATATTCAACAATAATTTAATTTTATATTTATAATTATTATGAAAATTCATTTTATTGCAATTGGTGGAAGCATTATGCATGCACTAGCNGTCAATCTTAAAAATCAGGGTCATGAAATAACAGGTTCAGATGATATTATATACGAACCTGCAAGATCAAATTTAAATAATGTTGGTATTTTACCTAGTAAATATGGTTGGTATCCAAAAAAAATAAAAAAAGATTTAGATTTAATAATTTTAGGTATGCATGCTAAATTAGATAACCCTGAGTTAGCAGCTGCTAAAATTAAAAAAATAAAAATATATTCATTTCCTGAGTTTATAGCTGAAAAATCAAAAGATAAGTTTAAAATAGTAATTTCGGGAAGCCATGGAAAAACTACTATAACTTCCATGGTAATGCATGCCCTTAAAAAAAATAATTTTTCATTTGACTATTTAGTTGGNGCAAAAATAGATGGATTTAATAATATGGTTAGCCTTTCTGATAAGAAAATTATGGTGATTGAAGGTGATGAATACTTTTCTTCAAAATTAGATATGACGCCAAAATTCATGCATTATAGGCCTAACATATTAGTAATTTCAGGAATTTCATGGGATCATATAAATGTCTATCCTACTTTTTTATCTTATTGTAATGTGTTTAAAGATTTAATTAAAAACACTCCAAAAAAATCTAGTCTTTTTTATTTTAAAAATGATTCTGTATTAAAAAAAATTGTTGAAGAAAACTTTTGTGGTGCTCAATCTTATTCAGTACCAAATTTCGAGGTAAATCAAGGTAGGTTTATTCTAAAATATAATAATCAAGAATTTCAATTAAAAATTTTTGGTAAACATAATTTATGTAATCTACAAGTTGCTAGTTTAATTTGTGAAAATTTAGGTATAAAAAAAGAATTATTTTTTAAATCAATGACTTCTTATGAAGGAGCATCTAAAAGATTAAATTTTTTGGGTAATATTATAAAAGACAATAATGTCTATTTAGATTTTGCTCATTCACCATCAAAAGTTTTAGCTAGTACTCAAGCNGTCAAAGATCTATATCCAAAAAGAAAGTTATTATCTTGTTTAGAATTACATACATTTAGTAGTTTAAATTATAAGTTTATTTCTGAATATGCTAACTCATTCGTACATTCTGATATTGTATTTATATATTACTCAAAGAATGAGCTCAAAAGAAAGAATCTTGAATTGTTTAAACCTAATGATATTTTAAAAAAAATAAATCATAATAACATAATTATATTTGATGATTCTGCAGATTTATATAATAAATTATTAAATTTTAAATGGGNAAACGTAAATCTTCTTTTAATGAGTTCTGGTAATTTTGGTGGTATAAATTTCAATGATTTATTTAAACAAAATTAACCATTCATAGATATTAAAAATTCCTCATTATTTTCNGTTTTNGCTATTCTATCTTTAATAAACTCCATGGCCTCTATAGGTTTCATGTCGGTGAGGTATTTTCTTAAAATCCATATTCTTTGAAGTTCTTCCTTGCTTATTAATAAATCTTCTCTTCTTGTTCCTGAATTAACAAGGTCAATTGCTGGATAAATTCTTCTATTTGCAATATTTCTGTCTAGTTGTAATTCCATGTTACCAGTACCTTTAAATTCTTCAAATATTACATCATCCATTTTTGATCCTGTTTCTACTAGAGCTGTAGCAATTATAGTTAGAGAGCCTCCTCCTTCAATGTTTCTTGCAGAGCCAAAAAATCTTTTAGGTTTATGCAGTGCATTAGCGTCAATACCTCCAGATAGAACTTTTCCAGTAGCAGGGGCAACNGTATTATAAGCTCTAGCAAGTCTTGTAATTGAATCTAATAAAATAACAACATCATGACCGCATTCTACAAGTCTTTTAGCTTTTTCTAAAACAATGTTTGCAACTTTTACATGTCTATCTGCTGGCTCATCAAATGTTGAAGCGATTACCTCACCTTTTACAGATCTTGCCATATCTGTCACTTCTTCAGGTCTTTCATCTATTAATAAAACAATTTGATAAACTTCCGGATGCGCAGATGAAATTGCGCCAGCNAGTTCTTTCAAAAGAACAGTTTTTCCAGTTTTAGGTTGAGCTACAATCAAGCCTCTTTGACCTTTACCTATAGGAGCAAATAAATCAATTAACCTATTTGATATTGTATTTGTTTTTGATAAATCAAATTTTTCATCAGGAAATAATGGTGTTTTATGTTTGAACGATATTCTGTCTCGCATTNTCCCTGGATCCAAATTATTAATTTTTTCAACTTTAACCAAGGGAAAAAATTTNTCCCCTTCTTTTGGGGGTCTTAATTGTCCAGTTACTGTATCTCCTGTTTTTAGTCCAAATAATTTAATTTGTGATTGAGAGACGTAAATATCATCAGGAGAATTTAAATAATTGTAGTCAGAAGATCTTAAAAAGCCATAACCGTCTGGCATTATNTCTAAAACTCCCTCGCCTGAAATAATTCCTTCAATATCATATTCTTTTCTCTTAAAGTGACCTTGTGGATTATGTCTTTTTCTTTCTCTTTTCTCATCATTTTTATCTAATGNTCCATTTTTATTTTTATTAAAAAAAGNTTTCTTTTTATCAGTATATTTATTGTTAGTATTATTTTTTTTAGGTGAATCATTATCTTGAAGGGCCTGTTTATCTAAGATCTGATAAATTAAATCAATTTTTTTATATTTTTTGTAATTTTCTACTTTAAGATCTTCTGAAATTTTTTGAAGTTCTGGAAGTAATTTTTTCTTTAGTTGNGTAATGTCAAACATATTTATAATATTTAAATAAATTAGAATGAAAGGATTTGTATTACAGTATATTTATTTGAAAGTCTATTTAATTTAATAATAGAGTAAAGAATTAAACTAACCTTTTAAGCTAATCTGTTACAATTTTACAATAAATATTTTTAATAAAGCAAAATATATATTAAAATTTTTAGTATTTTTTTTAAAATTATTTTACTATGATACAAAGAAAACAAACATTATTTATCATTATATCTTTAGTTTTGACGTCTATAATTATTTTTTTTATNGATATTATAGATTCTTCTAANTGTAATTTAAATTTAAGCGTTTCTAATGAACCGGTTTTAAACATGTTTTTTTGTATAAGTTTAATTCTTGGAATAGTATCTTTTTTTTTCTTCAAAAGAAGAGTAGTTCAATATAAAATGTGTTTATTTAATATGTATTTTCAAATTTGTCCACTTTTTTTTTCATTTAATTGGTTNTCATTTAAATCTTGCTATCCTCTATATGATGAAATATTAGGGATTTTATTTATTTATGCTATTTTTTTGTTTTATGGTTTAGCATCTTTATATATTAAAAAAGACTATGATTTAGTGAAATCAAGTAATAGAATTTAATTTTTTTTAAATTGAACAACATTTAAATTTTGAATTTTTTTATCATTAATATCAGCAATTATCATTGTTCTATATTTATGAAAACCCTCTTTTCCTATTGCACCCGGATTTATGTGTAGATGATTATATTCTANGTCTTTTTTTACAAGAAGTATGTGAGAATGTCCACAAATAAATAGATTTGGCTTTTGTTTTTGTATTATTTTTTTAACTCTTTGTGTGTATTTACCAGGTCTTCCTGCAATATGTGTCATTAGAACACTAATTCCTTCACAATTAAAAAATAAATTTTCAGGACATCTTGTTCTAATTTTTTGANCATCAATATTACCGTATACAGCTTTAATATTAATAATTTTTTCTAAATAATCTAGAGTATTAATATTACCAATATCTCCTGCGTGCCATAACTCATCACATTTTTTTANATGATTAATTATTTTTTGGTCTAAAAAACCATGGCTATCAGATATAATTGCAATTTTTTTCATATTAAGTTTATCTGTATAATTCTAATTTAAAATATTTACTTTTATTTTTACATATTATGAACAGATACTTATTAGAGATTTCATATAATGGNTTAGGTTATTTTGGTTGGCAAGTTCAGTCTAAANATAGAACGATACAAGGTGAATTACAAGAATGTTTGTCCACTGTATTAAGCTCAAATATAAAATTAATGGGTGCTGGAAGAACTGATGCTGGTGTTCATGCTATTAAATCATTTGCTCATTTTGATTATAATAAACCTTTTAAAATTGATAAATTAAAATTTAAATTAAATAGATTAACTTCAGATAATATTTCAATTAATAGTATTATCGAAGTTTCTCCCAACTTTCATGCTAGATTTTCAGCTGTTTCTAGAACTTATGAATATTGGATTAACTTTAAAAAAGATCCTTTCTTAATTAATAGATCTTTTTTTTATCCCAAAAATTTAAATTTAAAATTATTTAAAGAAGGTTGTTCTTTAATTTTAGGAGAAAAGGATTTTAGCTCATTTTGTAAATCCAAATCTGATGTTAAAAATCGAATATGTAACGTAACGTATGCTTCCTGTATTTTAAGTAAAGATATGTTCATATTTAAAATTACTGCAAATAGATTTTTACATAATATGGTTCGGTCTATAGTTGGGACTTTAATTGATTATTCTTCATCTAAAATTAAAAAATCGGAAATGATTAACATCATATTAAAAAAAGATAGACAAGAATCAGGATTTTCAGTTCCAGCTCATGGTTTATATTTAGTAAATGTTGAATATCCAAAAAATAGTTTAAGTGAGTAATTTTTTTGATTTTAAATCATTTAGAAAAACAATTAGATATGCTAACAAGCATTTTAATATTTTTTTATTTACTATTATTACATCCATTTTATTTAGTATTCTTTCTGCTTCTAGGCCAGTATTAATTCAAATTGCCTTTGATAAATACATTAACTTCGGTAATTCTACCAATAATTTTATAGACAAAATAAATAATTATTTCCCTGATACTTTACTAAATTTTATTGCAATAATTTTTATTGTTTTATTATTTGAATCTATATGTCAGTTTTTATTTATAAATAAATCAAATTATCTGGCGCAATCAATAATAAGAGATATTAGAAATGATATTTTTTCTGTAATTCTAAAATTTAGAATTAGTTATTTCGATAAAAACCCTACAGGCAAAACACTGACAAGAGTTACTTCTGATATTGAGGCAATAGGGCAAATTTTTTCACAAGGATTACTAGTTGTTTTTGCAGATATATTTAAAATATTTTTAATTATTTTATTTATGTTTTTAATGAATTGGAAACTTGCTTTAGTTAGTATAAGTTTTTTTCCTTTTTTAATTTTTTCAACTTTAATTTTTCAAAAATTAATGAAAAAATCGTTTCAAAAAATAAGATTATATATATCCAAATTAAATGTTTTTGTACACGAGCATATTTTGGGTATGAATATTGTTAAAATATTTAATAATGAAGATCGTGAGTTAAAAAAATTTAAAGAAATTAATCATTCTCATTTAAAATATAATCTTAAAACTGTTTTATATTTTTCAATTTTTGTACCTATAATTGATATATTCTCTGCTGTATCTATGGGATTAATTATATGGTATGGAGGTGAAATGATACTATCATCTAATAACAATTTAAATACGTCTTTAGGTCAGTTAATTTCTTTTATTTTATTTATTAATATGCTTTTTAGACCTTTGAGATCAATGGCGGATAAGTTTAATGTTTTACAGATGGGGGTTGTTGCGTCATCTCGAGTTTTTGAATTAATGTCTAAAGAACGTGAATTAGAAAAAAACATCGGATCAGTTAAAGAATATACATTTAAACAAGATATTATTTTTACAGATGTTAACTTCTCATATAAAAAAGATGAAATAATATTTGAAAATTTTAATTTAAATATTGAATATGGTAAAACATTGGCTATAGTTGGTCCTACTGGATCCGGTAAATCAACAATAATTAATTTAATATTAAGATTTTATGAAATAAATTCTGGAGAGATCTATGTTGGAAAAAGGGATATCAAGAGTTTTGATATTTCATATTTAAGATCAAATATTGGTGTTATTCATCAAGACCCTTTCTTATTTAGTGACACAATTTTAAATAACATAATATTTTCAAACAATCAATCTAAAGAAAATGTGATTTCTTCCATAAAAGAAATTGGCTTAATGGATATAATTAATTCTTTTCCCAACGGTCTTGAATTTCATGTTGGAGAAGAAGGTAAAAATTTATCTTTAGGTCAAAGGCAGATAATTTCTTTTTTAAGGGTGTACATGTCTAATCCAGAATTAATTATTTTTGATGAAGCAACTTCCTCCTTAGATTCAAACACAGAGGAATTAATTAAAAAAGCTATAAATAAATTTTCCTACTCTAAAACTTGCATAATTATTGCTCATAGGCTGTCCACAATAAAGAATGCAAATAGGATAATATTCCTTAAAAATGGAAAAATTATGGAAGATGGAACTCATGAAGATCTTCTATCTAAAAAGGGATATTATTCAGATCTTTATAATAAACAATGGATGGATTATTTTAAATAAACTTTAAGCTCTTTTGATGTATTTGTATTTACTTTATTCATATCTTCGGGTGTTCCTTCAAAAATTATTTTCCCTCCATTCTTACCTCCCTCAGGGCCAAGTTCTATAATCCAGTCTGAAGATTTTATGATTTCCATATTATGCTCAATAACTATAATAGTATTATTATTTTTGAGAATTTCATTAAATGATGCTAGTAGTTTTTTTATGTCGTGTATATGCAAACCCGTAGTTGGTTCGTCAAATATTAAAATGCTATTTTCAAGATTGCTATTTATAAACGAAGCTAATTTTAGTCTTTGTAGTTCCCCGCCACTTAAAGTACTTAATGTTTGTCCAGCTTTAATATAGCCTAGTCCCACCTTTTTTAAAGGATCTAAATATTTAATTATTTTTCTTTCGTTAAATTTTGATAAAAATTCATATAGTTCATCAATTGTCATATTAAGCAAGTCATATATATTTTTTTTGTTGAAATAAGCATTTAGAACAATTTCTTTATATCTTTTTCCTTCGCAATCTTCACACTTAACTTTTATATCTGACATAAATTGCATGTCAATTAAGATATGACCATCACCTTTACATGTTTCACATCTTCCTCCATCTGTGTTAAATGAAAAATGCTTAGGAGTTAAATTATTTAGTTTTGAATATTTAAGTTTAGCATATAATTTTCTAATCTCATCAAAACCTTTTAAATATGTAATCAGATTTGATCTACTAGTTTTTCCAATAGAACCTTGTTTAACAAATTCTATATTTTTGAAAATATTAGTATCTCCACCAATATTTTCGATTATTTTATTCTTAAGAAGATTTTGAATTCTTGGATATAAAACATCTCTTAATAGTGTGCTTTTTCCAGATCCGCTTACACCAGATATCGTAGTTAATATTCCAAGTGGAAATTTTAATTTTAAATTTTTTAAATTGTTTTTTGTTACATTATTAATCCAAAGTTCTCCAATTTTCTTTCTTCTTTTTTTAGGTATCTCAATTTTAAGTTCTTTTAAAAAATATTTTTTTGTTAAACTATCACTTTTTACTTTAGAATTAAGGGAACCTGTAAAAATAATATGTCCTCCATTTTCCCCCCCTGTTATTCCTAAATCAATTGTATAGTCAGCAGCTTTAATTATATCTAAATCATGTTCAATAACAATAATTGTGTTACCGAGGTCTTTTAATTGAAATAATATATTGATTAATTTTTTAGTGTCTGTATTGTGTAGACCAATACTTGGTTCATCTAAAATATATAAAGTATCAACTAACCCGCTACCTATTGATTTAGCAATATTAATTCTTTGAGATTCTCCGCCCGATAATGTAGATGATTTCCTTGAAAGAGAAAGGTAACTTAGTCCTAAATCAGTTAGTAGTTTAAGTCTTGATTTAATTTGAAATAAAATTTTGTCTCCTACAATTTTCTCTTCAGCACTTAGTGAAATATTATTAATAAATTTTTCTAATAGTCTAATAGGCATATTTACAACTTCATTAATATTTAGATTTTTAAATTTTATATCGTTTACTATTTTTTTTAATCTAGTTCCTTTGCAATCTGGACAAGAGGTTCTCCCCCTGTATCTAGATAACATTACTCTATATTGTATTTTGTATGATTTTTCTTCTATTCTATTAAAAAATTGATTTATACCTTTAAATTTACCCACTCCATTCCATAATTTTAAGACTTCATCTTTAGATAATTTTGAGTAGGGTGTTTTAACATTAATTCCAATATTTTCTGATTCATTTATTAATTTTCTTTTCCATTTTATTGTTGAAGGGAATGACCATGGTACAATCGCATTTTCAGTTATACTTAGGTTTTTATTTGGGATTACTTTATCCTCATCAATGCCTAGTATATCTCCGTAGCCATGGCATGTTTCGCATGCTCCATATGGGCTATTAAAATTAAATGTATTTGGAATAGGTTCTTCAATTCTATTTGAGTTATATTCTAAAAAATTAGTGAATCTTTTAAGTAATTTTCCATTTTCATTTCGAATTTCACATACACCGTCTCCTAATTCAAATGCTAGTTCGGATGATTCTATTATATTATTTTTAATTAGTTTTATATCATTTAAAATTTGTCGATCGACAACTATATTAATTTCTTTTTCTTTTAAATTTATTTCCGAAATATTTTTTATTGAATCATTATGTATACATCTTTTTAGACCTATCTCGATTGCTTTAGATATGTTCTTTGTTGGGTAACAAATTAGAAATTTTTGATTTTTTTTTAGTTTGGATATATATTTTATTACGTCTTTTGTTGAATTTTTTTTTATTTCTTCCTTACTATCAGAGAAATGAAATTTACCAAATCTGCTAAAAAGAATTCTAATTAAATCATATATTTCAGAAGATGTTCCAACTGTGGATTTTGGATTATTTGTATTAGTTTTTTGTTTAATTGAAATGGCAGGGGATATTCCCTTAATATAAT
>PAZG01000011.1 GCA_002715445.1 Flavobacteriales bacterium | reverse complement strand
TTTTTATTTTTTTCTCTCACATACTCCAATTCACAGGTTATTAAAGGTCACGTGGTTTGTGGAAATTTAGGTGTTGCAAATGCGAATGTTAATATTGATGGTGGTAAAATTGGGACTTTGACCAATAGTGAAGGTTTTTTTGTTTTAGAAAATGTACCAGTTGGTAATCTTTTCCTCATTGTTTCAGCTTTAAACATAGTTGAAAAAAAAATATTTATTGATGTAGGTATTGATGATAATTATATTAATATCGAGGTATTTCCATCTAACTTTAATCTAGATAAAGTTGTTTTGACAGGAACTCGAAACCCAAAAAATAAGCTTAACTCTTCTGTTATTGTAAACATTATAAATAATAAAAAATTAGAAAATGTTCAGGCTTGTAATTTAGCTGAAGGTTTAAATTTCCAAACTGGTCTTAGGGTTGAAAATGATTGTCAAACTTGTAATTACACTCAATTACGTATGAATGGTTTGTCAGGTGGTTATTCTCAAATATTGATTAATGGAAAAGCAATTTTTAGTCCTCTTACTAGTCTTTATGGCATGGANCATATCCCTGTAAATATGATTGATAGAATAGAAGTTGTTCGTGGAGGGGGAAGTTCATTATATGGTTCTTCAGCAGTTGGTGGAGTTGTAAATATTTTTACTAAAGTNCCAANAGTAAATAGAAATAGTTTTGGGTATAATTTTAATTTNATAAATNGTAAAAGTATTGACAAAATATTTTATNCTAATTCTACTCTTTTGTCACAAAATAATAAAAGAGGAATAACTTTTTTTATTAATAATAGACAGAGAGATCCATATGATCATAATAATGATAATTTTTCCGAAATATCGAAGATTAAAGGTAATTTTTTTGGTTTTAATCTTTTTCTACTTCTAAGTCAAAAAAGTAAATTAGAATTAAATCTTGCAAGTTTATCTGAGTATAGATACGGAGGAGAAATAGTTGATTTGCCTCCTCATTTAGCTATGCAGGCAGAAGAAAGAGAACACAGTGTGATGTTAGGAAATTTAGATTATCAACTTTATTTTAATAATGAAAAGTCNTCCTTAGAATTATATCTTGCCATTCAAAATACGGAGAGGGAACACTATACAGGTGTAAGGCCTGAATTAGGTTCAATAGATGATGCGGANCATTTGTTTAATCCTCCCTACGGATCATCTCTAAATATAACAAATCAAGTAGGTTTTCAGTTAAATCATAAAATCACAAACTCTATAGGTTCAAATTTACTTACCTTTGGCTCAGAATATATTATTGATGATGTTTTTGATGAGATTAATGCTTATAATTATTTAGTTGATCAAAATGTATATAATTTTGGAACTTTCGCTCAGTCTGATTTGAGTTTGTTTGAAAAAATAAATATAACATCTGGTATAAGATTTGATAAACATTCTTTGGTAGATGATATTATTTTAAGTCCAAGATTATCTTTTTTATATAAATTTAAATCTAATACTCAGTTCAGATTTTCTTTTAGTACTGGATTTAGAGCTCCTCAAGCATTTGATACTGATATGCATATTTCTTTTGCTGGAGGAGGTGTTTCAAGAATTGTTTTGTCAGAAAATTTAAAAGAAGAGAACTCAACAAGTATAAGTTCTTCTATTAATTATGATAAATTATCAATCACTAATTCATTTGGATTCACTTTACAGGCTTTTTATACAATTTTAGATAATGTTTTCTACTATGAGCCAGATGGTATGGATGAATTTGGTGAATTATATGTTAAAAGAAATGGGGATGGCGCNGCTGTNCAGGGTTTAACAGTTGAATTTAGAGCAAGTATTTTAGATAAAATATCATTTGAATCTGGATTTACTTATCAAAGTTCTAAGTACGAAAAACCTGTCAGTTATTCACAAGAACTTCCTCCACTTTCAAACTTTATACGAACACCTAAAAAATATGGATACGCTACATTAGATTATAAATTAAATGAAGATTTTTATTTTTCTACAAACTTAATACACACAGGTCCAATGATTTTGGTTCACATGTCTGGGGCTCCGGGNCAAACTGATGATGAATATTTTACANCAAATGATTTTAATTTATTTGGAGTTAAAGCTTCATATTTAAAGAAATTAAATGAGTTGTCTATGTCTTGTGAATTCAGTTTAGGAATTAAAAATTTAACAAATTCTTATCAAAATAATTTTGATTTATCTAAAAATAGAGATAGTAATTTTGTGTATGGCCCNTCAACTCCAAGAGTCTTTTATTTCTCTATAAAATTTAAGTCTATATAATTTTATAAAAATGGTAGAATAGATAATTCTTTTGCTTTTGCTTCGACCATTATGTCAAATTCTTTATTATATGTTTTGGGTAATGAGTTAATATAATCAGAATGAGCTTGAGGTTTAATTTTATTGTTATTTTCATGTAGAGACTTTGACTCAGAATAATGAACTACTGGTTTAATATTTTTTGGCCAAGTTGATAACGCTAGTTCTAACGCTTCTTNNTCTGATAATCCGCCATCACAAAATTTGTGGTGGTGATAGTCAAATACAATAGGGATATTTATTTTTTCATGAATATACATTAAGTCTTTTACAGAATACATGGAGGCTTTNTCATCATTTTCTATAGTGAGTCTATCTTTTATTGAATTAGATAATTTGGNATAATTTTCACAGAATCTATTCATTGCAGAATTTTTATCCCCATAAACACCATTACAGTGGATATTTATTTTATTAAAAACAGATTTATTTAATCCCATAATATCAAAAAAATCTGCATGCATTTGTAAATCAGCAACAGTTCTCTCAATAACATCATTTTTTGGAGAAGTCAAAACATTATATGGCCCTGGATGCGCAGTGAGCCTAAAGGAATTTTTTTTGGCAAAATCACCACATTNTTTCAGTGCTTTTTCAATTTCATAGTATTGTGGTAATTCACTAATTTTATAGTGTGNNCCCCATGGAAAAAGATCAGATGATATTCTAAAGAATAAAATTCCTTTTTCTTTATTCCATTTTAAAATTTTAAGTAAGTCTTTACAGTTTTGTAAGGCTAGTTCGCCTGCGTACTGAATTCCTTTTTCTAAGAATGTTTTTTTTATCATTCCTCTATGAGAAATGACCTTTGGTTTAAGTTTAGAAAGTGATAAATTAATACAAGCGTAGCCTAAATTCAAAATATAAATTAATTTTCGTTCATGCTCATTAAATGAAAATATATTGATTTTGATCTCTCATTTCCTTTTATATCATTGGCGGTAATTTCAATATTATAATCACACATTACATCCATTGGGATATTTTTTGTAGATATTGTTTTTTGGTAACTCCAATCATTTTGAAATACATTCTTTAGTTCAATTAGCTCAAGTGAATTAAGATTATCATCAGTGCATTCACATGTTTCCAAGTATAATATGTTATCTAATACCTCATCATTAGAAATTAAAATATTAATATCAATATCTTGTCCTATATTATACATTTCTTGATTTGGGTTTATTATTGATATATTGGGGTAATTAGTTATTCTATTATTTTCNTCTTCACAGCTATTGAAAATAAGAATTAAACTAAATAAGAGTAGTATTTTGTTCATAATTGACTGTTAACAAAAGATTTTTTTAGGTTTTATATCAATTAAATATAATAATAATTTTGCAACATATTTATAATAGATATTGTATATGTATTTAGTATAAATAATTTTAATAAAATTTCATGAAATTAAATCTTAATATATGCCNACAATTAGATTAATTATTTTAATATTACTAGGATCTTTTTTTGTTCAAGCACAAGCACCACATGGGATTAATTATCAGGCAGCAGTAAGAGATAGTGATGGGATCTTATATGATAATGATGAATTAACGGTTTACTTTAAATTAATTGTTTTAGAGACAGGAAATATTGTNTGGGAAGAAGTGCATAGTGTTCAAACAAATGATTTTGGGGTATTTAATACAATAATTGGATATGGAGAATCAACATCATTGGGTACATCCAACAATTTTGAAGATGTAAATTGGGGAGAAGGAAGTATTTTTATAAAAGTTGATATTGATTTTGATAATGAAGGGCCTGCTCAAGCTGTTACCTTTGGGGAATCCCAATTATTAAGTGTTCCTTATGCATTATATTCTAATTCATCTGGAAATAATCATTGGGAAATTTCAGACGGAATTATTCAGCCACAGCAAGATTTGTCAATTGATTTAAATTCAGATGAAACGCACATCAGCTCAAATACTATTTCATTAGGCAATGAAAGCAANTCACAAATTAGTTTAATTGGAGAAGTTCAGTTTTATAATAATGATAATTTATTATTAGAATTAACTAACGGTGAAATAAACTCTTATCAACAAATAAATTCTGTAGATCCAACAATTAATAGTCATTTAGCCACAAAAAATTATGTTGATTCTAGAGATGACAATATTGTTTTACAAATGAACAGTGCTTTTGAAGAAAATATTAATTTTTTTCAAACACAGATTAATTATTTAACAAATCAAGTTTCTAATATNGANCAAAATGTTAATCAAAANTCAGAGGCATATTATTCTCTACAAGATATTTTATCTACGAATGATAATGATTTGCAAGAGCAAGTAGATGTAATTGCAACAATCTTACAAACCTTGGAAGATAATATTAATACAAATTTATTGCTTCAAACTCAATTAAATGATATCCAAATTCAAATTAATTCAATTACAAATTCAATACAAGAATTAGAAAATACAATATCAGAATGATGAACCGACTGTTTTTCTTTTTTGTAATATTTAATTTCACAAATAATTTATATTCTCAAAGTCTTTCTTCAAATGTATTGGCGAATTCTGGAGATTTTGTCGTTAACGAGAATTCAGTATCAAGCACTATTGGAGAATCATTAGTTTTTACAAACTCACAAAATAATTATTTACTTTATCAAGGATTTCAAAACACTGCTATAGCAGTAAATGAGCAACTCTTTTTTCAGAACATTGACTTACCCGCTGGATGGAGTTATTGGTCAACGTATTTATCTCCAAAAGATCCAGAAATGTCAGATTTACTTAGTTCTATAAGTGATGATTTAGTTATTTTAAAAGATCAGCATGGTGATGTTTTTTGGCCTTATTTTGGTATTAATGGAATTCAAAACCATACTTATGGATATGGTTACCAAGTTAAAATGCAGCAAAATTCAACATTAGAAGTTTGTGGATATAAAATAGAGAATTCATCTATACAGTTGTATCAAAATTGGAATATTTTAGCTTACTTAAATGATACTCCAATGCCTGTGGAAGAGGCGCTTTTTCCAATTTATAATGAATTAATTATAATGAAAGATGAATTAGCAAATGTATATTGGCCATTTTTAGGAATAAATACTATAGGAAACATGCTTCCCGGGCAAGCATATGCTATAAAATTATACTCAGATAGTGATTTTTCTTACCCTATTAATGAAGAAGCTTCTAGGTTAAATAATGGAGCAAAAATAAAACCAGAATATTATTCATCTGTTTTAAATACAGGGGTAAATATGACAATCGGAATACCTAAAAATATTTTAGATGAAATTGCAATTTATGGTGATGAAATAGGAGTATTTGATTCTAATAACCTCCTGGTTGGATCTAATGTTTTTACTGAAAATAATATGGCAGTTACTGTTTGGGGTAATGATTTTTCTAATAATTATAAAGATGGAATGGAAGAAGGTGAAACTTTAAGTTTTAAAATTTGGAATAAAGCATCTCAAATAGAAAATATATTATTTGTTAAATCTTGGGAAGAGGGAAATGGTATATATAATTCTAATGATATTAGTATAGTTGGTGAATTTCATCCAATTTATAGAAATTTTTTTGATGTAAAGGTTTTTCCTAATCCAGTTAGAAACAGTTTAAAAATTTCTTTTAATCTACCGTTAGATGATAGAGTAAATATATCAATTATTAATTCCTTAGGACAATCTGATATTTTACTTGATACTGATCTAGCGAAAGGATATTATGAATATAAATTTAATTTACAAAACGAAGCTGGTTGTTACTTAATTAATGTTTTAACAAAGGATTCTAATCAAATCATTCCAGTATCAATTATTAATAATTAATTTACTTATATAATTAATCTCTTTTGAAAAGACCTTAATTGTATAAATTCCATCAGAAAATTTATCTAAGTCAATAATTTTGTTAGATTTTTTTGACTCGGTATTATAAATATTTTTGCCTGAAAAATCGTGAATTTCAATGTGATATTCATTAACATTATTAATTTCTATATTTAATTTATCCTTTGCAGGATTAGGGTAAACATATATTGAGAATTTTATTTCTTCCGTACTTGAGTTATTACAAGCATCACCAATTCCATCATTATCTGAGTCTATTTGATCCGGATTAAATACATCAGGGCAATTATCATATTCATCACAAACATTATCAAAATCAAAGTCATTTAAACAATTTCCATTACAATCTAAAAACTCTTCGGCATAGATACATGAACCATCATCATCAGTAGCGAGAATATTAAAATTACATGCAGCGCTATCAGTACAGCCAACAATTTCATTATTATCACAAATACCGTCATTATCTAAATCATTATCAATTATAACTCCATTCTCACATGATTCACAAATACCATCCACATATATACAAGACCCATCATCATCAGTGGCAAGATTGCTAAAATTACACGCAGCGCTATCGATACAACCAAGAATACAATCATTTTCCAAATTCGAATCACAATTTCCGCAGTCATCTAAAGTAGCTCCATTGCATTCTTGGTTACAATCTAGCTCTAGTTCTAAAACCTCAAAAGTTTTTGTTTGAAAACAATCAAAAATTGGTTCAATGATTCCGTTGCCGTCAGTATCCCATTGGCATGAAACTGTATATGATCCAGGATTAAGATCGTTTGCTAGAGTTAATCCATCAAATACAGGATAGTTTTCCCAAACGCAATATGGACTAATAAGATTTGGACTTTCGGGATAAAATGTAATTGAACCCAATAAACCACTTCCAGGGCAAATATGTTCAATTATAGCTTCACCAATTAAATCCGTTTCTGGAACAATAATTTCTTCTTCTAAAACACATCCATTTGGATGAATAATAGTAGCGGTATATATTCCAGCTGGAATATCAAATAAATACTTATATGTTTCTTCCGCAGTTGAACCATCTCCTTGTGCAATAATTTCTCCTTCTTCATTTGTCCAGATAAACTGACAGTTACTTGAATTGCATGAACAGCCTGTTGAGCTCATATATGCCATTCCATCACTTCCCCCGGGACATGTAGGTGGAGTGGAAAAATAAATACTTTCATACTCGGAAATATTTGTTGTAATTGTATCTTGACATCCATTTGCATCCACGACTGTGACGCTATATGAGCCAACAGAAAGGTTTTCTAAATCTTCCGTAGTTTCGCCATTAGACCAAAAATATTCATAAGGAGGCGTTCCAGTGCTATTTGGTCCAATATATAAATTAATTGACCCGCTATTTTCGCCTGGACATGATACTGCTGGAAAAGCAAATAAATCTAAATCAGTGTTACATTCGCCTGAATTGTCAAAAATACCATCAAAATTAGTACCCATGTAACTTCCCCAAGAAACTCCAAAAGGAGGATTTAAATATGATGTTTCAAGTCTACGAATTTCAACCCCAGATGGAATGAATGGATTGTCTTTTTGAGTTACAAAAATTAAATCTAAGTAATCATTATTATCTATATCTTTAATTTGAGGAGTAGAATAAATATCTCCTCCAATAGTTGAGAAAATAGAGGTTTGAGTATCGTTAATAAAATCAATTAAAATTAGTTCATGCTCAAACTCTCCATTAACAGAGTTAGTCGTTGATATTAAGACCTCATCTTTACCATTAGAGTTTGAATCAAAACATATTGGTGTTGCAAAGTTAAATGAGCCAATACTATCCATGTAAATAATATCACCACTTTCTCCGTCTATTAATACTTGGTAAAAATCACTGTATGAAGACTGTCCTCCAACATATAATGTTGCAAAAACATCTCCATTATTGTCATTGTTTGTAAAATTACCAACAATTGCAGAAGCCGCACTTTCTGTTCCTTCTATATTAACTTCCCAAATAATATTGTCAAAATCTTCTCCATCAATAGCAGTAATTTTTCCATCAAAATTTTGTGCAATTATATCGTATGTTTCATCTCCATTTAATTTAGCAATGGAAGGAGGTGCTAACATACCTAATTCAGGATTTGGTAATAGGGAGATGGAGTTACTGAGATCGTTATTTAATAAATCATTAAAATCGGCTATCCATAAATTTCCTTGGATAGTTTCGCCACCGGTTCCAAATATAATGTTATAATTATTATCTCCGTCTAAATCAACGTAAAGTGGTGACATATAAGTTTCATTTGAATCAGGAACTACAGCATTATTTAAAATACTTCCTGAATAACCATCTAAAATCATTATGTGCCCTGGAGGTCTATCCGATACGCTTGAGTCTAAAGAATGATCACCCCCATTTGCGCATAGAATTTCGGGAAGATTATCATTGTTTTGGTCAGGAATTAGTTGAGGATTGTAAAAATTATACCATCCATAATCATTTGGATTTTCTTCACTATTCCAAAAGCTCCAAATTTCTTCACCATTTAAACCATTAATTACTTTTAAAGCAGCATCTCTTCCGCCCACAATAACATCAGGGGTTCCATCTAAATTAAAGTCAAAAGATTGTGCACTTATAAACCACTCGTTTTGATTATCTTTTGTCCATAAAATATCACCACTCAATCCGTCAATAGCAATAGTTCCAAATGGAGTAGGGTAGCCATCAACACCTCCACTTAAAACAACATCTTCAGTTCCATCTGAATTTAAATCAAATGACCTAACAGAAGAACTTGTTTTAATTAAATCGATTTCATTTTCCCAAATTAAATTTTGAGAAAATATTAAACTGGAAAAAAATATTAAAGTAAATAAAGATTTTAATTTCATAGTGTAATTCATATAAATATATAGATCAAATATACTTAATATTTAACGATTTGTTTTTATTCTTATAATTGTATATTTGGCAAAAAATTAACATCGAAATGAGTATAATTGAAGAGAAAATAAATAAAAATACAGGTATATTAAAAGTATCTGTAAAAATAAAAGATTATAAAGATAAGGTAGCGGAATCTATCAAAGGATATAGAAAAAAAGTCTCTCTCCCTGGATTTAGATCTGGAATGGTTCCAGTTTCCCTTATAAAAAAGAAATACGGTTTAAGTATAAAAATTGATGAGATAAATAAGCTCCTTTCTGAAAAAGTTAATAAATACTTAAAAGAAAATAACCCCTCAATCATGGGTTATCCTCTTCCCAAAAAAGCTGATATTGATTGGGCAAAAGAAGATGATTATATTTTTGAGTACGAATTAGGTTACAGGCCTGAATTTAATATTACTTTACCTAAAAAAGATAAGGTTTCATATTATTCAATAAAACCAGATGACAAACAAGTTAAAGATGCTGTTGATAATCTAAGAAAACAACATGGTGAAAACACATTTCCAAATGATGTAAAGATTAATGATATATTGTATCTAAAATTAGATGAAATTCAAAGAAAAGGGGAGAGTAAAAAACTAGTTTCTCACAGTAGCTCATTATTAGTTGACGATCTTCTAGTAAGTGGTTTAAAAACTAAACTACTTAAATCAAAAAAAGATGATACTTTAATGGTTAATATAAAAGAAGTATTCAAAAATGAAACAGAGCTATCTTCTCTTCTTAACATAAAAAAGGAAGAGATAGAACATCTAAACAATGAATTTAGCTTAAAAATAGATTCCATTAAAAGAGTTTCGCCGGCAAAATTAAACGAAGATTTTTTTAAAAAAAGTTTTCCTGAAGAAACAATAAAAACTAAAAAGGAATTTAATTTAGCAATTGAAAAAAAGTTTTCCGAAATGTATGAAAAACAGTCTGAAAATAAATATTTTAATGATGTTGTTGATTTTGTAATTGATTCTTCAAAAATAGACTTACCAAATGATTTTTTGAAAAGGTGGATTGTGGCTAACTCTGATGGAAAGAAAAAAAATGAAGATGTTGAAAAAGAATATAATCTCTATCAAAAATCATTTTGCTGGGAATTAATAAAAGATAAAATTATTCTTGAGCAAAATATTGATCTTACTGAAGAAACAGTTTTTTCTAAAGCTAAAGAAATATTTAAATTACAGTTACTTCAGTATGGAATGAAAAAAGAAGATGTTGAGTTAGAAAATATGACAAAAAATTTAATACAAAATCAGGAAGAAAGAAGAAGAATAGAGGAGCAAATAGTTACTGATGAAATGATTAAATATTTTAAGAAAAATATTAAAGCAAAGAATAAGGAAGTATCTATCGATGAATTTAGTAAATTAGTAACTAAAAATTAGTTTATATGAATAATCATAATGAATTTAAGAAATATGCAACAAAGCATTTAGGAATCAATAGTTTAACTCTTGATACTTATTCTTCTATTTACGGAAATTATATTTCACCAACGATAACCGAAGAAAGAAAGTTAAATGTTGCTACAATGGATGTTTTTTCTAGATTGATGATGGACAGAATAATTTTTTTGGGTGTTCCAATTAATGATTACGTTGCTAATATTATTCAGGCACAACTGTTATTTTTAGAATCAACAGATTCATCTAAAGATATTGAATTGTATATTAACTCACCTGGAGGTCAGGTTTATGCAGGGTTGGGAATATATGATACTATGCAGTACATAAATCCAAAAGTTTCGACTATTTGTACTGGAATGGCTGCATCTATGGCTGCTATTTTGCTTTGTGCTGGAGAAAAAGGAAAAAGATATGCTTTGAAACATTCTCGTGTAATGATTCATCAACCATTGGGTGGGGCGCACGGTCAAGCATCTGATATTGAAATCACAGCAAATGAAATAAAAAAGTTAAAAAATGAGCTTTATGAGATAATAGCTAATCACTCTAATAAGTCATTTGATCAAGTCTATAAAGATGGTGATAGAGATTATTGGATGACATCTTCAGAAGCCAAAGAATATGGCATGCTTGACGAAGTATTAAAAAAATCTTAATGAATAATTCAACTGAGCTAACAAAATGTTCTTTTTGCGCAAAAAGCAAAAAAGAAGTAAATATTTTAATTTCGGGTATTGATTGTTTCATATGTGATGCTTGTATTTTACAAGCTGCCCAAATAATACAACCTGAAAAAAATCACTCTGTTAAAAATAAGAAAGTAGATTTCAAATTATTTAAACCTAAAGAAATTAAACAATATCTCGATGAGTATGTAATTGGACAAGAAAAAGCAAAAATAGTATTATCTGTTGCGGTTTATAATCATTATAAAAGAATTTTTTCAGATTTGAGTCAGGATGTTGATATTGAAAAATCGAATATATTATTAGTTGGAGAAACGGGGACAGGAAAAACTTTATTAGCTAAGACAATAGCTAAAAAATTAGATATACCATTTTGTATAGTTGATGCGACTGTTTTAACTGAAGCTGGTTATGTTGGAGAAGACATAGAAAGTATTTTAACCAGATTATTACAAGCTGCAAATTATAATAAAGAATTAGCTGAAAAAGGGATAGTATTTATTGATGAACTTGATAAAATAGCACGAAAAGGAGATAATCCTTCTATTACTAGAGATGTTTCTGGTGAAGGAGTCCAACAAGGTTTATTAAAGTTGTTAGAAGGTTCAGTTGTAAATGTTCCTCCAAAAGGTGGGAGAAAGCACCCTGATCAAAATTACATTCAAATTGATACAAAAAATATTTTATTTATATGTGGAGGAGCCTTTGATGGAATTGATAAAATCATTTCTAGTAGAGTTGGTTTAAATGCTGTAGGTTTTAGCTCTAAAAAACAAAAAAAAATAGATAAAAATATTTTAAGTCAAATAAGTCCTTTTGACATTAAAAATTATGGCCTTATACCTGAAATAATAGGTAGGTTACCTGTTTTAACTCATCTTGATAAGCTAAGCAAAAATGACTTAATTCAAATATTAATTCAACCTCGTAACTCACTAATAAAACAATATAAAAAGTTGTTTGAACTAGATAATATTGAACTAGATATAAGTATCGAGGCTTGTAATATGATTGTAGATAAGACAATTGAATTAAAGTTAGGGGCAAGAGGGTTGAGGTCTATTTTAGAAAAAATACTTCTTAGGGATTCTTTTAAACTTCCTTCCTCTCCTAAGATTAAAAAATTATTAGTAGACACAAAATATATTAATAAAGTTTTTTCAACTGATTATTCTTTAAAGAAAGCATCTTAGATCCTATCTAAAACAATAAATGAATAGTCATATTTATGTGACAAATCTTTATTGTTTTTTTCTTCTGATATAATTTTCCATTTTTTTTCATTTAATTTTGGAAAAAATGTATCCCCTTTGAGGGTTGTATGAACTCGTGTTAAATATATAGTATCAATTAAATTTTGCTCTAATGCATATTTATAAACCTCTCCTCCACCAATTATAAATATTTCATTTTTTTTCATTTTTTGACAATAAATAATTGAATTTTCAAGTGAGTTAAATATTTTACATTTTGGTGCAATAAATTTTTTTTTTGTAGTTAAGATTATATTTTCCCTATTTGGCAATGGTCTAAATTTTTCGGGAATAGATATATAGTTTTTTCTTCCCATAATAACTGTATGTCCTAAAGTTTTCAATTTAAAATAATTCATATCATTAGGTAATGACCATGGTAAATCATTTTTTTTACCAATTACATTNTTTTCAGATNCAGCTACAATAAGATTTATTTTCAATTTATTCTGTATTAAATCGCTACGGGAGCCTTTATATGAGGTTCTGGATCATAGTTTGTCAACTCAAAATCTTCGTAACGAAAGTCGTTTATATTTTTTTGATTACCATTAATTTTCATAATNGGCAATTTTTTTGGNTTTCTTTCTAGTTGAATTTTTGCCTGTTCAAGGTGATTTAAATATAAATGGGTATCTCCTAATGTATGAACAAAGTCACCTAATTTTAAATCACATATTTTAGCAATCATCATACATAATATTGAGTAAGAAGCTATATTAAATGGAACTCCCAAAAATAAATCTGCGCTTCTTTGATATAATTGACATGACAGTCTTTTATTAGCGACATAAAATTGAAAGAAAGCATGACATGGCGGTAAAGCCATTTTGGGTATTTCAGAGACATTCCACGAATTAACAATTAATCTACGAGAATTAGGATTTTTTTTGATGTCATTAATTACATTATTAATTTGATCTATTTTTATTCCATCCTTTCCCTCCCAGCTTCTCCATTGATGTCCNTAAACGGGTCCTAAGTTTCCATCTTTATCTGCCCATTCATCCCATATTCTTACTTTATTATCTTTTAAGTANTTTATATTTGTATCTCCTTTTAAAAACCAAAGTAATTCATGAATTATTGATTTTAAATGAAGTTTTTTTGTAGTAAGCAAAGGAAACCCTTCTTGTAAATTAAATCTCATTTGAGCTCCAAAAATACTTAGAGTTCCGACACCCGTTCTATCAATTTTTTTTGTGCCATGCTTAAGCACATTATCCATAAGTTCTAAATATGTTTTCATGATAACATTCCTGCCATTACTGCTGTCATCAGTGATGCNACTGTTCCAGCTATTAATGCTTTAATTCCTAATTTCGCTAAATTTTTTCTTTTATTTGGTGCTAAAACNGAAATTCCTCCAACCTGAATGCCAATTGATAAGAAATTAGCAAAACCGCANAGAAAATATGTGGCCATTATTTTAGATTTTTCANTAAGTTGATCTTTATTAATCATGTCTCCTAATGAATCATATGCTATAAATTCATTTGCTACCGTTTTTTCGCCTAAAAGTTGTCCTGATAATATAATGTCTTCAAAAGGAACTCCCATAAGGAAAACAACTGGGGCAAAGATGTAACCAAATATCATTTCAAGAGATAATTCATTATAAATTGTGTTTTCAGAAATAAAATCATTAATTCCTGTAAGATTACCTAAAAATGTCAAGATCTCATTAAAAAGAGCAATAAAAGCAATAAAAACTAAAATCATAGCTCCAACATTAACTGCTAGTTTCACGCCTTGAACAGTTCCAACAGTTATAGCATCAAAGAAATTTGTTCCAAAATTTTGATTTGGAATTTTCATTTCTTGACTTGGCTTTCCAGTTTCTGGTAGTAAAATTTTACATGCTACGATAGCAGCAGGAGCAGACATAATAGATGCGGTTAACAGATGTGTTGCGTATTCTTCGCCTAGCATTTGAATAAAGGCGATGAAAACACCTCCTGCTATTGTCGCCATTCCACCTCCCATTAAACATAATAATTCAGAGTTAGTAAANTTATTTATGTAAGGCTTAACTAANAGAGGGGATTCTGTTTGTCCTANGAAAATATTTCCTGTAGCCGCTAAACTTTCCGAACCTGAAAGGCCCATTATTTTCTTCATAATTTTAGCAAAGAAATAAACAATTTTTTGAAGAATTCCTAGATAGAACAAAACACTTGTTAATGCTGAGAAAAAAATAATAGTTGGTAATATTTGAAATGCAAATTGAGCTCCAAATGTATTGTCATTAACTAATTTNGGGCCAAATAAGAATTCAGCGCCTGATTTAGTAAATTCTAATAATTGGATGAATAAATTACTTATAGATTCAAAAAATGATGCTATAAATTCAAATTTAAATACCCCAAATGCAATTGTAAGTTGAATTAATAAACCAGTAATTACAAGTTTCCAAGAAATATTTTTTTTATCAGTTGATAAAAAATAACATAGACCAATTAAAAATATTATACCAATTATTCCTCTAAATAAATTATTTTCTAAAATCATTTGTATGGTATTCATAATTTAAAAGTTAGTTATTTTTTTTATTCTTTTTATTTATTAAATCACGAATTTCTGCTGCTTGTTCATAATTTTCTTTTTCTAGNGCATCTTCTAGTTTTTTTTGTAATTCNAATAAANCAGGCTTATTTGTTGATTCTTTTTTAAAAANATTTTTTCTTTTTTTGNTTTGNGTATTTTNTTTTTTNTCGATTACTGATGTTTCATTCAAAACATNTTCATTTGTATATATTGGAACTTTAAATCTAATTGATATTGCAACTGCATCTGATGTTCTCGCATCTATTTTAATATTTTCATTTTGTTTATTTTCAAAAACTAAATAAGAGTAAAAAATACCTTTTTGTATTTTATAAATATATACATAAAGTAGATTTATTTTAAAAACATTAGCAAATGTTTTAAATAGATCGTGAGTAAGAGGTCTACTTATTTTTATATTGGATTCAAGCCCTATTGCTATAGATTGAGTTTCACATGAGCCTATTACAATAGAAAAAGTTCTTTCCCCTTTTTTTTCTGAAAAAATAAGGGCATAGGCTCCGTGTTGGAATTCGCTTCTAGAATATCCAACGATATTTAATTCAATCAAATCCATATGAAATTAAAGACTCTTAATCTTTTTTATTTCTTCAATCATTTTAGGAACAACTTCAAAAGCATCTCCTACAATCCCATAGTCTGCAGCTTTGAAGAATGGNGCTTCGGGATCTGTGTTGATTACAACTATTTTTTTTGATGAACTTACACCAGCTAAATGTTGAATTGCTCCAGAAATACCAATCGCTATATATAAATTTGGGTTGATAGCTATTCCTGTTTGACCAACGTGTTCTGAATGGGGTCTCCANCTCATATCTGACACAGGTTTTGAGCAAGCAGTTCCTGCATTTAATAAGCTTGCTAGTTCCTCAACCATTCCCCAATTTTCAGGACCTTTTAATCCTCTTCCTCCAGAAATAACTGTTTCTGCATCAGTTAATGATATTTCGGTAGAATTTTTTTTGGTTTCAATTAATTTTATTTGTTCATCATTATTATTTTGATCAAAATAATTTTCAATTTCAATTGAATTATTATTTTCTATTATGCCTATTGAATTAGGTAAAATACTAATAACTAACTTATCAGATTTTGACTCATATAATACAATACCTTTACTAGAAAATGCTTTGCATTTAATTTGAATTGGAGAATAGCTCTCTGGATAACTTATTGCATTTGTAATTAAGCTTGATTTTGTTTCTATTGCAATTTGAGATGTGATAGTTTTTGATCTACTAGTATTTGATGTGACTAAAATTTTCCCGTTAAACTTATTAAAAATATTAATAATTAATTTTGATAGATTAATATTAGTGTAGGATTCAAGTTCATTATCACTAACTGTTATAACTTTATTTGCTCCATATTTTCCTAAAGTATTTAAATTTTCACATTTACCTACTACGATCGCAATTGNCTGTAAATTCATTTTTTTAGCCATTTCACTACCATAAGAAATAGCTTCTAGTGAAGATTTTTTAAATTTATTATTCCATGTTTCTGCAAATATTATAATACTCATTTTTTTATAGTTTAGATTACTTTTGCTTCATTTTGTAGCAANTCTATTAACTCTTTAACATTTTCTGAATCAATCATTTTACATGAGCTTCTTTGTTCTGGCAATTCAAAAGATAATGTTTCAATATTTTCATCAAATACTTCTTCATTCTTTACTATTTCTAAAGTTTTAGTCCTTGCCGTCATAATTCCTCTCATAGAAGGTATTCTAAGGTCTTTTTCTTCAACTAAACCTTTTTGTCCTGCTATAATTATATTTTTATTGCATTTAGAAATTTGAATTCCATCGTCAATTTCAGTTTGAATTATTAATGATTCATTTTCAATTTCTAAACCTACACATGCGTTCATAAAAGGAATTTGTAAAATAGCTGACAAATAGCCAGGAACTTTTCCACCATTATAATCAATTGATTCTTTTCCGCAGAATATTATGTCAAATTTTTTATCTAAAATATAATTAGCTATAGATTTGGCAACATTTAAACTATTTTCTGCAATAGAATCTATTCTTACAGCATTGTCTGCTCCTATTGCAAGTGCTTTTCTTATAACTGANTCATTTTCATTTGGACCAACATTTAGCACTGTAATATTTGCGCCAATAGATTCTTTAATGAAAATAGCTTTTGTTAAACAAAATTCATCTAATGGATTTATTATGTAAGTGATACCATTTTTGTCAAATTTTTTATTTGATTCAGTAAAGTTAATTTTCGAAGTTGTATCTGGAACGATACTTATGCAAACTAAAATATTCATTGTATACGNTAATTATAGTACAAATTTATGACATTTTATCTTTATGTTATTCAATTTGATTAATTAATTTTATATTTAATTATATTTATTTTTTAACAAGTTTGTATAATGAGAGAAATTCAATTTAGAGAAGCAATTGCGGAGGCCATTTCAGAAGAAATGGTGCTAGATGAAAAGATTTTTTTAATGGGAGAGGAAGTTGCTGAATATAATGGGGCTTATAAAGCGTCTAAGGGTCTTTTGGATAAATTTGGTCCTAAAAGAATAATTGATACTCCGATTTCTGAACTTGGATTTAGTGGAATAGGAGTTGGAGCCGCTATGAATGGTTTGAGGCCCATAATTGAATTTATGACATTTAATTTTTCTCTCGTTGGTATTGACCAAATAATTAATAATGCAGCTAAAATGATGCAAATGTCAGGCGGNCAGTTTAATATACCTATTGTATTTCGTGGTCCTACAGGTTCTGCAGGCCANCTAGGAGCTACACATTCTCAATCCTTTGATAATTGGTATGCAAATTGCCCTGGTTTAAAAGTTATTGTACCTTCTAATCCCTATGATGCAAAAGGATTACTTAAAAGCTCAATTAGAGATAATGACCCTGTTATTTTTATGGAATCAGAGCTTATGTATGGTGATAAAGGAATGGTTCCAGAAGAAGAATATACTATTCCAATTGGAAAGGCAGATATAGTTAAGGAAGGTTCTGATGTAACAATTGTTTCATATGGAAAAATGATGAAAGAAGTCCTTGAAGCTTGGAATCATTTAAGTGATAAAAATATTTCTGCTGAAGTAATTGATTTAAGAACAATTCGCCCTTTAGATTATAGTACTATTATACAATCAGTTAAGAAAAGTAATAGATTGGTTATTGTTGAAGAAAGTTGGCCTTTTGGATCTATATCATCAGAAATATCATATAAAGTTCAACAAGATGCTTTTGATTATTTAGATGCTCCAATTTGTCGAATTTGTTCAGCTGATGTTCCAATGGCTTATGCTCCAAATTTAGTTACAGAGTTTTTACCGAGTGTGGACAATATNATTAATAAGGTAAATAAGGTTATGTACTTAGATTAACCTTATTTTTGTTTTTTTAAATTGGAGTCAATTTTTTTTATAATCATATCAAAATCCTCCGCATTTTTTTCAAAATTAATATTGTCACAATCAATTACAATAAAATTATGTTTATAGTTAGCAAAGAATGCTTCATATCGTTCGTTTAACCTGTTTAAATAATCGATTCTAATACTTTCTTCGTAGTTTCTTCCTCTTTTTTGAATTTTATTTACTAAATGTGGAATTGTAGATTTTAAATATAAAAGTAAAGTTGGTGGAGAAACAAAAGATTCCATTAGCGCAAATAATGTTGAGTAATTATCATAATCTCTTGATGACATAAGACCCATCGCATGTAAATTGGGTGCAAAAACATATGCATCCTCATAAATAGTTCTGTCTTGAATAATTGTTTTCTTTGAATTTATAATTTCTTTTACTTGACGAAATCTACTATTTAAAAAAAATACTTGAAGATTAAAAGACCATCTTTGCATATCCAAATAAAAGTCNTTTAGATAAGGNTTGTTGTCTACAGACTCAAAAGAGGGACTCCAATTATAGTGTTTTGCAAGTAGTTTACATAAAGTTGTTTTACCTACTCCAATATTTCCAGCTATTCCTATGTGCATTTTTATAATTTTTATTTGAATATAAAAATACTTTTAAATAATTGCTAATTATTTATGGTATGTTGTTTTAAAAGTCCATTATTTATTGAAATAATATTATTTTTTTTGATTGTAAAAATAGAATCTGAAATATTTTTTATTTTAATTTTATTAAAATTTTCATCTAATTTATAGATTGTTGTTTGACCTTCTTTGATAGAACATTCGTAAATATTATTGTTATCAAATAACAACCTATTAATATAACTCTGCCATTCCTTNTCTTCCTCATATATATAATTCAATTCATGATTAAAAACTTTTGAAAATGAATTTCCTAAAACAAATATTTTATTATAATTAGAAAAAATTTTAATTGAATTAGTTTGATTATTAATAGCTATTTTTTTTGAGTTAACAATTTCATTTCTTTTAATGTCAAAGACATAAATTTTATTAATTTCAGAAAATAAGAATATTAAATCTGAATAGTTAGAAACATCTGTAATTTTNTCTTCGAATATATTGTCAAGATTAATTACTTTACTTAATTCATTTAAATTTTTATCTAAAAAAATAATGCTTTGACTTTCCTTAAAAAAAACTATAANTCTAAATGGGTTTTCAACCATGATTTTANTAATTTCACCATACTCGTAGTTTATATACTCTAATTTTTTTTTAAAATTTTCNTTTGTGTATTTATTTATTTTATAATTGCTAGATACTGTATAGATGTTTCCAAATACATCAGTTTCAATAGAGTTTAGATTTTTACTGTTGGTAATATTTTGAGAAAAAGAAGATGCCCATAAAAAAGTTAATGCTAAAANTAATTTCATAAGGTTTTTAATAATTCTTCTAATTTATCTCTTGAATTTGATAATCTTGGNACTTTATTTTGTCCACCAATTTTATTATTCTTTTTAAGCCAGTTATAAAAAAAATTATTATCACAAAAGTGAATTATAGGTTTCTTAAGTAAAATATCTTTATATCTTTTTGCGTCGTAATCTGAGTTTATAGCTCTAATTTCTTTGTCCAATATATCTGTGAATAATTCTTGATCTTCAGGTTTTTTTTCAAATTCGATAATCCACTCATGACAGCCAGAAGAATTTTGAAGAAACTTAGGNGCTGCTGTATAGTCTTTGATTTTACATTTNGTTTTTTCNCATGTAATTTGAATTGCTAAATCTGTATTACTTACCATCAATTCCTCTCCAAATGCATTTATAAAATGTTTTGTTCTTCCAGAAATTTTTATTTTGTAAGGGTCTAAAGATGTAAATATTATTGTGTCTCCTATATTATATCTCCATAATCCTCCATTTGTTGAAATTATCATTGCGTAATTAACATTTAACTTAACATCTTCAATAGAAACAATTTCTTTATGTTTTAGTTTGTTGTCAATAATTGGTATAAATTCATAAAATATTCCATAATCTAACATTAATAGTAAATCATCATCCTTTAAATTATTTTGAATTCCAAAAAAGCCTTCTGAAGCATTNTATATTTCTAAATAATTTATTTTGGAACCAATAATTTCATCAAACTCTTTTTTGTAAGGTTGCATACTAATCCCTCCATGCATGTATAGTTCTAAATTTGGCCAAACTTGGCAAATTTTTTCTTTGCCAGTTTTTTCTAAAACTTTTCTTAATAAAATCAGTGTCCATGAGGGTACACCTGAAATAGAAGTTACATTTTCATCAATGGATTCATCAGCTATTTTTTCCATTTTTTTCTCCCANTCACTCATCAATGCAGTTTCTATTGATGGAGTTCTCATAAATGTGGTCCATAGTGGTAAATTACTAATTAAAATTGAAGATAAGTCACCTACTATATAGTCTCTTTCTTTACCTAAAGATTTACTTCCCCCTATCATTAAACTCTTTCCATTAAATATTTTACTGTCTG
Organism: Flavobacteriales bacterium; assembly: GCA_002715445.1. Taxonomy (GTDB): domain Bacteria; phylum Bacteroidota; class Bacteroidia; order Flavobacteriales; family TMED113; genus TMED113. Next base: position 36,132 of record PAZG01000011.1, on the reverse strand, counting down.
GAAATAAATTCAAATAAATTGAGAGCATATCCTTTCCAGCTCTTAAATGCGAGTGATTTAATGATTCATCTGTTATAGGGATATATTTGCTTCTATCGTTGGTAGTTCCTGATGATTTTGCAAAAAAAGAAATATTACCCGGCCAAAGAATATCTGTTTCTCCTTCCTTNATATTATTTATATGTTCAATAATATTTTCATACTTAACAATTGGACTTGAGGATTTAAAATCATTATAATTTTTTATAAAATCGTATTTATATTTCTTCCCCCATTTTGTATCCTTTGCTTTTTTTAAAAGAGATTTTAAAACATTCTTTTGAGTTTTTACAGGCTCGTTTATAAAAGAATTAATTCTGTTAATTCTTTTTTTTAGTGACCATGTTGCAATAGAATTAAAAATATTGTATTTCATTAACTCAAATAATATTTAATTTTGTAAAATTACAAAAAATCAAAATGCATAAATTATTAATTGATAAAATGAGTGTTAAGTATAATGATCCTGTAGATTATTATATTCAGCTTGGGGATTACAGTCTCTCTGTTAATGACTTAATAGGAAAAAAAATTTCAATTAATTGGCTAAATACTGTCTTTTGTTCATGCGGAAGAAAAATGAAGAAATTTTATAGACAAAGCTTTTGCTATGATTGTTTTTGGAATTCTCCAGAAGCTTCCCCTAGTATATTTAAACCAGAACTTTGTACCGCTCATTTAAATATTGAGGAAAGAGATTTAGAGTGGGAAAAAAAATTTCAGTTACAACCTCATTTAGTTTACTTAAGTATTTCTAGCGGATTGAAAGTTGGTGTGACTAGAAAAAATAGTTTAGAAAGTAGGTGGATTGATCAAGGGGCAATTGAAGGTATAGTTTTTGCTGAAACACCTAACAGGTATTTAGCTGGAAAAATTGAAATATTTTTAAAAAATTATGTTGCTGATAGAACATCATGGATGAAAATGTTAAAGGGTGATATAAATAAAGTAGATTTAATTATTAAAAAAAATGAACTTTCATCTTATTTAAATCCTGAGCTTAAAAAGTATGTCATTAATAAATCAGAAATTAAAAAAATAAATTTCCCTATTAATAAATTACCTAATAAAGTAAAAAGTATTGTTTTAGATAAAAAAAATATTCCTGGATTAAAACTTGTTGGCATAAAGGGACAATATTTGATTTTTGACAATGATGAGGTGTTTAATGTAAGAAGACACAAAGGATATTTAGTAGATTTTTTTACATCTTAATTTCTTCATTTTCTTTGAGTTTAAAATATGATCTCATTTTCCTAACAATTATATAAAGAGGAATTGTATCAATTGCTGCAATAGAGATTTTAAATAAAAATCCATTTTTAAATAATCTCCAAACATCATTTATATTTTCCAAACCCTCTGCTGGAGTAAGTGCCATCAATAAAAAAAGTATGAGAAAAGTATCAATTAATTGCGAAGATATTGTAGAAAAATTATTTCTTAACCACAAATACTTTCCCTTTGTTTTTTTCTTTAAGTAATGAAAGATTTTAATATCAATTAGTTGGCATATTAAATAAGTAAATAAAGAAGCAATCATTGCTACTCCAAATTGACCAAAAACAAGATTAAATGTTTCGTCATCAACTTTTTGATTTGAAGGTTTAGAAAATTCTGCTGCAGGTAAAATATCGGCAATATAAATTAGACCTAAAATAATTAAACTGGAAATAATTCCTGATAAAACTAAGTAGTTTGCTTTTTTATGTCCATAAATTTCAGAAACAACATCTGTAATTAAAAAAGTAATTGGATATGCTATTAATCCTACTGATTGAGTAAAGGTTATATTTAAATAGTTAATTTTGATACTGAAGAATTTTAAGAATATTAAATTACAAGCAATAAGGCAAGAGATAAAAATTCCGCCAAGAATAATATAAATTAGTAATGCTTTTTCTTTAATATCTAATTTTTGAATATTAATTTTTCAGGAAAAAGTAATTTATTTAAAAGGTATTTCATAATTAGTAGTTATATAATGAACACTGTTTACATATCTGTTGGGACTAATATAGGTAACAAAGTTAGTAATTGTCGTTTAGCAATAAAAAAAATTATATCAATTTCAAATTCATGTAAAATATCGTCTTTTTATAAAACATCTTCGTGGGGATATGAAGATGATTTTTTTATAAATTTTGTAGTTAAAATAACTACTTCTCTAACACCTAATAAATTGCTTAAAAAATTATTATTTATAGAGAATGAAATGGGTAGGATTAGACTTAATTCGGGATATTCATCAAGAATTATCGATTTTGATATTTTATTTTTTGAAAATAAAGTTTTACAAAAATCAAATTTGGTTATTCCTCATCCAAAATATCATTTAAGGAATTTTGTACTAGTTCCTCTGTTAGAAATAGCTCCAGACTTTGTTTGTCCCAAATTTAAGATTACAATAAAAGAATTGGTAAAGCAATCGACTGACAAAAACACTGTTGAAAAATTATCAATTTATCTTAATTTATAATTAATATTAGTCATATATTTGAGATATAAATATTAAAATATTCATTTATGAAAAAATTATTTTCAATCTATTTACTAGCTTTTCTTTTTTCTGTCGGAGTCTATGCACAAAAATATAATTCATTTAGTGTTTCTACGTCATTAGGTATGTTAACTGAATTAGGCGAATTTAAAAGTGATGGAACAAATTTAAGCTATGGATTTAGTTTAGATAAACAATTAACTCCAGCTTTTGGGATTTCTGGAAATTTTTTAGCTGGTGGTTTAGCTAATAACGAAGGTCAATATAATTTTGAATCAACATTTTCTTTATTCTCTTTTGAAGGGTCTTTTAACATATTAAATGCTTTTGATTTACCAAAAGATTATAGAAAGTTTTCATTTTATTTAGGTGGAGGTATTGGTTTTTTAGCATATAATGGTGAAGGTAATAATGTAGATTTTGATGATAATTCCCTTGCAATTCCTTTAGGAATGGGGTTAAAATACAGAGTCTCAGAAAAAATACAAACTACATTAGATTTTTCTTGTGTAGCTCCATTCGGAAATGGTGTAGATAATATTTCTGAAAGTGATTTCCCTATTACAGAGGGTTTTACTAATCTTAGTGTCGGCTTTTCATACTTATTTGGTAAAAATGAAAAGAGTATGGAGTGGGTAAATCCAATTGATGTAATTTCAAATCAAGTTAATAGAAATACTCAAGAAATTGAAGGTTTGAGTATTGATTCTGATGGTGATGGAGTATCTGATAAATTTGACTTAGACAAAAATACACCAAAGGGTGTGGCTGTTGATGGTAGTGGTCGTCCTCTTGATGTAGATAATGATGGAGTAGCAGACTATAAAGATCTTGATCCATTTTCTTCTCCAGGTGTTAATGTTGATTCTAATGGCCGTGAATTAGATGATGATCAAGATGGAGTACCTAATAGTCAAGATTTTGAACCAAATACAAAATCAGGAGCTACAGTAAATTTTCAAGGTCAAGAAATAGCAGGTAAAGGAGCATATTTACCAAGCATATATTTTGATTTTAACAGTAGCAAAGTACAGTATGCTAATTACGAGAGACTGGCAATTATAGCTTCTATAATGAAGAATAATCCTAGTTTCAAGTTGAGAGTTATTGGATATGCTGATTCAGTAGGCTCAGAAAACAGTAACTACAAACTTGCACTAAAAAGAGCAAATGCAGTTATTGATAACCTCTCCAGTATATTTGGAATTTCTAAAAGTAGAATGGTAGCTGATTCTAAAGGTGAGCAACAGCCATTAGTCGATGAAAATAAAAGTATTGTTATTGACGGTGGGGATGGAACACAAGTTTCTAAAAATTTAAGTAATATAAATAGAAGAGTGGAATTTATTATAGAATAATTAATTACAAGAAATTTTTTTTAAAAAAGGGTCTTTTTAGACCCTTTTTTTATTATAAAAATCCCATAAAACAATTCCTGCACAAACTGTTACATTCATTGATTTTTTATTTCCAAATTGAGGTATTTCAACAATTAAATTTGATGAGTCTAGAGTTTTTTTTGAAACTCCATTAACTTCGTTGCCAAAAACATATGCAACTTTATTTTTTGGTTTATATTCGGTTAAATTTATGCTTCTTTTTGTTTGCTCAACAGAAGTAATCTCGTATCCTTCATTAATTAGTTTTGATATAGGACTTTTAACATCATTATAATATTCCCAATTTACAAATTCAGTTGCTCCTAATGCTGTTTTATTGATTTCTCTATGTGGAGGTTTTCCGCAAATTCCACATAAAATAATTTTGTCAATATTAAAAGCATCACTAGTCCTAAAAATTGAACCAATATTATTTAAGCTTCTAATGTTATCAAGAATAATAATAATACTTGTTTCTTTTTTATTTAAAATGTTAGACATTATATTCTAATTTTTTTAATTTAACTATTATTAAATATATACCTTAACTTTTTTAATATCCATTTTTTTGGCAAATAATAATATACATAGTAATGAAACGCCTTTAATGAAGCAGTACACTTCTATTAAAAGTAAACATCCTGACGCTTTATTATTATTTAGAGTAGGAGATTTTTATGAAACTTTTGGGCAAGATGCTATAGATACTTCAAAAATATTAGGTATTATTTTAACTAAAAGATCAAATGGATCTTCTAATATTGAACTTGCGGGTTTTCCTTATCATTCTTTAAATACATATTTACCTAAATTAGTAAAGGCAGGAAAAAGAGTTGCAATTTGTGAACAATTAGAGGACCCTAAAAAGACAAAGAAAATTGTTAAAAGAGGTGTTACAGAGTTAATTACTCCTGGAGTTTCATATAATGATCAAATTTTAGAAAACACAAAGAATAATTTTCTTGCATCAATTTATTTTGGTAAAAAATTAATTGGAATTTCTTTTCTAGATATATCAACAGGTGAGTTTTATGTAGCTGAAGGAACAATTAATTATATTAATAAAATTTTAGCTGATTTTTCACCAAATGAAGTTTTGATTCAAAAAAAATATAAGAATGATATAGAAAAAAAAATATCTAGTAATTTTTATTTTTACTCTATTGATGATTGGATCTATAGTTTAGATTATTCGCAGCAAATCCTTTCAAAGATTTTTAATTCAAAATCTTTGAAAGGATTTGGAGTGTCTAATATGAGTGATGCACTAGTGGCTGCCGGATCTATATTACACTACTTAGAACAAACTCAACATAATCAATTAGGTCATATTTTAAATCTTAAAAGAATAGATAGTAGTGATTATGTTTGGATGGATAGATTTACAATCAAAAATTTAGAGATTTTCAACTCTTCTAATGATAATGACATAAGTTTATATTCTGTAATTAACAAAACTCTAACTCCAATTGGCGCAAGAATGCTCAGGCGTTGGCTTTCTTTTCCTCTAATAAATGAAGAGAAAATAAATAACCGTTTAGAAGTTGTTAATTTTTTAAAATCTAATGAAGCTGTCCTAGAAAAATTAAAATCTATTTTTTCAGAAATCGGTGATATAGAACGTCTTGCAGCAAAAATCTCTACTGGTAAAATTAATCCAAGAGAATTAATTTATTTTAAAAATTATTTATCTAAAATATCATTAATTAAAGATTATCTTAAAAATAAAAAAACACCAAATTATTTAAAATCATGTATTCATAAATTGGATGATTGTAGTGAGATAATTAAATCTTTAGAACATAAGATTAATGAGGAGGCACCTGTATTATTATCAAAAGGGAGTGTAATCAAAGATAATTATTCAAATGAATTAGATTCTTTTAGACAAATAGCATATCATTCTGAGACAATTCTACAAGAAATATGTGAAAGGGAAATTAAATTAACTGGAATATCTTCATTGAAAATTTCTTACAATAATGTATTTGGTTATTATTTAGAAGTAAGAAACAAATATAAGGACCAAGTACCTGAAAATTGGATACGTAAACAAACATTAGTAAGCGCAGAAAGGTATATAACAGACGAATTAAAGGATTTAGAAGTTAAAATTATAAATGCTAAAAATAATATTCTACAATTAGAATATGAGTTATATCAAAAAGTAATAAATGACTTAATAAAATATCTAAATATCTTTCAAATTAACGCGAATATTTTAGCTAAGATAGATTGCTTAATTTCTTTTACAATATCATCCTTAGAAAATAATTATGTAGCACCAAATATAAATACTAGTTATAGTATAGATATTAAAAATGGAAGACATCCAGTAATAGAATCTATTTTTTCTGATGATGAAATGTATGTTCCTAATGATTTATTTTTAGATGATAAAACTCAGCAAATTATAATTATTACAGGTCCAAATATGTCTGGAAAATCTGCATTGTTGAGACAAACTGCTTTAATTGTTTTACTTGCTCAAATAGGGTCGCATGTTCCTTGCGATAAAGCTGATATAGGTTTAGTGGATAAAATTTTCACAAGAGTTGGTGCTTCTGATAATTTTTCTGAAGGAGAGTCAACTTTTATGGTTGAAATGAATGAAACTTCTAGCATATTAAATAATTTATCTAGAAGAAGTTTGATTTTACTAGATGAGATTGGTAGAGGAACAAGTACTTTTGATGGTGTATCGATTGCATGGGCAATAGCTGAATATATACATGATTTTGGTTATAAATCGAGGACTTTATTTGCTACACATTATCATGAATTGAATGAATTAGCTCAAAAATTTAAAAGGATTCATAATTATAATGTTTCTGTAAAAGAACTAGAAAATAAAGTTCTTTTTTTAAGGAAATTAAAAAAAGGAGGGTGTCATCATAGTTTTGGTATTCATGTTGCAAATATGGCAGGTATGCCTAAAAGAATTATTGATAGGTCTACTGAAATTTTAAAGTGGTTAGAAAGTCAACGTGGATCTGGTGAAATAAATCAAGGTAAATTGAAACATAATGATCTTCAACTTAGCTTTATTCAGCTAGATGATCCAATTTTAGAAGAAATAAAACAAGAATTATTAAATACTGACATAAATAGTCTCACACCTGTAGAGGCTTTGTTAAAACTAAATAATATTAAGAACAAAGTAAGTAAAAAAAAGAAATAATTTATGTTCTTAAAAAAAGTGTTTATATTTGCCCTTCTTAGTTACAAGCGAGTGTAGCTCAGGGGTAGAGCACGACCTTGCCAAGGTCGGGGTCGAGGGTTCAAATCCCTTCACTCGCTCATAATTAATTTGATTGCCCAGGTGGTGGAATTGGTAGACACGCAGGACTTAAAATCCTGTGGGCAGTAATGTCCGTGCGGGTTCAAGTCCCGCCCTGGGTACTATGTTTATAGTCCTATAATTTTTATCTCATGAGGTTAAATATTTCTTTACTGTTTTTTTTAGCTTCATATGTTTTTTGTCAAAACTGTGCTTATGATTATGTTGTTCAGAAAAAAGTTCTTCAAAACTCTAATTATGAGTTAGCATATAAAAATTTGTATCAAAAAGTAATTGATTTAGGTCATCCGTTATCTCAAGAAACTTATTACATACCAGTTGTTTTTCATGTTGTTTATAACCAAGAATCTCAGAATCTTCCAGATTCGGTTTTAGAGTCTCAAATAGATGTTTTAAATGAAGACTATAGGAGATTAAATGAAAATGCTGTAAATACTAGAGATGAGTTTTTAGAATTTGCTGGTGACCCTAATATTGAATTTTTTTTAGCCAATGTAGATCCAAATGGAAATGTTACGAATGGAATTGTTAGAAAATTTACAGAAAGATCTGAATTTTTAATGTTTGATGATATTTTTTCAAATGAAATAACTTTAGATGAGGTTAAATTTTCTAACACTGATGGTTCAGATGCTTGGGACACTAATAAATATTTGAATATTTGGATATGCAACATAGGCGTCCTTGATGTTTTAGGTTTAGAACTTGGTCAAGTTTATGGATATGCTTATCCGCCAACAAATATTGATGAAGCTTTAGCTTCATTAGATAATGATATTGTTCCAGATTGGCCTGTTGATATGCTTAGTAATGAAGAAAGTGTACAAGGAGTAGTTCTTCATTATACTGCTGTAGGGAGAAATAATTCAGTTGCTGATGAGGATGGAATGTCAGAGAATAATTTAGGAAGAACAGCTGTTCATGAAGTTGCTCATTATTTAGGCCTGAGACATATTTGGGGAGATGCTCTCGCATTTTTTGGTGATGATGGATGTTCAGTAGATGATGGGATTGAAGATACCCCCAACGCGTCTGATCAAGCTGGATATGAGTGTGATTTAAATAAAAATACATGTGCAGGCGATAATTTTGGTCAGTCCGGTAATGATTTACCGGATATGGTTGAAAATTTCATGGACTATAGTCCAGGTGCTTGTCAAAATCTATTTACAAACGGTCAAATAAACATAATGAGAACTGTATTAGAAATCTCAAGGCCAGGTATAATAAATAATTCCCCATCATTAAATATTTTTGAAGAAGACCATTTTAATCATAGCAAAATAATACACAAAATTGATTTGTTAGGGAGAAGAATAAATGAATCAAATGGATTTTACATTGATATTTATGATAATGGATTAGCTAAAAAAAAATATTCTATCCATTAGTTAATTTTTTATTTTTTAAATGTCTTTCTGAATCTCTTCCAGTTTTTTTTTCAAGAGAATTTAACAAACAATCTTTCAAGTCAATATTCATTTGATTGCATAGGCATACTAAAACAAAAAAAATATCCCCAATTTCCTCTTTAATTAACATTTTACCGTCTACTTCTTTTTTATAATTTTGTTCTCCATATATTCTTGCTATATGTCTAGATAGTTCACCAACCTCTTCAGTTAAAAGAGCCATATTTGTTAATTCAGAGAAATATCTGACTCCATATTTTTTTATCCAGTCATCAATTTTTTGTTGAACTTCTTTTATTGTCATAATGATACTATTTTAATTTATTTATTTTAAAATTATAAATATGTTTTATTATTTGTAACAATTAATATTTGTTTTTTTAATTTTAAAATAAATAAATTAAAATATTGTCTTATGAAAAATTCTTATTTTCCTTTAATTGCGTTCCTTTTTCTTTTATTTTCATGTGGTTCGTATGATTCTTCGAGCGGCGGTTTTATAGGAAACCCTGCCCAAGAAGCAATTTCTGAAGCAAAAAATATGGGGGCAATTGATGTCATAGATTATCAAGTAGATTTTCTTAAAGGAAAAAAAATAAATCTATTTGGAAGAGTTAGTGGTATTGATATTAGTATGATGTTTATGTATCAATTCCCTGAACAAAAACCTGTTATTAGTATTAATATTAATAATTTAACATCAGAAAATAAAAAGAGAATTTTAGGATGTGGTGAAGGTTGTATAGTAACTATCAAGGGTGAGATGACATCTGTAGATGAGGTTCTTGCTTTGGACATTCTTAATATTACAAATGTGTCTTCTGAGTACTATTAGATTATAATAACACTTTAATTAATGCTTCATTTAAAATTACCAACTGACCCCAGATGGGTTAATTTAGCTGAAAAAAGTATAGAAGACATTCTAGTAGATCATGCTTTTTGTGAACAGAAAGCTGCAACATCTTGTATATCTTTAATTGTAACTTACTCATATTTAAAGCCTATNGTAGAGGCNATTACNCCTGTNGTTCGNGAAGANTGGGATCATTTTTCTTTAGTTTTAAATGAAATACATANAAGAGGATTTGANCTTGGNAAACCNAGAAAAGATGAATATGTAAAGGAATTAATGTTATTTCAAAAAAAAGGNGTAAAAACNGAAATAGTTTTAGTTGATAAATTATTAACTAATGCTTTAATTGAAGCAAGAAGTTGCGAGAGATTTAAGTTATTATCTGAAGGTTTAGATGACCCATATTTAAAGAAGTTTTATCATAGTTTTATGGTTTCTGAAGCTGGTCATTATAGACTTTTTATGGATTTAGCAAAGCTTTATCAAAATGATTCTTATGTAAAAAAAAGATGGGAAGATTTTCTCCAATTTGAAAAAGATTTAATGAGTAAGCTTGAATTAAGAGGTGATCGAATGCATTAAACAAAAAAAAGGGAGGNTTTTAACCTCCCTTTTTTTTATAAACTCAAATTATATTATTCAATAATTACAGGAATCTTAATTGAATTTCCTTCGGTTTTCAAATTAAAGATATAAGTTCCTTTTACTAAGTCAACTTTTATGTTTTGTTTTGAATTTATTGAATAGTTTTTTACTTGTTGTGTATACACTTCTTGTCCTAAAATATTTATGATACTTAAATTAAATGAAGGCAAATTATCATTTAGTGTAATACTAAATGAACCATTATTTGGGTTAGGAAATAGATTCATTTCTAAAATATTATTTTCTTCAATGTTTGAAGTGTCATAAACACATGAGCCATCATCACTTGTGGCATTTGGATTATAGTTTACGGCAGATGGGTCAGTACATCCAAATACTTCAACTTTAAAATCACCACACATTTCTATGTTATCATAATAAGCCATAGCGGTACAGCCAGCTCCTCCGCATGTACCAAAGAAATTAATTGCATCTAAAACATTTAATTGTTGCTCTCCACCAGCGTCTTGACTAAATTGCCATGAATACAATTCTTGTCCGTTATAGTACAAAGTAGTATAATCATTATCTAAATCAATTTCTTGTCTTACTTCAACCCAAGTATCATAAATCGCATCAAATGAGACAGCAGCATATCCTGCTGCATCTAAAACTGACTGTTCACCACTTTCAGCCGATGCAAACATTATTTGATGGGCCCAAATACTATTTTGTCCTGCATTTGGGGTGTTATATCCATGTAAAATATTATAATATGCTCCAGCTCCACCACTAGATGGAATATACATCCAAAAAATCACNTCNCCACTTCCAGCGTTAATTCCATCAAAAATATGAACCACATCATCATTTTGTTCAACTAGAATGGATTGATTACTACTGAATCCAAAGTTTTCTGTTACATCAACTCCAGAATTTATGTTATCCCAACCTACCCAGTCAGTTGATTGAGGGTCAATATTGGATGAATTATAACTTTCAAAATTTTCTGACCATTGTAAGATTTCACAAGGTTCCCAAGGATAGATACAGGACCCATCATCTTGGATTGCATTAGAATCATAATTTTCTGCATTTGGATCAGTACATCCTTCCTGGTATTCACATGTTCCATCATCAGAATTTGCTAATTCATTAAAATTTAAGGCAATAGGGTCTGTACATCCAGAAACTATTAATGTGATACAGCTTCCATCATCTATTAATGCTGTTGGATCATATTCTAAAAAGTTTTCATCAGTACAACCTGCACAACTGGAATATTCGCAAGAACCATCATCATTAGTTGCAAAAGAATTATAATTACAAGCATTTTCNTCTGTACATCCTTCATAAATACATGATCCGTCATTCGTATTGGCTTCAGAGTTATAGTTNGAGGCTAANGGATCTGTACAACCGNAAACAGGTTCGCNTGCAGTTACACAAAATGAATAAGATGCGGAACATGGTCCATCTTCACCACCAGCTTCACAATCTCCAAAAACTGGGTTATTTTCTTCAAATAATATTTCTCCATTTTGGTCAGTTATTGTAAAAGGTGTTCCGTCAATTCCACAGCTAAATTCTGATCCTCCCACGCCATCACCGTAGCTGTCAGATATGGTAAATGTGTAGCAACCAGCACTTAAACATATTTCTTGTTGTTGAGTGCTTCCTCCCTCTTCCATTGTATCTGTAGTACTTCCCCCAGGGTATGTGCCCTCAGAAACTTGAGCTACTGTCACACCGTTATCGTTAGTCAAATCCCAACTAATTTCTTCACCATAACAATCTATAACAAGAAATAAGGAAACATTATTATCACAAGAGTATTGACAAGAACCATCGTCTTGAGTGGCAATTGGAGAAAAATTATTTGCAGTATTGTCAGTGCATCCAAGTATATATTCGCAACTACCATCGTCAAAATTTGCTTCTAAATTATAGTTTTCAGCAATTGGATCTGTNCAACCAAAAATGGCATTTTCGTTACAAAATTCTTGTTCATTTGGGCAAACAGCTCCATTAGTATTAGTACATATCCAATCAAGGAAGTATGAAACCCTAGCATAAACTCCCGGGTACCCCGCTTCAGCACACCCATATCCCCAACTAACAATACCAACTTGTAAATAAGTAGTTTCATCAGAAGCTAAAACAACCATTGGTCCTCCACTGTCCCCTTGACAAGAATCATAACCACCATTATTATAGCCAGCCATTATCATATCAGCGTCAATTTGATTTCCTCCATAATTAGANGNNGCNGTNATTGGNACATCAACNACTTGNAATTGNTTTGGNTTNTTTGCNGTNCCTTCATCNTCTCCCCANCCNGTTATCCANGANNTTTGTCCNANATCTTCAACTCCTANNTCTACTTGTTGATCACATANAAGTANNACNGGTTGNACATTATTGCTAAATTGNATNGGATTCTCAAGTCTAATCAAAGCAATGTCATTATTCATTGTGTTGCTATTATAATTTGGATGAGAAATAATTTCTGCAACATCATATGTTTGTCCACCTTGAGCATAACTGTTGCTATTTCCAACTCTTACTGCAGTGTTGTTTGCGCTTTCGCCAACCATACAATGAGCAGCTGTTAATACCCAATATTCGTTAATAACAGAGGCTCCGCAATATGCATAACCTCCACCCCAACCACCAGTACTAAGCATTGCAGCTTGATATGGATAATCAGAAATATTAGCATCATCTCCACCTACAATATCGGCTTGACTAAATAAAAATAAAGGGGTTACCAATAAAAGAAAAATTGTTAATGTAATGTTTTTCATATTTTTTTTTTTGAGTTATATATTATTGTATGCAAAAATTATACCTAAAGATACAAAAAACTAATTGATATATTTTTCAATAACCGATGTGATTTTTTCAGAAGCTCCTTTGTGAATTTCAAAAAATTTATTGGAGTTTTTTCTGACTCTTTCAAAATCAATTTTTTCGTTACTCAATAATTTTTCAAATTCAGTTTTATCTTTAATACTAAAAGCAACTTTTGATTTTATAAAATAAATTGCTTCAGGAAAATTATAATAGTTACTTCCAAAAATTAGAGGTTTTCCAAAAACTGCAGGTTCTAAACAGTTGTGAATTCCTTTTGAGAAACCTCCACCAACATAAACAATATTAGCATATTTATAAATGTATTTTAGAATTCCCACTTTATCAATAATTAATATTTTTGCTTTAGTTAAATTTTTTGGTTTTGAGTATAAACACCAATTAATATTTATTTTTTTTGAAATTTCTTTAATTTCTTTTTTTGAATTTTCATGAGGAACAATAATCCACTTATAATTATAATTATTATTAATTGAATTGATAAGTATTTTGAGGTCATTTAAATCTGTACTACCTGCTATAAAAACTTTTTCATTATCAATAAATTTTTCAATTAATAAGTCTTTAAATTTTTTTTCTTTATAATTTAAAACCTGATCAACTCTTGGGTCTCCACTAACTAATGAATAAATATTCTTTTTTTTAAGTATTTTTTTAGAACCTTCATCTTGAACAAAAATTAAATTTATTTTTTTTAAAATATTAGCATAAATTTTTCCGTAGAGTATATTATTAATTTTTGATTCATTTATTTTTGCACCTAATTGAAATATAGGGATAGATTTTTTATCACTTATATAAATTAAATTAGGCCAAATTTCATTTTTCGCAACAAAAATTCTTTTAATATTAAATTTTTCAATGAAGTGATTTATATTTTTTTTAGTATCGAGTGGAAATAAAGAGCAGGGGTGCTTTATTTTATTTTTGAATTGTAAATATGTATTTACAGAAAAAAATGTAATAATTAGTTTTATTTTTTTTTTTTCAAAATAATTAATTATTTGCTTTACTTGTTCATATTCTCCTGCCGAAGAACAATGAAACCATATTGTTGGATCTGCATTATATTTTAACGAAAAATTCTTTATTTTTTTTTGTTCAGTCCTCCAAACTTTTATTTCTTTTGAAAATATTGATAAAAAAGGAGCTATAATTTTGAAAAAAAAAATTAAAAATATGTTGTAGAAGGAGAGCATAAGTTTATTAGAAATAATAATAATTAGAAGTTGTTCTTTTTTTCAAAGGAACAATCCATTCAAATTTTAAACCAATAAACATATCAAACCTTTTTTTTGGGACGGAATTATTTGTATAATTATTAATTCTTAAGTCTTTTGACCAACATTCAATTATTTCTAAGCCAATATTAAAGTTTTTCATGTTATTTTTTGATAAGTGCATGAAAGTTAGCGATTGCTTAAATGAAAAGCCACCTGATAATCTATCATATCCCTTTATTAATTCTTCATTTAATTGAGGTATTTCACCTAATAAAGTTTCAATAAATATTTTATGATACACATATCCCAAACCAAAAGATGGGACTATCCCTGATTTAGTTTTTGAATTTTTCAAATTATATTTTTTTCCAAAATTAATGTGGAATTGACCACCTCTTTCAAATAATCTAATAATTGGAATTTGACCATTAATATTTATTATATCACCGTTATTTCCATCTATTAATTCAAAAATATTGTCTTCCCTTATGTCATTTCCAAATATCCATTTCCCAGACAAAGAAATCAATATATCATTTTTATTTTTTTGTATCAATGAGGCTCCAATTGAAGAATTATTACCAAATCTATCTTTTAAATCAAATTCTGGAAACTGATAAGCATAGTCTACTGAAAACATTGTAGAAGATACTTTTTTATCATCTTTTTGTGATAAAATAATTGTTGGTACTAGTAATAAAATATAAATTATTTTTTGCATATAAATTTAAAAAATGTAAATATACACTGAATAAACAAAAACATTAACGATATAATAAATGTTATATTTGAAAATTATTGATAATTAACTATGAATTTTGATAAATATATTTTAATAACAGGAGGAGCGGGATTTATTGGTTCTCATCTGGTTCGAAAATTTGTAAACAGTTATAAGAATTATTTTATCATAAATATTGATAATTTAACATATGCTTCAAATTATGAATTTATAATTGATTTAGAATCAAATTCTAATTACAAATTTATTAAGGGAGATATTAGAAATAGAGAAATTATTAATAAAATTTTTACGGATTTTAAAATTGACTCTATTATTCATCTTGCTGCAGAATCTCATGTTGATAATTCAATTGAAAATCCGTTACTTTTTGTTGAAACAAATATATTAGGAACCATCAACTTATTAGAAGAAGCAAGGTTAAATTGGGACAAAGCTGCTTCAAATTATTTGTTTTACGGAATTTCCACTGATGAGGTTTATGGTTCTTTAGGTAAAGAAGGTTATTTTTTAGAAGATTCGCCATATTCTCCCAAATCACCATATTCAGCATCTAAAGCAAGTGCTGATCATTTTATAAGAGCATATGGAAATACTTACAATATCCCATATATAATTTCAAATTGCTCAAATAATTTTGGACCTAACCAACATCATGAAAAATTAATACCACTGACAATTAATAATATCGTAAAAAATAAAAAAATACCTGTTTATGGTGATGGTCAAGCTGTAAGAGATTGGATTTTTGTTTTGGATCATGTAGATGCTATTGATATAGTATTCCATAAAGGATTAAATGGGGAAACTTATAACATTGGCTCAAATAATGAAAGGAATAATTTAGAATTAATACGAAAAATATGTTCTTTGATTGATAAAAAAACTAATTTAAAAAATTCTGAAAATTTAATTCAATTTGTAGATGATAGGCCAGGGCACGATTTTCGTTATGCAATTAACTCTTCAAAAATTATGAATCAGTTAAATTGGAAACCAAAAACAACTTTTGAAAAAGCTCTTGAAACTACTGTTGACTGGTATTTAAAAAAAATTAGTTAAAAAACCAAGGTATTTTTTTTGCTATGGTTTTTTTAAAATCTGTGTATGGAGGGTATAATAATTTAGCAATTGAAAACCCAGGTTTTTGAAATAAAATAGATTTTTCATTAGAGAAGTTAACAAAAGTTCTTTTACCTCCTGACTTACCAATGCCACTGTGATTAACTCCACCAAAAGGTAAGTTTGGGTTCATATATTGAATAATACAGTCATTTATAACAACCCCCCCGGAACTAGTTTCTTGAATTATTTTATCTGTTAACAATTTATTTTTACTAAATACATAAATAGCCAAAGGTTTTTCTTTTGTTTTTATATAATTTATTACTTCATTTATGTTTTCATATTCAATAATTGGTAAAATTGGTCCAAAAATCTCTTCATTCAATATTGGGTTATTAATACTAACATTTTTAATCGCAAATACGGGGATGAGTTGATTTGACAGTTTTTGATTAATATGAATTTTTTCACCACTGTGTTCTAAGCAGTCATTAATTAATTTTATAATTCTCTTATGGTGTAAAGAATTGACTATTTGAGTAATTTGTTTTTCAGTATTAAGTGTCTTTATTTTGTCTAAACATTTTTTGTAAAATAAATGTTTAATATTTTTATGAATAAATACATGATTACAGGCAATGCACGTTTGTCCAGCGTTCAAAAATTTTGACCAAATAATTTTTTCAACAGTATCATTTAAATCAGCAGTTTGGTCAACTATAGTGTGGTTTCTTCCCCCTAATTCTAATGTAACTGAACATAAATTTTGACTTGCCTCTTTCATAATTTTTTTTCCAACTGTTGGTGAGCCGGTGAAAAATATATGATTAAAGGGAAGTCTTGTTAATTCTTTACCAATTTTTTCGTTTCCTAAAACCACAATATTTTCTTGTTCTAAAAATATCTCATTGATCATTTTATATATTAATTCACTTGTATTAGGGGTAAATTCCGATGGTTTAATAAAATTAAAATTCCCTGCAGCTATTGAAGAAACAAGTGGGTTTAATGTTAAATTTAATGGATAATTCCATGGGGAAATAATAAGGCAAATTCCTTTAGGTTCATGTAATATTTTAGAGCTAGTCCCCAAAAGATGAAAGGGTGTCCTAATCTTTTTAGGCTCATACCACTTTTTTATATTTTTTAGTGTAAAATCAATATGAGCAATTAAGGGTTTGAACTCGGTTGTATAAATCTCTACTAAGGGTTTATTATAGTCTTTTAAAATTGACTCAATAACTAAATTTTCATTTTTTTTAAGCCATTGTCTTATTTTTTTAATTTTTTGTACTCTTTCCCTAAGATCTGTTTTTTTTTTATTTAGAAACAGTTGTTTTTGATTATTAAAGAGCTGATTTAAGTCCATTTTTAAATTGAAAATGTATTAAGTTCAGGGTTAATTTTTTTTACTAATCCTTGTAATACTTTACCAGGTCCAATTTCTAAAAATTCTTTAGCACCATCATTAATCATATTATTGATTGATTGTTCCCATTTAACTGGTGAAACTAATTGTTGTATTAAATTTTCTTTAATTTTTTCAGGTTCAGTTACTGGTTTAGCGTTTACATTTTGATACACAGGACAGATGGGATTATTGAAATTTGTAGAGTTAATAAATTGTTCAAGTTTTTTCTTTGCAGGCTCCATCAATGGAGAATGAAAAGCACCACCCACTGGCAAAATTATAGCTCTTCTTGCGCCTAGTTGTTTAAATCTTTCACAAGCTTCTTCAACTGCTTTAAATTCACCTGATATCACAATTTGACCTGGGCAATTATAATTAGCAGGAACTACAATTCCTTCAGAACTATTACAAACTTCTTCTACTTTAGTATTTTCTAACTGAAGAATAGCAGCCATAGTTGATTTTTTATTTTCACAAGCTTTTTGCATTTCTTGAGATCTAATTTTAACTAATTTTAATCCATCTTCAAATGTTAAAACTTCTCCTGCTGTTAAGGCTGATATTTCCCCCAGAGAATGTCCTGCCAACATATTTGGAGAAAATTCTTTTTTTTGTTTTATTATTTCTGCTAGAATTACTGAATGAATATAAATTGAAGGTTGTGTAACATTTGTTTGTTTTAATTCTTCAACTGAACCGTTAAACATAATTTCAGAAATATTGAACCCCAAGATCTCATTTGCAACCTTAAACATATTTTTTGCAATCGTTAAGTTTTTTAAATCATTTCCCATTCCAGGAAATTGAGAGCCTTGACCAGGAAAAATATATGCTTTCATAAAATAAAATTTTAATTATTTTTTTAAGATGCATGAATTAAGGAAGACCAAAATTCATGTGAAATTTCACTACTAAATTTACTTTCTGGAGCTAATATAACAGAGACAGCATCATGAGAATGTAAAGACTCTTGATGAGAGCAAATTACTCTAAAGTCTTTAATTCGATTATCTTTAATCAATTCTTCATATAATAATCTCGCGGCATCTTCAACAAATTTTAAATATGATCCATTTAACTCAGCAAATGCCATTTCATCTTCTCTTTTTACAATTACTTGTGTCTCAGTTTGAAGCGCTTTTTCACATATTTTTTGTAAATCTTCTATCCATAAATTTTTATCAAATTCTACAGAAATTCTAGCTACTGAACGTTGAGAATGAGTTACTGTTGCTTTATTTCTATGTTTTCTAGCATATTCAGCCAATTCATAAGAACATGGACATGCAGATGAGTATACAAAGTCGAAATGAATAATTTTTTTGAACTTACTTTTTTTATCGATTTGTCCTTCAAATGACACTCTATAATATTGAAATCCTATATTATTCGACCTTAAAGAGGGTAGTAAAATAGGGTATGAAAATTGTAGGCCAATTTTTGCATTAAATGAACTTAAATCATTTTTATACTTTAATAAAATATCTTCCAATTTTTCAATTATATATTCATCTTTAAACTCGTAAAATGTCCTCATAATTCTGGACATATTTATACCTTTTTTATGAGCCTCTAAAGAAACAGTACCTGTAACTTTTGTTTCTAATTCAATATCTTCGCCGTTCTTTTTTTTGTATTTAAGTGGAAGTTTAAAATTATGTACTCCCACATGTTGGATTCCAACTTCTGCTCCTTTGATAAGTGAAGATGGTCCATTCTGTAAGTCAGGAAAATTTTCAACTTCACTTTTACTTGGTTTGTATTCTGAATCGTAATTTTTTTCTATTAAACTCATCTTTTTTTTATTTTCCAAAATATTCAAAAATATTATTTTCTGTTTCTAAAACTTTTACACAAAATAATTTACAATTTAGTTTGTTTTTAATTGGTTTTTCAAGTTCATTCCAAATTGCAATACAAACATTTTCAGTTGAAGCAATTTTCCCTTTCATGAAACTAACATCATTAATAAATTGATGATCAAGTTTTGAAATTACATATGACTTTAATATTTTTTTTAAGTCTTTTAAGTTAGTTACAAAACCAGTTTCTTTATCTACTTTTCCTTTTACTGTTACAAATAATTCGTAGTTGTGACCATGCATATTGTAACAAGAGCCAAAAATATTAGTATTTTCTTCTTTATTAAAATTTTTATTTTCTAATTTATGAGCACTTGAAAATCGCTCTCTTCTTGTTATATAAACCATATATATTTTTTTAAAAAGTATTCAAATATACTAACTATATTTATACTATAAATCAATTATTGAATAATGATTATTATTACTGGATCTTCTGGATTTATTGCTGGTTCTTTCTTAAAAAAAATTGAGGTTTTAACAAGCCTTAAAATTGTTTTATGTGACTTCAAAAACAATAAAAAAATTAAGAATTCAACATTTATTGAAACAGATAATTTATTTTCTTTCATAGACAAAAACAAAAATAATATTGATTTTATTTTTCATTTAGGAGCTATTACTGATACAACATTTAATGATAAAGATAAGCTAGATAAATATAATTTAAATTATAGCATTAAAGTTTGGAGAAAATGTGTCAGTTTTTCAATACCACTTATTTATGCTTCCTCTGCTGCTACATATGGAGATGGAAGTTTTGGATTTTCAGATGATCATAAAAAAATTAATTTTTATAAACCACTGAATTTATATGCTGAGTCCAAACATGAATTTGATAAATTTGTTCTTTCAGAAAAAGAAACTCCACCAATTTGGTTTGGTCTTAAGTTTTTTAATGTATTTGGATTTGATGAATCAAAAAAAGGACCAATGTCATCAATTGTTTTTCAATCTTTTAACCAAGTCATTAAAACAAATAAAATGAAGTTATTTAAATCAAATGACTTAAGTATTCCTCATGGTGATCAATGTAGAGATTTTGTCTACATAGATGATGTAACTAGTGTCATTTATTATTTATATATCAACAATGTCAAATCTGGAATTTACAATGTTGGTTCAGGCCAGGTAACTAGTTTTAATAATTTAATTAGTTATGTTTTTAAATCTTTAGAAAAGAAAGAAATTGTTGAGTACATTGAAATGCCTCCTAAATTAAAAAAACAATATCAAAATTACACAAGAGCTGATATTAGTAAGCTTAGAGGAACGGGTTACATGAAAAAATTTACTAAAGTTGAAAATGCAATTAGTGATTATATTTTAAACTATTTAGTTTAAGTTTTTTCTTATTTCAATTAATTCAGCTTTAATTTTTTTTAAATTTTCAATTACTTTTTGGTGAGTTTCAGTTTTTTCAGGGTTTTTTCTCATTTTTTTCTTTGCGCCATCTATTGTATATTTTTTTTCTTTTAATAAATGATGTATTAATTTTAACTTATTAAGTTCCTTTTTATTAAAAATTCTATTCCCTTTTTTATTTTTCTTTGGTTTAATTGAGTCAAATTCTTTTTCCCAAAATCTTATTTTTGAAGTTGATATTCCAATTATTTTTGAAACTTCTCCAATTGAATAATAAATTTTTTCGTTTGTTTCTTTATTTTCTTGCATTTATTTTATACTTATATTTCCATCATCATCAATATTAATTTTATGATTAGGAAAGTCGATATTTGTCAAGTCTTGAACTTTTTTAATTGCCTTTTTTTCTTTATCAGGATATACATAGCCCCCGCTTATTTGCTTGATTGGAATAATTTTTCCGGAAATAAATTCACCTTTATCTGAAATTTCTAATTGTAAAATTGGAGCTATTCCTTTAGACCCAGAGAGATTAAATCTACCATAGGTACAAAAATTACCCAAGCTATATGCAATAAATTTATTTTTATAAATATCAATTGCTCTTGTTACATGAGGACCATGACCTATAATAACGTCTGCACCTGCATCAATCATAGCATGTGAAAATTTATAAACGTTTCCCCTGTTTTCTCCATAGCAGTACTCTGTTTCTCTAGTTACATTTTGAAATTTAGAACCCTCACCACCACCATGAAATGAAACAATTACTATATCACACTTTTTGGATAAATTTTGGACAATTTCTTGAGCTTTTTCAATTTTTAGTAATGATGGTGTTCTATAATTGGGAGCAAATGAGCAAAAGCCAATTTTTGTACTATCATTTAAATCAAATATTGTATAAGGTTTATAGTCCAGTCCAGCGTAATTTATATTTAATGAATTTAAAACGCTTTTTGTATCTTCGACCCCTTCTTCACCAAAGTCCCACGTGTGATTATTTGCTAAACTAATTAGATTAAATCCTGCGTACTTTAAACAATTACCAAATTTTTTTGGCATTCTATATAAATAACATTTTGTTGGGTCATTACATCTTTTTCTTGGAGGAGCATTGTCTGATATACAGCCTTCAAGATTTCCAAAAATAATATCGGAATTATTAAAAAATTCTATAACATTTTCAATCAGAGGAATACAATCCTCATTTTTAGGTAAATATTTTTTTGCTGGAAAATTAGTTCCAAACATGATGTCTCCAACAGCTGTAATTTTTATAATTTTTTTTGAAATAGAATTATCTTCAACTATTTGTGTAGTGTCAAAAGATGATTGTGCGTTTAAAAAAACAGAGTTACATAAAAAAAATAGAATTAATAGATTTGTTTCTATTAATTTTTTTTTTCTATTTAAGTAATTAGTTTTTTTGCGAATAATTTTTGCGCATTTGATCATATTCTTCAATTGTTAAATCATTGTAAAAATAATCAATTGGATTAACTTTTTTGTTGTTTATTCTAACTTCATAATGAAGATGAGGGCTTGTTGACTTTCCAGTATTTCCAACGTATCCTATTAATTCTCCTCTTTTTACATTTTGACCTGTATTTACCGCTAACTTACTTAAGTGAGCATATTGAGTTTTATATCCATACCCATGATCAATCACAATAAATTTACCATATCCTCCTCTTGATCTATTAACAGCCTCAATTATTTTTCCATTTCCTGTTGCATAAACTGGTGTTCCCGTAGGAGCAGCAAAATCAGTACCTGTATGCATTTTTCTTATTTTGTAATGAGGATCAATTCTTGGGCCAAATCCAGATGAAATTCTTGAGTAATCTTTTTTTGATAAAGGTTCGATAGCAGGAATACACTGAATCTTTTCACTATGTTCAATAGCTAAAGAAAACAATTCGTCAAGAGATTTGGATTGAATTCCTAATTTTTTGATCAGTTGGTCTGTTTTTTTTGAAATATCAATTATCATTTCAGTAGAATGTAGTTTTTCAAGATTTGAGTATTTATCAACCCCTCCGAATCCAGCAAGTCTAACATCATCACTAATTGGACTAGCATCTAACATTATTCTATAGATTTTCGCATCTTTTTCTGACAGTTCATTTAAAGTTTTTTCTGTAGAAATTATTTTATTCTCAATTTTTTTGAACTCAGCAGTTAATTGATTTATTTCCTTTTGAAGTAGTATTTCGTTTGGAGTTTTGAAAAAAGACAAAATTACAAAGCTAAAACCCGTACTCATAATTAAAACAGGCATGAATAAAATCAAAAGATTTTTTAAAAAACCAAATTTTGAGTTTTTTACTTTCTTATAACTCAAAGTTTCTTTATCGTAATAGTATTTTGTTTTTATCATTTCTGATAATATTTAATTAAATTTAAATACACAACGTGTTTAAAAGAATGCAAATTTATATAAATTATTTTATAGACCTATTTTTTTACCTTAGTATCAATTATGAAATCTGAACATATACGTAAGAGTTTTATTGCTTTTTTTAAAGAGAAAGGACATTCAATTATTAAATCAAGTCCTTTGGTAATTAAGGACGATCCAACCTTAATGTTTGTAAATGCTGGAATGAATCAATTCAAGGATTTATTCTTAGATAATAAAAAAGCAAAGTACCAAAGAGTAGTAAATTCACAAAGATGTTTAAGGGTTTCTGGAAAACATAATGATTTAGAAGAAGTGGGTCACGATACATATCACCATACCATGTTCGAAATGTTAGGGAATTGGTCTTTCGGAGATTATTTTAAAAAAGAAGCTATTTTGTGGTCATGGGAGTTTTTAACTAACGTTTTAAAAATTGATAAGGATAGACTATATATAACAATTTTTGCTGGTGATAAATCTGACAATCTTGAAGAAGATATTGAATCAAGAAATATTTGGTCTTCTATTATTTCGAATGATAGAATTATTGCTTGTTCAAAATCATATAATTTTTGGGAAATGGGTAATATTGGTCCTTGTGGTCCATGTTCAGAAATACATATAGATTTAAGGGATATCAACGAAAGGAAAAAAATTGATGGAAAAAAATTAATTAATAAAGATCACCCAGAAGTTATAGAGCTATGGAATTTAGTTTTCATGCAATATAATAGAAAAGATAGTGGAGTGTTGGAAAATTTATCAAAAAAACATGTTGATACTGGTATGGGTTTTGAAAGATTATCCATGGTTCTTCAAGAAAAAAAATCAACCTATGATACTGATATTTTTTCAGATTTAATTAATGAAATTTCTAAAAAATCTGGCTTCATTTACGGAAAAGAAGAAGAAAAAGATATTGCAATTAGAGTGGTGGTGGATCATATTAGAGCTGTTTCTTTTGCTATTGCAGATGGCCAATTACCAAGTAATGTTGGGGCTGGGTATGTAATTAGAAGAATTCTTAGAAGAGCCGTCAGATACGGTTTTTCATTTCTCAATTTTGAATCTCCTTTTTTGTGTCATTTAGTTGAAATAGTGTTTAATAAATTTTCATCAGTTTTTCCTGAAATTTCTACACAAATTAAATATGTTTCAAATATTATAAATGAGGAAGAAAAAACCTTTTTTAAAACGTTGGAAAAAGGAACAAGTTTAATTCAGGAAATAATTAAAAAGTCAAATTCAAATATTATTGACTCAAAAAAAGTATTTGAACTATATGACACCTACGGTTTTCCAAAAGATTTAACAGCAGTCATTTTTAAGGAACATGGAAAATCCTTCTCAGAAAAGGATTATAAAATGTATCTAAATGAACAAAAACAAAGATCAAAATCATTTGCAAATTTTTCATCAAAAGAATGGATTATTTTATCTAAGGAAGATCAAAAAGGTTTTTTGGGCTATCAAGATCCATTACTATACGAGTCTCTTGTAAAAATTTTAATGTATAGAGAAGTCAATATAAAGAACAAGAAATTTTACCATTTAGTTTTTAATCAAACTCCTTTTTACCCTGAGGGAGGAGGACAGGTAGGTGACCAAGGTTCACTATTTTTAGATGACAGTGAAATTTCAATAATTAACACAAAGAAAGAGAATAATTTAATACTTCATTTAGTTGAAAGGTTGCCAAAAAATTTGGACAAAGATTATTTAGTTAAAATTAATATAAATAAGAGAAAACTTAATTCAAGAAACCATACGGCCACTCATTTGCTACACAGCGAATTAATTAGTTTACTAGGCTCTCACGTTGAGCAAAAGGGTTCATTAGTTGATTATAATCATTTAAGATTTGATTTTTCTCATTTTGAAAAAATAAATGAAGACAAAATAAAAATTATTGAAAATAATATAAATCAAAAAATTTTATCAGGAATTAAACTTGAAGAAATGTTAAATGTTTCATTAGATTATGCTAAGAGTATTGGAGCGATGGCTTTGTTTGGAGAAAAGTATGACGAGTCAGTTCGTGTTATTAAGTATGGTGAGTCAGTTGAATTATGTGGAGGAACACATGTGCGAAATACTAATGAGATTGGGTTATTTAAGATTATTTCCGAAAGCTCAGTTGCTTCTGGAGTTAGAAGAATTGAGGCTATAACTAGTATTAATGCTATTTCCTATTTTGAGTCTATTGCTAAAGATTTTAATTTAATAAAGCAGATTGTAAAAAATTATCAAAACCCCATTAAAGCTGTTGAGAATTTAATTTTAGAGAATAAAAAATTAAAAGATAAAGTTGATTTTTTAGAATCTAGAGAATCAGATTTGATTCAAGAAAAACTGTTGAAGTCTATAGTAAAAATTAAAGAAATAAATGTTTTAATTTTTTCTTCTGAAATGTCACCTAAAATGTTAAAAAAAATCTCATTTAATCTCCTTAACAAAACTAGTAATTTGTTTTTAGCGTTGTTTTCAGCTCATGAGGATAAAGTTATTTTTAATCTTGGAATTTCTAAAGATCTTATTGAGCTAAAAAATTGGAATGCAAATGATCTTATAAAAGAATTTTCTAAAGACTTAGATGGTTCTGGTGGGGGACAGGATTTTTTTGCGACTGCATCTGGTAAAAAAATTAACAAAGTACCAGATGTAATCAAAAAAATTAATTCTTTTCTTTTAGAGAATTAATTATACCTTCATCAACTATATTTGGGATAGTAACTTTTAGAAGTGGATTTTCTTTCATAGCTAATTTTATAGTACTAATTGCCCCTTTATTTCTTGCCCAAGACCTTCTAGCTATACCATTATTTACATCCCAATTTAGCATGTTTGTTAAGTTTTCTTTAGATTGTTTACTTCCATCTAAAAGCATCCCAAATCCCCCATTGATTACTTCTCCCCAACCTACACCTCCTCCGTTATGAATGGATACCCACGTTGCTCCTCTAAAACTATCACCTATCACATTGTGGATAGCCATATCTGATGTGAATTGAGAGCCATCATATATGTTAGAAGTTTCTCTAAAAGGAGAGTCTGTTCCCGCTACGTCATGATGATCTCTTCCTAAAATAATAGGACCAATTATTTTCTTTTTTATTGCATTATTGAAAGCTTTAGCAATTTCTATTCTACCTTCACAATTTGCATATAATATTCTAGCTTGTGAACCAACTACTAATTTATTTTTTTGAGCAGAAATAATCCAGTCTATA
The DNA here is from genome assembly GCA_002715445.1 of Flavobacteriales bacterium. Lineage (GTDB taxonomy): Bacteria > Bacteroidota > Bacteroidia > Flavobacteriales > TMED113 > TMED113. The sequence goes on along the minus strand of PAZG01000011.1, from coordinate 9,881 downwards.
TTATCTTGCATTTGTTCTTTTATATCTTTGGAAGCTTTTTTTTGTAATCTTTTTAAGACATCAATTGCAATTTGATCGGTTATTTTTAAATCTTTTTTTCTATTTGATGCACATACCCATCTAAATGGGCCAAATCCATAGTCAAAACATATTGGACCCATTATATCTTGAACATAAGATGGGTATTTATACATCCCATTTTTTTGAAAAATATTTGCTTTAGCTCTTCCAGATTCTAGAAGAAAGGCATTTCCGTAATCAAAGAAATAAGTTCCTTTTTTTGTGTGGTTATTTATGGCTTTGACTTGTCTTAAAAGAGATTTTTTAACATGTCTTTTAAATATTTCAGGAGCTTCTTTAATCATTTTATTTGCCTCTTTAAATGATAAAGAAATAGGATAATATCCTCCTGACCACGGATTGTGTAATGAAGTTTGATCAGAAGCAATATCAATAAAAATTTTTCTTTTATTAAATTCTTCCCAAATTTCTACAATGTTTCCATGATAACCAATAGATGAAATTTCATTTTTTTGTTTTAGTTCTTCGATTCTTCTGACAAGTCTGTCAATATTATCTATAATTTCATCTATCCAACCTTGTTCAAACCTTTTTTGAATTGCATTTTTATTAACTTCTGCAGTAATACTAGTTATACCTGCTATTTTTGCTGCTTTAGGTTGTGCTCCACTCATACCCCCTAGACCTGATGTTAAAAATAGTTTCCATTTATTTTTGTTTTTAATCTTTCTCAAAGCATTTAGAATTGTTATAGTTGTACCGTGAACTATACCTTGAGGTCCTATATACATAAATGAACCTGCTGTCATTTGTCCAAATTGAGTAACTCCGAGAGCATTAAACTTTTCCCAATCATCTTGCTTCGAGTAATTTGGTATCATCATACCGTTAGTGACAACAACTCTCGGAGAATTTTTTTGTGAAGGAAATAAACCCATTGGATGCCCTGAATAAATTACTAATGTTTGCATATCATTCATCTCAGAAAGATATTTCATAGTTAATCTGTACTGAGCCCAATTCTGAAAAACTGAACCATTCCCACCATATGTTATAAGTTCTGATGGGTGTTGTGCAACAGCTTCATCAAGATTATTATTCAACATCATCATAATAGCTGCAGCTTGTTTACTTTTATGTGGATATGCATTTAAATTTTCAGCAGTTATTTTATAAGAGGGTTTGAACCTATACATATAAATTCTTCCATATTTTTTTAATTCATTATAAAATTCTTTAATTAATATTTTATGATGTTTTTTTGGAAAATATCTTAGTGCATTTTTTAACGCTAATTTTTTTTCTTCAAATGTCAATATATCTTTTCTGTGAGGAGCATGATTCTCATTTTTATTATAAATATATTTTTTTGGTAAAGTTTTAGGTATCCCTTTACAGATGTCTTTAAGTTGTTGTTTTTTTTTCATTTGTTTTTTTATATGGACAGTGTTTACATCCGTTGTTACAACAGTAGCCTCTATTCAATAAGTATTTTTCTGTAAATATAATATATCCTTCCTTTGAATAATAATATTCATCTGAACTTAAATTGTATTTTTTTGAAAATCTTTTCAAGTGTAAAATAAATTATTAAATTTTAACAAAATTAATAAAAGTTATAATGTTATTTCAAATACCTTCCCCAATTCAAGAAATTAATTTAAAAACTCACAACCCTAATAATATTAGACTATTTATTAAAAGAGAGGACTTAATTCACAAAATTGTTTCAGGAAATAAATGGAGGAAATTGAAATATAATTTTGAATATTTAGTTAATAATAAAATTGATACTATTTTAAGTTTTGGAGGAGCTTATTCAAATCACTTACATGCTTTAAGTTGGTTAGCAAATTTGAGGAATATTAAATCTATTGGTATTGTTAGAGGAGATCCTTCCTACAGAAATAATCCTACTCTATCATTTTGTGTTAAAAATAAGATGGAACTACAATTTTTAAGTAGAAAAGTATACAGGGAATCTAAATTTAATAATAAAGTTGTTAATAAATTAAAGAAAGAACATGAAAAAATATTTATAATTCCAGAGGGAGGGTTCAATAATTTTGGAATAAAAGGTTGTGAGGAAATTATGAACGAAGTTGATGGAAATTTTGACACTATTTGTTGTTCAATCGGCTCTGGATGTACAGCAGTAGGATTGATTAAGTCATTAAAAGATCATCAAAATTTTTTAGGTTTTTCATCATTTAAAAATTCGAAATTATTAGAAGATGTTATAAGTAAAAACACCAATTCAAAAATAAATTGGAAAATTAACTGTGATTATAATTTTGGAGGATTCGGAAAAGTGAACACAGACTTAATTAAATTTATTGATTCTTTTGCACAGTTATATAAAATAGAACTAGACCCTGTTTATACTTCAAAATTATTTTTTGGTCTATTTGACATGATCTCAAAAAAAAAATAAAAAAAGAATCACGTATATTAGTCATACATACTGGCGGTCTTCAAGGCCTTCATGGTATTAATAAATAGATTTATGAATTACATTTTACTTTTATTTTTTTTTCCAATTGTAGTTTTTGCACAAAGTTTAAACAAAGTAGAATTATATATTCAGAAGTATAAAGATTTAGCAGTTGAACATATGGTTGATTATTCAATTCCAGCCAGTATTACTTTAGCTCAGGGTATTTTGGAGTCTGGTTCTGGTGAAAGTGATTTAGCAGTTGAGTCAAACAATCATTTTGGCATTAAGTGTCATAGAGATTGGGAAGGTGAGAGGTCTTATTACGATGATGATGAAGAAAATGAATGTTTCAGAAAATATAAGTCAGCTTCAGAATCTTATTTAGATCATTCATTGTTTCTTAAAAATAAACCTAGGTATAGTGAACTATTTTCTCTAAATATAACTGATTACAAAGGTTGGGCTAAAGGATTAAAAAAAGCAGGTTATGCTACTGATCCTAATTATGCTAATAATTTAATTAGAGTAATAGAAAAGTATTATTTATATGACTTTGATAAATTGAAAAAAAATAAAAAAAAGAAAAATGAAAAAATTCTGTCAAAAAATTCCACTGAAAAACCAGTGTTAAAATATTTAATTGAAACTTATAATAACGTTCCTTATATTATTTCTAATTCCAATGATTCTTATAAATCAATTTCTGATGATTTTGGGATTTGGGTTTCTGAGCTACTTAAGTTTAATGACATTAATGACTCAACCGTAATTAATTTAAATCAAAATCAAAGAATATATATAAAACCCAAAAGAAGAAGAAATTCTAATCCCTCCTTTCATGTTGTCACGAGTGGTCAAACTATTTGGGAAATATCTCAACTATATGCTGTAAAGTTATCTTCTATTTATAAAAAAAACCCGCTATTTACAGATAGAGAGGTGAGGAAAGGAGATATCATTTACTTGAAAAATAAAAAAAATTAAGTTGATTTAAATGTTAATCTATGATACTTGGATAATCCAAATTTTTTAATTTGTAATTTGTGCTCCATTGTTGGGTATCCTTTATTTTTCTTCCAATTATAAAACGGAAAATCATCACTTATTTTTTTCATATAATCATCTCTATGAGTTTTAGCTAAAATTGAAGCAGAAGCGATTGACATGTATTTTGCATCGCCCTTGACAACACATTTATGATTTAGTTTTTTAAAATGTTTAAATTGATTGCCGTCAATTAACAATAAATTAATTTTATGATTAATTTTTTTTATGCTCTTGTGCATAGCTTCTATGGATGCATTAAGAATGTTTATTTTGTCAATTCTTTTAGGTGAAGTTTTTGCAACTGACCATGCTATAGCTTCTTTTTCAATTACTCGTCTAAGTATATTTCTTTTTTTTTCTGATATTTTTTTTGAGTCATCTAGTAATGGATGATAAAAATTTTTTGGGAGAATAACTGCTGAAGCAAATACAGGTCCTGCCAGTGAACCTCTTCCAGCTTCATCACATCCGCAAATGAGTAAATTTTTGTTATAAAATTTTAATTTCAAAGATTAAGAATTTTTGTTAATTTTTTTGCACCCTTTTTCCAACAAAACATTTGTGCTCTTTCAAGTCCCAATTTGATTAACTTTTCTCTAACATCTTTCTCTTCATCAATTTTTTTAAGTGCATTTGCTATGTCATTAACTTTATAGGGATTTATTTTTAATCCTGCCTCACAACATATCTCAGGCATTGAGCTAATATTTGATGTAATAACTGGTACTCCGCATTTCATTGCTTCGATGATTGGAAGTCCAAAGCCTTCAAATAGTGATGGAAAACATAATCCTTTTGCAGAAGCAAGAACCAAAGGAAGGTCTTCGTCATTCAAATAGCCAGTAAATAAAATATCATTTTTATAACTACTTTCTTGATATGTTTGTTTCATCTTTTTTTCCCACCATCTTTTTTTACCTACAAAAAGTAATTTGGTTTCAGATTTAGAATTTGATTTAAATAAATTAAATGCTGCTATTAGATTAGTGATATTTTTCCTTTTATGGATGGAGCCAATGAAAATAAAATAATCAAAATTTGATGAGTATTTGTTTTTAATTATTTGTTTTTTTTTCTCATCTATTTGTTTAAATGAGTTACTGACACCGTTATAAATAACATTTATTTTATCTTGATGAATACTGTAGTTTTTCTCAATATCTTTTTTTGAATAATTAGAAACAGTGATTATAGAATTAGCTTTATGTGCATATTTTGGAAAGAATTTCTGATAATATTTTCTATGAAAAAAAGGTAGGTTGCTTGGATGATGTACAAAATTAATGTCATGAATCACGGCAATTTGTTTAATATTCGTTCTTAAAGAAAGAAAACCGTCCATAGACAAGAAAATATCTGGTTTAATTTTATTTAAAAGTTTTGGAATTTTAACTTCAAACCAATAGTACCACAGAATAGGGTGTCTAGTTCTAGGTCTTAGGACGTGACCAGTTACATTTTTATTAAATAAAAATTTTTTAGAAAACGGTTTATCAAAAATAAAATCAAAATATATATTAGGATTTTGATGACACAACTCCTTTAATATTTCATAAGTAAATCTTCCAATACCTTCCAATTCATTTTCTATTAACAACCTAGTATTAACTGCGACTCTCATGTTTTTTGATATTATTGCAAGATAAATGATTATTTTGCGTTCTCTTAAACAATATTAGGACTTATTTGTCTATTATATTATGAAAAAAAAATTTCTTTCAAATTTAGTATTAATTATTTTTTTGAATTTAATAATTAAACCATTTTATATTTTAGGAATTGATGCTGAAATTATAAACAGAGTGGGTGAATTTGAATATGGGGTTTACTTTTCAATTATTAATTTAACATTTCTTCTAAATATATTTTTAGATTTTGGAGTTAATAATTACAATGTAAAAAATATATCCCAACATAGTTTTTTGCTTAAAAAGCATCTTTCAAAAATTATTCCTTTAAAATTATTGTTAGGATTATTTTATTTTTTAATTGTAAGTTGTGTAGGATATTATCTGGATTATGATTTTAAAATTCTAATTTTTTTATTGTTCAATCAATTCCTAGCAGTTTTTTTATTGTATTTAAGGTCAAATTTAGCTGGCCTTCATTTATTTTTTAAGGATAGTATAATTTCAGTTTTAGATAGATTTTTGTTGATATTGATTTGTTCTTTATTGTTGTGGGGTAATTTGAACTCATCTCCTTTTGAAATTATGTGGTTTGTATATGCTCAAACAACCTCATATTTATTCGCAGTATTTATTTCTTTGTTTTTCATAATTAAAAAAACTGGAAATTTAAATCTTAAATGGGATACTGTTTTTTCTTTAGCAATACTCAAAAAAAGTTTTCCTTATGCTTTATTGATTTTTTTAATGACAATTTATTATAGGGTTGATGTAATAATGATTGAGTTTATTAAAGGTCCATCGGAAGCTGGTGTATATGCCGGTTCGTATAGATTTTTTGAAGCCTCAAATATGATTTCTTATTTATTTGCAGTATTACTTTTACCTATCTTCTCAAGATTGCTTAAAAATAGGAAGTCTATTTCTGAACTTGTTTTAATTTCTTTTAAAATCATAATATCATTTGCGCTAGTTCTGTGTTTTATTTCATTTTTTTACGGAGAAGAAATTATTCAATTTAGATATGGGCTTGGTAAATTTGATAATGTTGACGTTTATTTAAATAAATCATTTGATATTTTTCCAATTTTAATGCTATGTTTTTTATTTATTTCTTGTACATATATTTTTGGTACATTGTTAACTGCAAATGGGAATCTATACTTATTAAATAAAATTGCTTTTTTTGGAATGATAATTAATATAATATTAAATTATTTTTTAATTAATTCTCACGGTGCTTATGGAGCCTCAATTTCTAGTTTTTTGACTCAGTTTTTAACTGCTTTAATCCAATTATATTTTTGTGTACGTATATTTAAATTAAGTAATTTGAAATTTGTTTTAGAGCCTCTATTTTTCTTTATTATTGGATTAATAATTATAAGTTATCTTTTGATTAATTTTTCACAAAAATGGTATGTAAATATATGTTTATTCGGATTATTATCAATAATTTGGTCCTTTTTTACTGGGATGATAAGATTTAATTATCTGAGAAATGTTTTTTACAATAAATAAATAAATACTATGACTAACGATAACTCAATTTTTAATATAAATAACCTTATATCTTTTTGCTTTAAATACAAGATTAAATTAATTATAATTGTTTTTTTATCAGTATTTTTTTCAAGTATTGTCGCATTATTTTTCATGGAAGAAAAATTCAAGTCTTCAGCCATTATTTTTCCTACTACAACTAATTCTATCTCACAAGCATTATTGATTGAAGATAATCCATATAAAAAAGACATTTTAGAATTTGGAGAGGAAGAAACAACTGAGCAGTTATTACAAATCTTCAACAGTGATATGGTTCAGGATTCTTTAGTTAAAATATTTAATTTATTTAGTCACTATGAAATTAGTAAGAATGATCCATACTCAAGAACTTGGATGAATTTAGCATTTGATGAAAAAGTTAAATTCAAAAAAACTCCTTTTGGCTCTATTAAGATTGAGGTTCTTGATAAAAACCCAAAAATGGCAGCTGATATAGCAAATAAATGCCTTGATTTAGTTGATGTTGCAATTAAAAAAATTAAAACTGAACGTTCTGAAAAAGCTTATTTTATATGTGAAGAAAGAACAAAAAGTTTAGAGAATCAAATGATTCAAGTAAACGATTCTTTAAATATTTTAAGAGAAAAAGGTGTAATTTATGGAGAGGTTCAAGTTGAACGGTTAACTGAACAATATGCAATTTGTTTAGCTAACAGTAATAATAAGGGAGCTCGGTTGATTAAAAAAGAACTAGAAATTATTTCAGATCACGTTACTGAACATAATTTATTATTTAGAAGAACAATTGAAATTCAAGATGAATTAAATAGAGTAAATAATGTTTGTGATTTAATTCAAATTGATTCCGATTATGAACTTACAAATATGTTTATTATAAATAAGGCATATCCAGCGGATAAAAAATCCTTTCCTATTAGATGGTTAGTTGTTTTTCTTTCTACGTTTTCAATTTTGATTGCTTCTATAATTATTTTGCGTTGTATTGAATTGTATAATATTCAAAAAAATGACAAATAAGTTAATTCAAAATTCAATAGTCTTTTTTTTTACTATTTTATTTGGCTTTTTTTTATTTAGTCAATTACAAGATGGAAAGTGGTGGTTAATTTCGATGCCAATTATAATTTCTTTAGTAACTTTTTTTTCTTTTAGATTAGATAAGTTATTGATATTAATAATTCTATGTGCCCCACTTTCGTTGAGCCTTGGTGAGTTAGGTTTTTTTGTTGAAAATACTGATATTTCCTTTCCTACTGAGTTCTTGTTATTTGCTTTGACCTGTGTAGTTTTTTTTAAAATTATTTACACTCCTCACTTTTTTGAAAAAATATTTACTAATAAAATAACATTCTTCTTATTAGCTTATTTAGTTTGGATGTTAGTTTGTTCTATTACTTCCACGATGCCTTTAGTTTCTTTGAAACTCTTTTTAACAAGAATCTGGTTTTTGATTCCATGTTTTGTCTTTTCTTCTTTAATATTTTATGAAAATCATAAAAGAATCACCCATTTTATTTTGGTGTATTGTCTATCTTTTTCAATTGTCATAATCCATACATTAATTAAACATTCATCATACAACTTTAGTGGCCCATCATCTAACTGGGTAGTTACTCCTTTTTTTGATGACCATACATCATATGGAGCTATGTTAGCTTTTTTTATCCCAATTTTATTTTTATTTTTTAAATCTTCAAAAATTAATAAAGTAACTAGGCTTATATCTTTTTTTTGTTTTTCACTTTTTTTAATTGCTTTAATTTACTCTTATACAAGAGCCGCATGGGTTAGTTTATTTGGTGCAGTAATTTTAGGATTTTTAATAAGACTTAAATTTAAACCAAAGCACTTTATAGTATCTATTTTTTTATTACTCATAATTTTATTTCCTTTTAGATCTGATGTTTTCTCAATATTAACTGAGAATAAACAAGATTCTTCTTCTTCTTTTACAGAACATATTCAGTCAATTTATAATATAAAATCTGATGCTTCTAATATGGAAAGAATCAACAGATGGAAATGTGCAATAAGTATGTTTAAGGAAAAACCAATATTGGGATATGGACCAGGAACTTATCAATTTCACTACGGAGTATTTCAAAATCATAAAGATAAAACTATAATAAGTACAAATAGTGGTGATATGGGTAACGCTCATAGTGAATATTTGGGAGCTTTATCAGAAACAGGTTTAATAGGTTTGCTTCTATTTCTTATATTAATAATTACTATTTTTTACAAAGGAATAGTTCTTTATAACAATGAAAAAAATGAGTTATTTAAAATTTATTTATTGGGCAGTATAATTGGACTTATGACTTACTTTATTCATGGTTTTTTCAATAATTTTTTAGATATGGATAAAGCTGCAATACCTTTATGGTTTTTTGTGGCTATTATAGTAAGTATCGAAATGAAAAAAGTTAGGACTTGATTCTTTCCATATACTGGCCTGAAGAAGTATCAACTTTTATTTTATCCCCAGTATTTATAAATAAAGGAACTTTGATTTCAGCACCTGTTTCAAGAGTAGCTGGTTTTAATGCATTAGTAGCAGTGTTTCCCTTTTCTCCTGGTTCTGTGTTGCTTATTTCTAAAATAACATTTGAAGGTAAATTACAAGCAATAGGTCTTTCTTCTTCAGTATAAAACATTATTTCAACCAGATTGCCTTCTTTTAAATACTTAGGGGCATTAATTAATTTTTCAGGAATTTGAATTTGTTCAAATGTTTTTTGATACATAAAGTGGTAAGTTTCACCACTTTTATATAAAAACTGTGAACTTCTGTTCTCAACTCTAATTACTTCAATTTTCACTCCTGCAGTAAATGTATTTTCTAACATTCTTCCAGTATTCAAATTTCTAATTTTAGTTCTGACAAAAGCTGGCCCTTTCCCAGGTTTAACATGTTGAAAAGATTCAATTTTCCATAAATCATTATTATGTTTTATACATAAACCGTTCTTAAAATCTGCTGTACTGGCCATAAAATTAGTTTTTAATTATTCCTTGTTTTGAGTTATTTATAAAATTTATTATGTTTTGTTCTTTATCATTTAACTTAATTTCATTAAGTTCCTTTAACGAATCTGAAATATTTTTTCCACTTCCAAAAATATTTCTATAAATATTTTTTATAGAATATATATCGTTTTCCGAAAAACCTTTTCGCTTTAATCCCACGATATTTATACCTAAGAATTTTAATGGTTCTT
>PAZG01000010.1 GCA_002715445.1 Flavobacteriales bacterium | reverse complement strand
ATATTTGTTTTTCCAACACCATTTTCTCCAAAAATAAAGTTTAATTTATTATCAAAATCAAGATTAATAGATTCATGATTTTTAAAATTTACTAAACTTATTTTTTCTATATTCATAATATTGGAATGAATTTTCTTTTATTATCAAAGAAATATTTAGAAAAATAATTACTTTTGTCGAGAAATTCAAAGTTATATGGATAATACATCAGAAAAAAAATCATTTATATCAAATCTTAAGGAAAAGATAACAATAAAAAATATCGAGAATATTATATGGAAAAATAATCTTAGAAAAGGTATTTTTATTTCTACATTATTATTACTCATTTTATCACTGGTTTATATAAATTTAACCTCAAATTATTTTATATTCAATGATCCATACATTGAAGATAGCGGTAATTTGTCATCTATAGATAAAGCTGCAGAAATCATTTTATATATTGGAGAAAAAAATATTCAAAATGGAAATTTTGATGAAGCTTTGTTTGGTAGTGACTCAATATATTTTTTACCAGAAGAAATTGAAGGAAATAGTATAAAATTTCCTGGTTTAATAGAATTTACTAAAGACTCAAAAATCAGCAACTCTAAATATTCTGAAATTGCAAATTATCACATAGGTATATGTTATTATAGATTAGCTGAAGAATCCGAAAACTCTGAAGAAGAAGTGAAATATTACACTGAAGCCATTAATTATTTAGAAAAAGAATCAGAAAGTAGTCAGTTTAATAGTTTTAAAAAATCACAAATTGGCGATATATTTTTTCAACTTGGAGATTTAGAAAAGGCATTAAAATACTATAATAAATCCTTAGAATTTGAGGACAACAAGATATTTAGAGCAGAAATTCTATTTAAAACTGCAGAAACTGAAATAATTTTAAAAAACTATGACTCAGCAATAAATCATTATATAGAAATTAAAAATGATTTTCCAAACTCACCCTATTCATTAGACTCAGATAAAAGAATTGCTGAAATTAAAATTTTATCGGATAAATAAATTTCTCTATAATTTCTTAAATGAAAATTGAAAAAAATAATTATAAAGATATTTCTGGAGAAAATTTAAAAATTGGAATTGTTGTATCTACATGGAATTCTAAAATAACAAATGATTTGTATTTTTCTGCTAAGAAAAAACTTGAACATCTTAATGTGAAATCTAAAGATATATATAAGATGGAAGTTCCTGGAAGCTTTGAATTAATTTATGGTGCAAAAAAAATGGCTGAAAATCAAAGATTAGATGCAATAATTGTTTTTGGTAGCGTTATTAAAGGAGAAACTCCACATTTTGATTTCATTTGCAATGCTGTTTCAAATGGAATAAAAGATTTAAATATCAAACTTAATATTCCAGTAATTTTCGGAGTTTTAACAGATCTTAATATTAATCAAGCGATAGTTAGGTCTAGTGGCGACAAAAATAAAGGTATAGAATGTGCTATTGCTGCAATTCAAATGGCAAACTTATAATTATTTAAATATATCCATTGAATTATTACGTGCAGTTTCTAGAGCTAAAAAATTAATTTTATGTTTTATTTTTTTAGTTTGTATAAAATTAATTAAGCTCTCTGTAGAAATATTTCCAACTAATTCATTTTTTGCAAATGGACAACCTCCAAATCCTCTAATTGTTGAATCAAAACTTCTACAACCATTAATCCATGCAGAGTTAATTTTACTAATAACATCTTTAGGGTGAGAGTGTAAATGTAATCCGAAACTAACATTATTAATTTTATTTAATTCTTTAAATACATTAGCAATAATATTTTTATCCGCAATAGCAATTGTGTCAGCTAAAGTTATTTTTTTAATACCAATATTGATTAATTTTTCTATGTAATCAAAAAGAATTGAAATAGAATATTTATCATTATAAATATTACCAAATGCCATAGATATATAAATAATTAACTCTTGACCTGAATTAATACACATATTTTGTAACTCATCAACTAATAACATAGATTCTAAAATTGATTTGTTACTATTTTTAATTTGAAAAGTTTCTGAAATTGACAAAGGATAACCTAGGTATTTAATTTGAGGAAAACTTGTTGCTTTTTCTGCCCCCTTTTTATTAACAATTATACTAAGTAATGAAGATTCATTATTTAATTTGAGATTTTTTAAAACTTCTTCAGTATCTCTCATTTGAGGAACATGTTTATGAGACACAAAACTTCCAAAATCAATTATATCAAATCCAACATTAATTAGTGAATTAATGTATTTAATTTTATTTTCTGTTGGTATAAAAGATTTGATGCCTTGCATAGCATCTCTAGGACATTCAATAATTTTAATATCACTCATATTATTTATAAATAATTTCTGTTCTTCTATTTAAATATCTATTTTCAACATCTTCATATGGAAAAATAGGATTTGAAAAACCATATCCAATATAACTTAATTGATTTTTTTTAACACCAAATTCAATTAATTTTTCATAAACAGATTTTGCTCTTTTTTCAGACAAAATTAAATTATATGACTCGGATCCAACATTATCTGTATGACCCGCAATTTCAATACTAATATTTTTATTTTCATTTAAATAGTATGCTAATTGTTTGATTTCTTCAATAAATTGACTGTTTAAAGTAAATTCATTTGTTTCAAAAAGCACATTACTTAAAACTAATTTTTCTCCTTTTTTAATTCTTTTTAATATAAATTTTGAATCTAAAATTGAAAATTCTTCAACATTAAATTTTTTTGAAAAAAATAAATGATTTTTAGATAAAATATTTAAACTTATTTCTTGATTTGCTGGTATTTTCAGCTTAAAATAACCATCATTATCAGTATAAGTTTTTAATAATAACTTTTTGTTATATAAAAGTATTTTACAATTATTTACTGGCTTTAAGCTTATTGAATCAATTACATGTCCACCAAAGGAAATAAATTTATCAGATTTCATTTCATTTGGTAAAATAAACTCATAAATATCTAAATCATCTCTTTCTCCTCTATTAGATGAAAAGAAACCAACTTCAGAATCTGGTGAAATTATTAAACAACTTTCGTCTTTATTACTATTAATTGGATAACCTAAATTTTTTGATTGTTTAAAAAGCCCATCTTCAATTTCAGAGAAAAATAAATCATATCCACCCATACCTACATGACCATTAGAAGCAAAAAATATTTTTTTAGAATCATAAAAAATAAAGGGTGTAATTTCATCATTTATAGTGTTTACATTTGAACCTAAATTAAATGGCTCTGACCAATTATATTTATCTAATCTAACAGAACACCAAATGTCTCTTTTTCCATAACCACCATCTCTATTTGAAGAAAAAAACAATAATTTTTTATCCATTGAAATTGATGGTTGAGATTCCCAATCTTTAGTATTTATCGATGGACCTAAATTAATTGGATCTGACCATAAAGAATCATTTATAATTTCAGCATAATATATATCACAATTGCCAAACCCATCTGATCTGTTACAAGATGCAAAAAATATTTCTTTTGAATCATTTGAAATGGAATATGCTCCTTCATTATATATAGTGTTAGATGGAAAATTAAGTATTATTGGCTTTGACCATGATTTATTAATATTTTTTGTTAAATAAAAATTTTCATCATTATCATCTCTTCTAGTAAATATTAATTGATCACTATTAGAATTAAAGGAAGGAAAATATTCATCCTTATTTGTAGAAATAAGTAATTTATTTATTTCAATAATATTATTTTCTTTTATTTCTGAAATAGCGAAAAAAATATTATTAATTAAATTTTGAGCTTGTTTAGAAAACTTATAATTTTTAGGATATAAATTAATTACGTCTATTGCAAATTTATAGTTATTAGTATTAATACATGATGTAAAATATTTTATAATAATTTCATCAGGTAAATTAACATTCCAATTTGATCTTAATAATTCAACATAATCACTATATTTTTTATATTTAAAATAAATATTTCCTATATATAATTTAATGTCTATTTCTTTACATTCAATTTTTAATTTATTGATTTTATTAAATGCTTTTTCTTCATCCTCATAAATTAATTTTTCAATTTTATTTAATTTTTTAAATGCATTATTGCATTTATTTTGAGAAAAAGATGTTGAATAAAATATTAAAAAAATAGAAAATATAATTATTCTAATCATTTTAAACCTAAATATTTGTGTGTTTGAACAGATAATTTCCATTCTGGGTACTTTTTATTAAATGATAATATCTTTTCTAGATTTTTATCTTTTTTTGACCATTCAGGCTGCAAATACAGTAAACAATCTTTATTTACTTTCTCTTTTTCTTTTAAAGCGAAATTAAAATCTGACTCATTATAAATAACTACTTTTAATTCATTTGCGTTATTATAAATTTCTTTTAAGGGTAATTTATTTTTTTTAGGAGACAGTGTTATCCAATCCCAATTTCCTGATAAGGGATAGGCTCCAGATGTCTCTAAATGTCTTTTTTTTAAACCATTTAATGATTTAGTAAATTCAGTTAAATCTTGCATTAATGGCTCTCCCCCTGTTACAACAACAATTTCTGATGAACTTTCAGTACATAATTTGACTAATTGGTTTATTTCAAATCTTGGAAAATTATCATTCGGCCAACTTTTTTTTTCATCACACCAATGACAACCAATATCACAACCAGCTAACCTAACAAAAAAAGATCTGTTACCACTATAAAAACCTTCACCTTGGATGGAATCAAAAGTTTCGCTAACTATCAACATATAAAAAAATTAACTAATGATTATAAATATAATGTAAATTAGCTTATATGAAACATATAAAAAAAATAATACTAACGGGTGCTCCTGGAACAGGTAAATCGTCAATTATAAATTATTTGAAGAATATTAATTTTAAATGTTTTGATGAGGTTTGGGACAAAAAATTTAAAAATCCATCAAAAAATAATGATTCTGACCAAATAATAGATTTTAGTAAATATTTATTTAAAATTAGAAGAAATCAATTTGAAATAAATTCAATTGAACAAAATTATAAAGAAAATATTATTTTTTATGACAGAAGTTTAATTGATATAATATCATATCTTAAAACATACAATAAAACTATACAAGAAGAGTGGATGAATTATATTAAGTTAAATAATTACTATAAAAAAGTTTTTTATTGCCCACTTTGGGAAGAAATTTATGTAAAAAATTCAATGAGACATGAAGATTATGAAGAAACAATTAATATAGACAAACAAAATAGAGAATTATATAAAGAATTAAATTATAAAATAATTGAAATTCCGAAAAAATCTATCAATGAAAGAGTAAAATTTATTTTAAACAATATATGAAGAGAGAAAAAATATTATTTTTTGGAACATCAAATTTTGCAACTGCAGCATTAGGTGAATTAATTAGNAAAAAATTTAATNTGATTGGTGTAATTACAACACCAGATAGNCCTGCAGGAAGAGGTTTACAACTTAAAGAATCTGATGTAAAGATTTTTGCTAAAGAAAAGAATTTAAATATATACCAACCTGAAAATATAAATGATATAGGATTTATAAATAAAATAAGATTAATAAAGCCAGATTTAATTATTGTAATAGCATTTAAAAAACTACCTAAATTAATTTGGGAGATACCTAAATATGGAACATTTAATTTACACGCATCCATATTACCGGAATATAGGGGAGCAGCACCTATAAATTGGGCAATAATTAATGGTGAAAAAGAAACAGGTCTAACTACTTTTTTTATTAATGAAAATATTGATCATGGAGATGTTCTTTATCAGGAAAAAGTCTTAATCAATTTGGATGATAATTTTAAAACTTTACATGATAAATTAATGGAGATAAGTAAAGATTTAACTATCAAAACTATTGAATCAGTCTTTAACAAAACAATTAAAGCAAAAAAACAAATCAAAAAAAATGAATTAAAAAAAGCACCTAAAATTTTTAAAAAAGATACATATATAAATTGGAAAATGGATACACTAAAAATATATAATTTTATAAGAGGAATGTCTCCATATCCCGGTGCTAGAACAAAAATAAAGATTAAAAAAAATGAATTTGATTTAATTATAACTGATGTAAGTAGTTATTCAAGCTTAAATAAATCAAATAATGATAAGTTCATATTCAAATTAATTGAAAAAAATCTTTTTTTAATAAATAAAAATGGAAGTTTTAAAATTAATAAATTAAAAATTTCAGGTAAAAAAGAAATGAATGGATTAGAGTTTAATAATGGTTTTATTAAAAATATTAATGATTATCAATTCTTTTAATTTCAATTTTTATATATTCGAAAAAAAATACAATATGGGAAAAGGCGACATAAAATCAAGAAAAGGAAAAAGATTTGCAGGTTCTAAAGGAAAATGTACCAAAAAAAAGAAAAGTTAAGGAGATAATCTATTTATTTTCCAATTNAAACCTTCTTTATCGTACCCAAATCTATCGTGTAATCTATTTTTTCTACCTTGCCAAAATTCGAAGTAATGAGGCTTAATAGTGTACCCTCCCCAATATTTAGGTTTAGATATAGATTTATTACTAAATTTTAATAATTTATCTTCAAAGTCTTCATTAATATCAATTATACTACTTTGATTAGAAATAATAGCTGCAATTTTTGATTTTTCAGGTCTTGAATCAAAATATGAAGAAGATTCATCATTNGNTAATTTTTTAGCTGTTCCTCTAATTCTAATTTGACGTTCTAAATCATTCCAAAAAAAACATAAAGAAACNATATTATTCTCACTTATTTGTTTTGCTTTTAAGCTATTGTAATTAGTAAAAAAAATAAATGAATTTTCTTTAATTTCTTTTAATAAAACAACTCTTGATGTAACACCAATTATTGAATTGTAAGTAGATAAAATCATAGCGTTAGGATCCTTTATTTTATTATTTACTGCATCATTTAACCAAATATTAAATTGATCAAATGGGTTCTTTTTTAAATCCTTATATGATAAATTATTTAAGCAATAGTTAACTCTTAAATTCTTTAAATCAATTTTATTGTTTTTCATCGTTACCTAAAAAGTTTAAACAAAATTGTAATTATTTTATTATATATTGAATATATGAAAGATAAAAATATTATTAGTGGAACTTTATTAATTTCTCAACCTTTAATTGATGATAAGAGATTTAATAAAAAAATAATAATCATTACTGAACANAATAATGAGGGTACTCTTGGTTTTATTATTAATGAACTAACAAATATTAAAATTTTAGACTTATTTAAAGATTTTAAAATAATAAATAATCTATGTTATTTAGGAGGTCCCGTTGATAACAATAATTTATTTTATTTTCATAAAAAAGGAAATATAATTAATGATTCTAAAAAAATATTTAAAAATTTATACTTCGGAGGAGATTTTAATCAAATTAAAGAATATATAAAATCTGGAATAATTAAAGAANATGAAATTTGTTTTTTTTTAGGTTATTGTGGATGGACAAAAAATCAATTAGAATTAGAGTTAAAGGAAAAATGTTGGATAGTTTATAATAAAAAAATAAATTTTATAGATAATCATTTAGAATGGGGTGAATTATTAATAAAATATGATGAAAAATATAAAATTTGGATAAATGCTCAAGATGATTTTTATCTTAACTAATTGGACCTATTAATTAAATCAATAATTTTTTTTGATA
Source organism: Flavobacteriales bacterium (assembly GCA_002715445.1). Lineage (GTDB taxonomy): Bacteria > Bacteroidota > Bacteroidia > Flavobacteriales > TMED113 > TMED113. The sequence continues at coordinate 10,925 of PAZG01000010.1, read as the reverse complement.
NCACNTTACTATATTCTTTATTTCTAAATTTTTTTACCCAAGATATACAAGAAATTACGTTTGTAAAAAATATTTCNTCTGCATTGAATAAATCTGACAATGAAATNTTATCCTCAATAATTTTTAAGCCATTTATATTCTTTTTATTAAGTAAAAATTTTCTCATAACACCATTNATACAACCTGAGTGTAAGGGTGGTGTAATTAGTTTATTTTCTAATAAAATAAAAAGGTTTCCACTTGAGGATTCTACAATATTATTTTTTTCATTAACAAATAAACAATCATCTATATTTCTATCTTCATTGTAAAAGGAAGATAGAACATTAACTATTTTATTTGAAGTCTTAATATTATTTAAAGAATTTAAACCTAATTTATAGTCTTTGAAAATATCAATAACCAAACCTTTTTTATTTAATTTATATAAATTACTATTAAGTGGTATGGTAGAAATTATAAAAGATAAATTATTTTCCTCTGGTTTATAAAAACCTGGACTTTCTCTGTAAAATAATATTTTTACTCTAGCAGGAGAATTTAATAAGTTATTAGATTCAATAGTTTTATTTATTTTATTTTTAAAATATTCTTCNTTAAAAAAAGTAGGAATATTAAATCTTAACATACATAATGAACCCATCATACGAAAATAATGTTCTTCCCAAAANAAAATTTTATTTGGAACATATTTTAAAGTTTCAAANAATCCATCACCATATAATAAATATCTATTATCATGACTGATAGAAAAATCTTTATCTTCTACTATTTCTCCGTTAAAACAAATCAAATTATATTTTTTTAATCATTTTTATGTGAGGGATTTCATCCTCTAAGTACTCTTCACCATAAANATCAAAACCAAATTTTTTATAATATTCAATTAAATATGATTGAGCTGACATCTCAATATCAGTGTTTGGAAATTTATTTTTTACAAATTCTATCGAATAAGATATTATGTTTTTACCTATACTTTTATCTCTATTTTTTTTATTTACTAAAATTCTTCCCAATACTATATTTTTAGAAATTATACCAGGTTTTATAATTCTCAAATAAGCAATTAAATTTAAATCATCTTTTATTNTTACATGAATAGCATTAAGATCAAAATTATCACAATCTAAGTAATTACATTTTTGCTCAATAATAAAAACTTCTTGTCTTAATTTTAAAATTGAATAAAGCTCATGTATATTTAAATCTGTAAATTCTTTATTTTCTATTTTCATATTTTAATAAATCTTTATATATCAAAGAATAGCATTTATTATTTAGATCTTTTATTCCATTTTCATCATTTAAAAAATTTTGTGATTTAATAGGTTTATGAATACATAAAATTACTTTTCCAGGTTTAAATAGCATTGTATCGGATGAATGTATATTTTTAGCATTACACATACTAACAGGAATTATATCAGTATTTGTATTAATTGCTAATCTAAATGCACCATTTCTAAACTGATTTAGTAATTCATTAGGTTTTATGTCATAAGGATGATTACTGTTTTCATCTTTCCACCCTCCCTCTGGATATATTACTATTGAATATCCATTTAAAATATTTTCTTTCATGGATGACATAGAGTTAGATCTAGACTCCTTTTTTTCTCTTTTTACAGCTATTAAATGTTTTTTTACAACAGGACCAAAAAATGGCCAATCTAAAACTTCTGATTTAGCTAAATATTTATATTTTTTGTTAATTAGAAAACAATTTAAAACTGGGTCCAAATATGAAGAGTGATTAGCAATGTATATAAATGGGTTTTTATGACTAATTGGAAAATTGCCATGCACTTTTACTCTAACACCAATTAATAATAAAACTAATTTAGAAAGATAAAAAGTATATATAGAAAATAGATTTGAAGAAAAAAAAGAAATAAAGATTCCTATAGGTGCACATATTATAAATATTATTGTCAATATTAAATAGCACCAAAAACTCCATATATAAGTTAACAATAAATTCATTTTATATTTAATTAATATAAATATTACTGAGTGTTTGCTTTTATGTATTTTAGCGTTATGAAAATTGCTTTTCACACATTAGGATGCAAACTTAATTATTCTGAAACATCTTTTATATTAAAAGACTTTCAAAATGAAGGAATGAAAATAACAAATTTCTTCGAAGAAGCAGACATATATGTAATTAATACATGCTCAGTTACTGAAAATGCTGATAAAGAGTGTAATCAAATAGTAAAAAAAGTAAAAAAAATCAATCCACAATCTATTGTAGTAATTATGGGTTGTTATGCTCAGTTAAAACCAGAAAAAATTAGTAAAATTAAAGGTGTTAATTTAGTTATTGGCTCTAATGAAAAATTTAAATTAAAAAAGTATATAAAAGAATATATTGAAACAAAAAAAAATATAATTAAAGTTTCTAATATAAAATCTATTGAAAAATTTAATAGTGCCTATTCATCTGAAGAAAGAACAAGGTCTTTTTTAAAAATTCAAGATGGATGCAACTATAAATGTACGTTTTGCACAATACCTTTAGCTAGAGGTAAAAGTAGAAGTAATAGTATTAATGATATTATTAATGACATTAAAAAGTTAAAAAAAGAAAATGTTAAAGAAATAGTTTTAACTGGAGTTAATATTGGAGATTTTGGTAAAAAAGGCAATGAAAATTTTTATTCTTTATTAAAAGAAATTAATAAAATTGAAAATATTCGAATACGTATCTCTTCAATTGAACCAAATTTATTATCTAATGATATAATTAATTTAATCGCTGATTCAAAAACTATAGTACCACATTTTCATATACCACTCCAATCTGGTAGTGATACTATATTAAAACTAATGAGAAGAAGATATCTGACAAAAAATTATTCGAACTTAATTAAAACAATAAAAAATAAAATGCCTCATGCATGTATTGGTGCAGATGTTATGGTAGGCTTTCCAGGAGAAACAATTGATTTATTTAATGAAACGGTTGATTTTATTAAATCTTTAGAAATTTCTTATTTACATGTATTTTCTTACTCTGAAAGACAAAATACAACGGCTATAAATTTTAAGAATATTGTACCTATTAAAGAACGAAAAATTAGAAGTAAAATTTTAAGAAATTTATCTAATAAAAAGAAAAATTTATTTTACATAAATAATTTAAATTCAATACGTCCAGCTCTAATTGAAAAAAATAATAAAAACAATTATTTATACGGATTTACAGATAATTACATTAAAGTTGAAATCCCTTATGATCATAATCTCGAAAATAATATAATTAATATTGATATTAAAAAAATAAATGGAAATGGTTTTGTAAATGGAAATGTTATAAATAATATTTAATAATGAAAAGTACTTTTTACAAAAAATATACAGAACAGATATTATTTGGAATATTAATTACATTTTATATTATTATTTTTTACATCTATTCATTAGAAAAATGTTATCCAAGAATTGGCTTTGCAGGAGTTTATGGTATATGTATTGGAACAGGTTTTTTATTCGCTGGCCTCTTTTTAAAAGAGGATTTCAAAAGATTGGAAAAGAGAAATATTTTAAAACCTTTTAAAAAAGAAAAATCAAGTAAAAGAAGGAAAAAAACATCTTTAATTGTCAACCATATTATTACTTTTTTTATTGGTTACCAAGTTGCATACGTTTTAAATGGAAATTATAATGATTTAGTTGAAAATCCCGCAAGTGTAATCTTTTCACTTCATTTATCTGATTTCAATTTATTGTATCCAATTTATGGAATGCTTTTAGTTTTTATATCTATATTATTATCTAATAATCAAGAAGAAAAAAAAGAAAATAACGATAATAAAAAAGTATTCTTTCCTAGTGAAATTATATTCAATTTTGCTGTCGCTGCTTTTGTTGGAGGTATTGTAGGAGCAAAGCTTTTATATGTATTCACTGAATCAGGAAATTTTTTTGATAAACTTTTTTCAACTAGTGGTTTAACGTTTTATGGTGGATTAATTGGAGGTGCAATAAGTGTTATTATTTATTCGAAAAAATTAAAATTACCTATTTTAAGCATTGCTGATTGTTTTGCACCAATACTCATGTTAGGTTACTCAATAGGAAGGATGGGGTGCCAGTTAGCTGGAGATGGATGCTGGGGTATTAAAAATAATCATAATCATTCTATTTTACCTGACTGGTTATGGAGTAATGAATATATTGGAGCGATTCATGGACAACCAATAGAATATAACTATTTTTTAAATGAACAACCAAATATTTCAGTTTTTCCAACACCAATATACGAAACATCTTTATGTTTTATATTTTTTCTTTTTTTATGGTTTATTAGAAAAAAAATAAACATTCCAGGACTCCTTTTTAGTATATACTTTATGCTCAATGGAATTGAAAGATTTTTTATTGAAAAAATTAGAGTAAATCCTCCAATTTCATATAAAGATGTACCTAATTCAAATTATCTAGACCAAGGAATAGGTTTTTATAATAATGGAGATATTATATTAAACAGTAATACACAAGCACAATTTATTGCTATATCTTTGTTTATAATTGGTTTACTAGGATTTATATATCTTCTTAAAAGAAATTATGATACCAAAAAATCTATCAAAAAAATCTAGTTTAATTACTCTTCATATAATTATTTTTATTTGGGGATTTACAGGTATTCTTGGAGAATTAATCGAAATGAATTCATTAGGAATTGTATTAAATAGAATGTTAATTGCTTATTTATTTCTTGAAGTTATTATAAAAGAAAAAATTGTAGAGTTCAAAATTAAAAGAAATTTTTTTTTAACAGGTTTTATAATTGCTATTCATTGGATTTGTTTTTTTGAAGCAATAAAAATATATAATGTCTCTTTAGCAGTTACATGTTTATCAACCACTGCTCTATTTACAGCAATAATTGATCCATTTTTTAAAAAAGTTAAAATTAAAAAACATGAATTATTATTATCACTTTTTGTTATTTTAGGCATTTTTTTAATTTTTAAATCACCTGATTTAAAAAACAATCATGAATCAATAAATTCATTAAAAAATCAAGCCATTTTATTATCAATAATTTCAGCATTTTGTGCATCTATCTTTACATCATTAAATTCAATATTTATAAATAATGGCAACACATCATATTCAATAACTAAATATGAAATGATGGGAGGAACATTTTTTTGTTTAATTTATTTGATTTACAAAAATGACTTTAATTATGAAATTATTCCCTCATATAACGATTTAGGTTATATTTTGTTTTTAAGTATTATATGTACTGGTTTTGCATACTTAATTAGTGTTGAAATAATGAAAAAAATAAAGCCCTTTACAATGAATATAAGTGTAAACTTAGAACCAATCTATGCCATAATNCTAGCATTAATTATATTCCCAAAAAATGAAAAAATGTCTATATTATTCTACTTAGGAGGNTTNATAATNATNATCTCTATATTTATTAATTCNATTTTNAAAAAAAATATAAAAAAAAAGCAGAGATAAAACTCTGCCTTTTTTTTAANTGTAATAAAAATTACATTTTCTTACCAGCACCAAACATAGCACCGCCAATTCCCATTAATANCCAATGAAACCAACNATATAAACCAGATAGNNNAGACATTTGNAAAAGTCCTCCACGTAAGTCCATANCATCNTCAANACTNANTGTTAATTTCATAATATANTCTATNCCTCCTAAAAGAAATAAAATGGCGCCTATAATCATTAAAGCTTTTTTCATAATAGTATTAGTTTTAGTTTATANTNCTATAATTTAAAGAAAAAAAATAACATTTCAACAATGTTTAAAAAAGCTATTTATTAATTTGATTATATTTGTTCAAATTTATATCAATGATGAACAAGTTTTTTTTAACATTAATTACTCTNTTAATATTTTCTTTTNATGCAAAATCACAATGTGTTTCAGGAGATTGTGAAATGGGAACAGGAATAATGAAGTATAAAAGTGGTGCTGTATATATAGGAGAATGGTGGAACGGTGAGATGAATGGAGAAGGAACGTTGATTTGGTCAGATGGATCAGTATATACCGGACAATTTAAACATGGTATGTATCACGGAAATGGCACATATTTATCAATGTCTGACTCAGAAGATTTGACTCTTTATACTGGTGATTTTTATGAAGAAGTTCCTGATGGATTTGGTACAAAAATTTTTAAAAATGGNAATGTTTATGTCGGTGATTTTAAAGAAGGCCNTATGAGTGGGTTCGGGGTATTAAAATATAGTTCANAAGATGAACTNAAAAATGTTATCAAAGAAGGTCAATGGCATAATAACAAGTCTCTAGGACAAGTATTATTTAAAAAAGACGGCTACATATACACTGGAAACTAACTAGTGATTTATTATTTTTTTATTAATAAAAATTTCATCTGTCTTAATTAATATAAAATAAATACCTGATTGNAGNNCATTAGTATTTATATTAATAACATCTGATATAAAATTATTTTTCTCAATAGATTTAATTACTTTNCCATTAAAATCAATTAATTCAATAAATAAGNCTTGTGATTTTGGGAGTTCTAAATGTAGATTAAAATTATCTTTTGATGGGTTAGGATATATCTCACAAAATAAATTATCATAGTTATTTATTGATAAAGAATAATTTCCAACTCTAAAATAATTGGTCAATTCTGTGCCAAAATCTGCTTGATAATATTTAAAAAAACCACCTGGAACNTCTCTTAATCTAGCATAACCATCTCCATCATTATTAGCCCACCATGATAAGCCATCTTCATTAAAGTTTTGATTTCCTCCAGTATCTAATAATTGCAAACTATAACATCCGGGTTCAAATGTCATAGTATCCTTNTATAATGTATTTGCATCCATGTTATTTCTACTGTAAATGATATTACCAAAATTATCTTTTACTTCATANGATGTTTCTCCAGGAACGTCATTTGTTTTTAACCATAAACAAAAAGTATTTGGATATTCTTCAACTAATTCATAATCAGAAAATAAAATATCATTAACATTATATTGGTCTTGAATACCGTTTGGTTTTGCAATTCTTGCCTTAAAAGGAATATTATCTTCCCAAGAATAAAAACTTATTGGTTGTAATTCAATAATTTCTGATTCTCCAAAATCTAAAGAACCTTCCCAAAAGAAATAATTTTCGGGGTAACCTTCGAAGCCGTAATATATTTCTGCATTAGTTAAAATATCGGAACCATTATTTTTTATTTTAATAATTGGATTTGAGCAAGTAGGATTATATCTAAAATATTCTTGTTTTAGAGAAGGAGAAATAATATCTTCTAAAACTGCATCTGTTTGAAAATTTGGATCTTCAAAAGTAAATAATTGAGCATCATAAATATAACTTGCTTCAGAAGGATTCCAATTAGGTCTGTAAATGTCAAAAGCTAAAGAATTTTCCTCACCATTATTAATATAAGATGTTAACTCATGATTTCTAGTAGTTGCTTTATCTCCAGGGCACCAATTAGCTCTATCGTAAACCCAAGTTCCACCTTGAGGATATAAAGCCACTTCACCGCAGTCATCTCTCCATATTTCTTGAGTATAAACATTAGAACCATTTACATCAACAAAATAGTTAACACCAGGAGTAAACTCACCATCTTGACCATGACCACTAATAGTCACTCTTAACATAGAATTTTTAACTTCAGAGGGAATAGTTACTAATGAATCGGATAAAATAGTTTGAATATCAGCNTAGGAGTTACTACCTGACCATAAATTTTGAATATCAATAACATTTCTTGGTGGAGTGCCTTCAATAAATTCAAAACTTATTGTTACATTAAAACCTGTACTCCAACCTCCATAAAAAGCTCTCATCATAACAGGTCCTTTTAATAATGGTGCAAAATCAGTTACATCATAAGTGTACCTTTGTACCCAGTTAGGTGAAAAACCTTCTGTACCATTGCCTTGCATATAAGTTCCATATGGNGTTATNACNTTNGCTATAGTTTGGTCATGAGNGTAAATAATNTTACCATTTTCATCNAAATCTTCAGTTGGCTGTAATAAACTTATTTTTGTAGTATAATCCCAACCACTACAACCACTTGATGAGCANCTCATNTCATAATGCATTAAAATTTTACGATAAGTATTATCATTGTTAGGAAATTCTGCCATAGCATCATAATTTCCATACCAATCTAAATCAACATAATCATGGGCTTGAACAAATGTNGTATCTTGAGAATAANNTANAATACTAAATAAAAAGGATAATATAATAANGGCTTTTTTCATAAAATTTATATAATTTAAGTGATAAGTTAAATTTAATAAATATATATTTTAAAAAAATGCAAAATCAAAAAGATTATTACTCAGCTCTAGGAACAATAATAAGCGTATTTTTTTTGTGGGGATTTATTGCAGCNTCTAATGGNATATTNATNCCTTTTTGTAAAGAATTNTTTAAACTAGATCAATTTGAGTCACAATTAATAGATTTTGCTTTTTATGGAGCNTATTATATTGGNGGGCTTTTTTTATTTTTAATTTCTAATTTTATTAGTAAAGATATTATTAACAGTTGGGGTTATAAAAGAACAATTATATATGGNCTTATTGTGTCAACTGTTGGTGCNGCTGTAATGATNAAAACTACTGANTATCAGTCTTTTACNTATGTTTTAATTTCTCTTTTTATAGTTGGNCTAGGATTTTCAATTCAACAAACTTCAGCAAATCCATTTATTATTAATTTAGGTAACCCTAAAACAGGTGCTCATAGACTAAATTTAGCAGGNGCAGTAAACAATATTGGATCTATTATTGGACCAATATTACTTTCCATTTTAATATTTAATACAAAAAATATAAATGAAGCATTAAATAACAATATTCTTGATATGTCTAATATGATAATATTTTATCAAATAGTTGGTATATTGTTTTTACTTGCTGCAAGTATATTTTTATTTTCTAAAAAATTATCTAATAAAATAGAAAAAAGTAATTTTATAAAAGCTCCAAAAGCAACAAAGGCATTATTAATAATAACCATACTGCTCTCTTTTTGTTTTTATTTTATTTTCAAACAATATAAAGGATTAAAAGATGGTGAGACTTTGTCCACTTATTCTGATTCAATTATTCTTTTTGCACTTTTATTTGCATTACTTATTGTTATTGTTGGATTGTATTCATCTTATCTATTATCAAAAAAAAATAAAAAAGGATGGGGTGCAATGCAATACCCACAACTTGTTATGGGAATGATAGCTATTTTTTTCTATGTCGGAGTAGAAGTTGCTATACCAAGTAATTTAGGAGAATTATTAAATCAAAATTCTTTAGGTATAGGACCGAAAGATACATCTACATATGTCTCAATGTATTGGGGTGCATTAATGATTGGACGATGGACTGGTGCAATTATTGTTTTCAATCCGTCAAAAAAAATTAAAACATGGTTGTATATAATAGTTCCTTATATTGCTTTTGGAATAATTTTATTTACTAATCATATTTTAGCAAACAATATATATGATTTGTTATTTTTTGGATGGTTTATAGCAATTCAAATTATGGCTTTTTTCTATGCAAAAGATAATCCAACCACTACATTAAAAATATTTAGCATTTTAGGTTGTTTTGCTATGATAATTGGTTTACTGTCAACTGGTAAAGTTGCTTTATTTTCTATTATAAGTGGTGGTCTTTTTTGTTCAATTATGTGGCCGTGTATATTTGCTATTAGTATTCATGACCTTAAAAAACACACTTCACAAGGCTCATCTTTTTTGATAATGATGATTTTAGGTGGAGCAATTATTCCTCTAATTCAAGGTAAATTAGCTGATATAAATATCATAGGTATTCACACATCTTACATTGTAACAATACCATGTTTTTTATATTTAGCTTACTTTGCTATTAAATTCAAAAAAATACTTAAAAATTAAAAACTATAAACAATTGATTGTTAATCAAATGGGTTTTATTTTGAATAATTAAAAAATTAATATTTTAAATTGACATATTAAACAACTCATAAAAAAATGGAAAGAAATTTAACAATAATTGGTATTTGCGCTTTTCTTGCATTTATTGGTTACACTTACGTAGATAATGCTAAAAATACTAATACTTTAGCTGACAATAAATATGATACAAAAATTGAAATTGAAAAATATGATTTATCCTTTGATAAAGGAGATGAAAACTATTTCTGTTCTGATCCAATAGCTTGCAATTACAATAAAAATGTAAAGCCAGAATACATTGACAATAATAAATGTGAATATAAAACTAACGATTGTGATACTTGCTCAGGAGAAGATGATGGCTCAGGTAAAGTTATTGATAATGATTATAATGATGATGGAGTTTGTGATCACTGGGACACACTAAGTCAAAAAGAATTAAATAAAATTTTAGATAATTTAATCTTAAAAGACTCAATTAATAATATTAATGCAAGAACAATTAATTTAAATATCCCCCATGATTCTGATCCTAAAACCAATAGTACAAATGTAATTATTGATGCTACTAGATCATTTGATCCAGAAGGTGACTCAATCAGATATTCTTGGTCAAGCAAAGATATTAGAATAAATGATAGAAATAACCCTATCATTCAATTTGAAGTTAAATCTGTAAAAGGTTCAGTTAATACTTATAAAATAAATCTTGAATTAACTGATGATTATGGAGGTAAAAGTCTTGATTCAGTATATGTAAATGTTTATGATGAAGAAAATACTAATCCAAACAGCATAATATACAAAATGGAGGGTTCTTTTCAAGAGTAGTAAAACATTTTACTATTTAAAATAAAAAAGCAGGTTTTTTAACCTGCTTTTTTTATGTGATCGCGACAGGATTCGAACCTGTGACCGTCTGCTTAGAAGGCAGATGCTCTATCCAGCTGAGCTACGCGACCATAA
>PAZG01000009.1 GCA_002715445.1 Flavobacteriales bacterium | reverse complement strand
AGTTGCTTTTTTCTTGAATCTGAAAATGCTAAATTATCTATAATTGAATTTATATTATCTACAAGTTTCTTTAATTTAGAAGTAACTATTTCTTTTATATTATAAACATTAAATAAATCTATGATTTTTAGAATATTTTCCTCTTGTTTGTTTTTGGAGTATAATAATTTTTTAAAATCTTGAAGATGCTTTGGGCTAGCAAGCCTATAAAAAGAAAGGATTAAATATGTTTTTTTTTTATTCAATATATCTAATCCTATTTGTTTTCCAACTTTTTTACTCCCAAATAAATCTAAATAGTCGTCTTGAATTTGAAATAATTGACCTAACAAAATCCCTAAGTCATACATTTTTTTTTCATCTTTATCACGGTCTAATAATAACGGTCCTACAGAAAAAGAAAAGGCAAAAAGAGCACCTGTTTTTAGATTAATCATGTTTAAATAATCCTTAATTTCTACTTTTTCTTTTTTCTGAAAATCTATATCCAACTGTTGACCTTCACAAACTTGAATTGCAGTTTTTGTAAAAAAATTAAATAACTTTTCCTTCTTTTTAAACTTAACAGACGATAGTATTTGATAACAATATATCATCAAAGCATCTCCAGATAAAATTGCGGTATTAATGTCCCATTTTCTNTGAACTGTTAACNCNCCTCTTCTGAGCTNCGAATCATCCATAATATCGTCATGNATNAANGTAAAATTATGTAGAGCNTGAACTGCTAATGCCACAGAATTTATNGATGAANTTCTTCCACNATAANATTNATAAATAAGAATAATAAAAAAAGGGCGAATATTCTTTCCTTCGNTNNTAAATATNTANTTAATAGGATNNTACAATCCCTTNAATGGTTTTTTNTTTAAAAAACTTAAAAACTCTTTNTTTTTTTNNGAATAAATATTTAATTCTTTTTCATTCATTAATTAATGATATAAGATATTTACCATAACCACTANTTGAATATTTTTTTGCTANNTCTAATAATTGAGNNTTANNAATNTAANTTTTTTTATAAACNNCNTCTTCAATACAACCNACCTTTAAACCTTGTCTTTTTTCTAAAACATTTACAAACTGTGATGCNTCCATTAANGATGAAAANGTTCCCGTNTCAAGCCANGCAGTTCCTTTATCCATTTTCATGACATTTAGNTTTTCTTTTTCTAAATAAATTTGTAATAAATCTGTTATNTCTAATTCCCCCCTAGAACTAGGCTTTAGACNCTTTGCATAATCAACAACCCTATGATCNAAAAAATATAGGCCTGGTATAGCAAAATTTGATTTAGGTGAATCNGGTTTNTCTTCAATTGAAATAACACAATTATTNTTATCAAATTCAACAACACCNTANCTNTTAGGGTCNGAAACATGNTATGCAAAAATATGAGCTCCNTTAAAACCAGNATTTAAATTTATNCTTTCTGAAATNCTTGGAAANTAAAAAATATTATCNCCTAAAATNAGAGCAACCTCNTCANTTCCNATAAATTCTGANCCAATTATAAANGCATCTGCAATACCNTTNGGNTTANNTTGANTTGCATANTCAAANTTACATCCATATTGAGAACCATCNCCCAATAAGATATTTAAATGATTCAACATCTCTAGGATTACAAATAATTANTATACTTCTAATGCCAACNGANATTAATGTGGTCATNGGGTANTATATCATGGGCTTNTCATANACTGGNAANAATTGCTTNCTNACNGATGTTGTNACAGGAAACAATCTACTNCCTAAACCNCCNGCTAAGATTATTCCTTTCATATAAGAGATNTTTTTATACTTTCATTAANTCACNCTCCTTNATNGATGCTAATTTATTTACTTTTTCAATNAAATTATCAGTAAANNTTTGNATTTGATTTTCNGCCTCCTTAATNAAATCTTCTGAAATNCCATTTTTAGCTAATTTTTTCAANTCATCATTNCCNTCTTTTCTAACATTTCTAATACTAACTCTACTTTTNTCTGCTTCACNTTTCACNTTTTTTACTAACTCTANNCTTCTCTCTTCNGTTAANNCAGGAACATTTATAATGATTGCNTCNCCATTNTCCTGAGCATNAAANCCAATNTTTGANGTATTAATNGCATTTTTNANTTCATTNATTAAATCTTTTTCCCATGGTTGAANAANAATAGTTNTNGCATCNGGNGNATTNATATTNCCAANTTGANNAAGGGGNGTTTTNGANCCATANTAATCNACCATNACCCCATCNAACATTCCAGGATTTGCTCGGCCNGCTCGTATTTTTATTAACTCTAATTCTAGATGGGAAANTGAGTCNTNCATCTTTTCATTTGTTAAATCAAAAACAAAATTTATTTCTTCATTCATAATATAAANGTATNACTTTATAATNGTTCCTATTTGTTGNCCTTCTACTAATTTAAGTAAATTACCCGANTGATTTATATTTAACACAACAATAGGTAATNTNTTTTCANGACATAGAGTAAAGGCTGTCATNTCCATTATTTGTAATTTTTTATCATATACTTCGTCANATGAAATTNCATCAATCTTNATNGCNTCTTTATCNANTTCAGGATCAGATGTATANACNCCATCAACTCTTGTTNCTTTNATGATTATATTTGCATCNATTTCTAATGCACGTAAAGTAGCTGCGGTATCAGTNGTAAAATATGGATTNCCTGTTCCAGCCACNAANATNACAACACGACCTTTTTCTAANTGCCTAACTGCCTTTCTTCTTATNTAAGGNTCNGCTACNTTGTTCATTTCTATTGCTGAAAGNACTCTNGTTTTAATATTTTCTTTTTCTAAAGCTGATTGNAAAGCTAAACCATTTATAACAGTTGCTAACATGCCCATNTAATCACCTTGAGTAGAGTCTAAGTTCTGTTTTTTTGCATCTAANCCTCTAAATATATTTCCTCCACCAATGACAATNCTTAATTGTATATTTNTTGAAACTAAAGATTTAATTTCCGAAACNTAATGATCTATTTTAGGTTTAGAAATACCTANTTTTTTTTCTTCGGCTAAAGATTCCCCACTTAATTTTAAAAGAATTCTCTTAAAAAGCATAAACTAAATCTAATTATTAAATAATATTAATTAGATAGACCAAATCTTTTAAAAGAATTTACAGTTAAATCAGAGTTTTTTTCCTTTAAATAAGATTCAATAGATTTTTTTCCATCTTTAATGAAAGCTTGTTTGAGTAATGTGTTTTCTTTAAAGAATTTACCTAATCTACCTAATGCAATTTTTTCAATCATTTGTTCAGGTTTACCTTCTTTTCTTGCAAGATCTTTTGCTATTTCTAGTTCTTTATCTAAAACGTCTTGTGAAATATCAGACTCACTAACTCCAATAGGATTCATTGCCGCAATTTGCATGCAAACATCTTTGCCAACTTCAATTAATTCAGAGTTATTAATATTTAAACCTGCAATTGTAGCTAATTTATTTCCATGATGAGTATATGCAGAAACTAATTCATCTTTAATAGAAGCATAAAAACCTAATTCTATTTTCTCTCCTATAACTCCAGTTTGCTCTAACAACTTCTCCTCAACTGTCATGCCATTGATAGACATTTTTTTCAGATCATCACTATTCATTATTTCCCCATTAATCGCACCATCTAAAATTTGGTTAGTTAAAGAAATAAAGTCTTCATTTTTAGCTACAAAGTCTGTTTCACAATTGACAGAAATAAGCGCTCCAAACTTTGAGTTATCAGAAACCCTTGCTAAAACAACTCCTTCAGTTGCATCTCTATCAGCTCTTTTAGATGCAACCTTCTGACCTTTTTTTCTTAAAACATCAATAGCTTTGTCAAAATCGCCATTTGCTTCGACTAATGCATTTTTACAATCCATCATTCCGGCACCTGTTTTTTTTCTTAATGTATTCACATCACTAGCAGAAATTTTAGTCATAACTTTTATTTTTTATAATTATATAAACTAAGACTTTTTCGAATCAGTCTCTTCTTTTTTTTGATTTTGGATATTTTTCTTTTCCTCCTCTCTTTCATTTAATCCTTCCGAAATTGCATCTACAACAGCTGACAAAATAACTTCTATACTTTTAGAAGCATCATCATTTGAAGGTATAGGATAGTCAATCATACTAGGATCTGAGTTTGTGTCGACCATAGCAAAAGTCATAATATTAAGCTTAGCAGCTTCTGCAACAGCAATTTTTTCTTTTAAAACATCAATAATAAAAACTGCAGCTGGTAATCTGTTCATGTCAGAAATACTACCAAGATATTTTTCTAATTTTGCTCTCTTTCTATCCAACTGTAATCTTTCTCTCTTAGACAAAGTATCTCTTGTGCCATCTTCCTTCATTCTATCAATTGAATCCATTTTTTTAACAGCCTTTCTTATAGTGGTGAAATTTGTTAACATTCCTCCATACCATCTTTCTGTCACAAAAGGCATATTAATTTTTTTCATTTCTCTTTCAATAATAAATTTAGATTGTTTCTTAGTTGCAACAAATAAAATTTTTCTACCTGTTTTTGCAATCTTCTTTAAAGCAGTTAATGCTTCTTCTAATTTTACTTTTGTTTTATGTAAATCAATAATATGCATTCCCTTTTTTTCCATAAAAATATAAGGGGCCATATTTGGGTTCCATTTTCTTGTAAGGTGGCCGAAATGAACTCCCGCTTTTAATAAACTATCTATTTCAACATTTTTCATATATAAACAATAACAAATTTATTTTTAATACTAAAACTATCTTTTTGAGAATTGGAATCTTTTTCTTGCTTTTTTTCTTCCAGGTTTCTTTCTTTCAACCATTCTTGAGTCTCTTGTTAAAAGACTCTGCTCTTTTAATTTCTCTCTATATTCAGGGCTTTTCTCAACTAAAGCACGAGCAATTGCTAATCTTATAGCTTCTGCTTGACCAGTCAACCCCCCTCCATTCACATTAACCTTGATATCGTATTTATCTTTTTCACCAAAAATGTCTTGAGCTTGTTGAATTTTATATCTAAGTAAATCAGTGCAAAAATAATCTTGAAAAGATTTTCCATTTATCATTATGTTTCCTTTACCATCTGATAAATATACTCTTGCTATTGACTTTTTTCTTCTTCCTATTTTATGTATTTTTTCCATAATTTTAATAATCTTTCAAATCAATTTTTTTTGGTTTTTGACCACCATTTTTATGATCTGCACCAACGTAAACATGTAAATTTTTATTTAAAGAACTACCAAGTTTGTTTTTAGGTAACATACCTTTTACAGCCATTTTAATAATTCTAGCTGGGTCTTTTTCTAGTAAATCTTTTGCTTTAACTGATCTTTGTCCACCTGGATAACCTGTATGTCGTATATATTCTTTCTGATTAAGCTTTTCACCTGAAAACCTAATTTTATCAGCATTTATAATTACCACATTATCACCACAATCTACATGTGGTGTATAATTTGATTTATACTTACCTCTAATTATTTTAGCTACAATAGAGGCTAATCTTCCTAAAATTTGATCTGNAGCATCTACTAACAACCATTCTTTTTGAACTGTGTTTTTATTTGCCGAAAGTGTTTTAAATTCCATAAAAATTATTTTATAACCCTAATAATTTGGTTTGCAAATGTAAAAATTTTTAGTTTATAAACAATAAGATTTAAAAAAAAGTAATTTAATACACACAATAAGAGGGAGATTGGGATTTTATATTACTTTAAGTTCTTTGCCAACTTCTTCAAATGATAATAACAANTGATCAATTTCTCGAAAAGAGTGGAGNGCAGAAATTTGTACTCTAATNCGAGCTAAATTTTGAGGAACGACNGGGTAAAAAAAGCCAATCACATAAATACCTTTTTCAAGGAGTTTGGANGCAAAAATTTGTGCTAATTTAGCGTCATAAAGCATTACTGGAACTATAGGGTGAGTTCCATCTTTAATATCAAAACCTAAAGCTTTAATCTTATCTCTAAAATAATNTGTGTTATTTTGTAATTTTTCAATTAAATCATTTGAACTTGATAATATTTCAATAGCTTTTATACTAGCAGANACTATACTTGGGGCCAGAGAATTTGAAAAAAGATAAGGTCTAGATTTTTGCCTAAGAATTTCAACAATTTCTTTTCTTGATGAAATAAATCCCCCCATAGCACCGCCTAAAGCTTTNCCAAAAGTACCTGTAATAATATCAACTTTATCTATTACATTATGATNTTCTGCTGTTCCTCTTCCATTGGGACCAATAAAACCAGTNGCATGACAATCATCAACCATAACTAACGCACCATATTTTTTAGCTAAGGAACATATTTCATCTAACTTTGCTATNTAACCATCCATAGAAAAAACACCATCAGTAACAATTAATTTATACCTAGCTTTACAAGCTTTTTTTAATTGTATTTCTAAGTCTTGCATGTCAGAGTTTTTGTATCTGTATCTNTGCGCTTTACATAAACGAATTCCGTCTATAATTGATGCATGATTAAGCTCNTCAGAAATTATAGCATCTTCAGCTGATAACAAGGGTTCAAAAACACCACCATTAGCATCAAATGCCGCAGCATACAAAATAGAATCTTCTTTGGATAAAAATTTTGAAAGATTATTTTCAAGTTTTTTATGAAGATCTTGTGTTCCGCAAATAAATCTTACAGAAGACATTCCAAATCCATATTTATCCAAACCTGATTTTGCGGCATCAATTATTTCAGGATGGGAGGATAAGCCCAAATAATTATTTGAGCAAAAATTCAGAACTTTCTTATTTTTGACATTAATTTCAGTAGACTGAGGAGATAAAATTAATCTCTCCTCTTTGTATAATCCAGATTCTTGAACTTTTTCTAACGATTCTTCTAAATATTTTTTAAATGACAACATCTTTAAATTGTGAATTTATACGGAGCCTTGATCTAACATTGCATCAGCCACTTTTATGAAAGACGAAACATTGGCACCTCTAAAATAATTTACATAATCTTTTTCTTTTCCAAACTCTAGACACGTTGTATGAATATTTTTCATTATGCTTTGTAGTTTTTGATCAACTTCGTCAAACGACCAGCTTAACCTTAAACTATTCTGCGACATTTCTAAACCTGAAGTAGCAACTCCACCTGCATTAGATGCCTTACCCGGAGCATGTAATATTTTTGCATTTTTAAATATTGAAACAGCTTCTGCATCACAAGGCATATTTGCCCCTTCAGAAACACAGAAACAGCCATTTTTAATAAGTTGCTCTGCATCAGTCTTGTTTATTTCATTTTGAGTAGCACAAGGAAGAGCAATATCACAAGGAACAGACCAAGGTTTCCCACTATGAAAAGAACAATTAAATTTATCTGCATACTCTTTTATCCTTCCTCTTCTTTTATTTTTTAGTTCAAGAACAAATTCTAGTTTTTCTAAATCAATTCCATTTTTATCAAATATATAGCCAGATGAATCTGATAAAGTTAAAACCTTGCCCCCTAATTCTATTACCTTCTTACAAGCATACTGCGCAACATTTCCTGATCCTGATATAACAACATTTTTATTTTTAATAGATTCATTTCTTGTATTTAACATGTGCTCTGCAAAGTATACTGTGCCGAAACCTGTTGCTTCTGTTCGTGCTTGAGACCCCCCCCAATTAATTTTTTTACCAGTTAGGGTGCCGTCAAAAACATTTTTTAGTCTTTTATATTGACCAAACAAATAACCTATCTCTCTTGAACCAACACCTATGTCTCCAGCGGGCACATCGGTACTAAAACCAATATATTTGGACAGTTCTGTCATGAATGAATGACAAAAACTCATAACTTCATTGTTTGATTTTCCTCTAGGATCAAAATCAGAACCTCCCTTACCCCCGCCTATAGGCAAACCTGTTAAAGCATTTTTAAAAATCTGCTCAAATCCTAAGAATTTCAAAACAGATAAATTTACTGTTGGATGAAAACGAAGACCTCCCTTGTAAGGCCCAAGAGCAGAATTAAATTGCACTCTAAAACCTCTGTTTACATTTATTTTACCGTTATCATCAACCCAAGGAACTCTAAAGATAAATACACGTTCTGGCTCAACTAGTCTTTTAAATAAATTAGCATCCCTATACTTACTCTCTGAGCTTATGATGGGGCTAATATCTTCTAAAACTTCCTGAACAGCTTGAAGAAACTCAGGTTGATTAGGGTTTTTATTAATTATATCATTAATTAATGAATCTGCTGAACTGCTCATCTGAAAAATTTTTAAATTATTATTCAATATTAATCATAAGGAACAATAAATAAAAGTATTTAGTTTTTTATTTTAATTCATTTAATTGTTGAAAACTATTTTTATATATATTTGAATGAAACATACTTAAAAACATAACCTTATATTATCTAATATGCAAAATCTATTTAAATTTATCTTTGCTATATTCCTAATTCCTATTTATTCGTTTTCACAAGATTACACAATCAAAGGCATTGTATTCGACAAAAAATCTAATGAAACAATACCAATGGTCAATATCGTATTAAAATCAAATGATAATATCATGCAAGGAGCCGTGTCAAATATGAACGGCGAATATTCTTTAAGTTTTAATAAACAGCAAAATGAAAATTATTATTTAGAATTTTCTTTCATTGGATATAATACAGAAAAAAAAGACATTGATTTAAAAAATGAGAAAACAATAAATATAGATGTTCATCTTTCTGAAGAATCTAGTATTATTGACGTAGTTGTTATTTCAGCAGGAAAGTTTGAGCAAAAGCTTGAAGAAGTTACCGTATCTATGGATGTCATAAAGCCAACTTTATTAGAAAGTAAAAACTCTGTAAATATGGAAAATTTAATGAATCAAGCACCTGGTGTATCAGTCGTCGACGGTCAAGCAAATATTAGAGGAGGAAGTGGTTGGAGCTATAATACTGGCTCAAGAGTTCTAGTAATGATTGATGATATGCCATTTCTAAGTGGTGAAAGAGGAACTGTAGAATGGGATATGATTCCTATGGAAAATATTTCTCAAATTGAGGTTATAAAAGGTGCATCTTCTGCTTTATTTGGCTCTTCAGCATTAAACGGCGTAATTAATATCAGAACTGAATATCCTAAGGATAAGCCCAAAACTATAGTTTCATTATTTCAAGGATTTTATGATGAACCTAGAAGAGAAAGTCTCCATTGGTGGGGTAATAAACCTCAATACTTTACTGGAATATCTTTTAGTCATGCTCAATATTTAGATAATGTAGGTTTAGTATTCGGTGGAAATATATTCAATGATTTTGGATACCAAAAAGGTGTTGAAAATAGACGAGGAAGATTTAATTTTAACACTGTGTGTAATTGGAAGAAAATTCAAGGTTTATCTCATGGAATAAATGGAAATTTTATGTATAGTCATAATGATGATGCATTAATGTTCACAAATGATTCACTGGGTTATATACCGTTAGATGAAGACCCTGCAAATTACACACAAATGATGATTAATATAGATCCTTATATTACATATATTAACCCAATAAATAATACTAAACATTCCTTAAAAACAAGAATATATAGAAACGATTATAATCCCAACGGTGGAAGACCTGCATATTCTAACGTTTTTTACTCTGATTATCAATTTCAAAAAACATGGGATAATATTACACTTAATTATCTACCTTTAAATATAAACCACTTTGTTTCCACTTCAGGAATAACTAGAAATAAAGTTTATGCACATGATGATGATGTTTATGGCGAACATACATTCTTTAATTATAGTTTTTACACTCAAGCTGACGGTAAAATAGAAGATAAATTAAATTTATCCTTAGGCTTAAGGTATGAGTATTTTAAATTAGAAAACGAAAGGATCTCAACCCCTCTACTTAGGAGTGGTGCAAATTACCAATTATTTGAAGGAACATTTATAAGAGCATCATATGGATCTGGATTTAGATACCCGTCAATTGTTGAAAGACACGTAACTACTAATAGTGGGCCAGTATATGTTTACCCCAATCCAGATTTAAAACCTGAAGGCGGCTGGAGTGGAGAAATAGGTATTAAACAAGGCATAATGTTTGATGAGTGGAAAGGATTTATAGATGTTGCAGGATTCATTATGCAGTATGACGACATGATAGAATTTACATTTGGGAAATGGGATCCAACAAATGTAAACCAGGATTCTCTCTTTGGTTTAGGTTTTAAATGCGTAAATATTGGTGAAGCCAGAATTAGTGGAGTTGAATTTTCTGTTGGAGGAAGTGGTAAAATTGGCGACATGGATTTATCTATATTAGGTAGTTATACATATGTAAACCCTATAATTATGAATCCTGATGATGTTTATTACTCATACTGGCAAGATGCTAATGGAGACGGGATTGTAGAGGAAGATATAAATGGACCTGATCAATTTGTAGAAATAACGTATAATAATGCCAGTTCAGATATTAATGGAAATTTATTAAAATACAGAAATAAGCATTTACTCAAGTTTGACATTCAAGCTGACACAGAACATATGTCCTTTGGAGTTAGTGCCAGATACAATAGTTTTATGAGAAATGTAGATGGTATTTTTGAGTCGGATGTATTTAATGGGCCAGGGGCTTTAATTGATTTTGGAATTACAGATTCACGGCAAAAATTTCTTGATGGAGATTTAATATTTGATACGCGTTTTTCTGTAAAAATTAATTCTAATATTACTATTTCGGCAATTATTGATAATTTTTATAATGTAGAATACCAATTTAGGCCCGCGTATATTGGACCTCCCAGAACATTTACATTTAAGCTAACTGCAAAAATTTAATTTCATGAAAATGTATGGAATAATTCCTGCAAGACTAAATTCAACAAGACTGCCTAAAAAAGCTTTAATTGTTTTAAAAAATAAAACTCTTATTCAAAGAGTTTATGAAAATGTTATTAAAAACACAATACTTGAAAACCTATTTGTTGCGACTAATAATAAAAAAATAAAAGATACTGTAAAAAGTTTCGGTGGAAATGTTATAGACACCCAGGGCATTCATTTGAATGGCACTGAAAGATGCTTTGAGGCAAGTAATAAAATAAATACTAAAAATGAAGACATTATTTTAAATATTCAATGTGATGAGCCAACTATTGATAACGAAGCAATTAATTTAATTTATGATGCCTTTAAACATAATTCAGAATTGAAAATTGTTACTCTAGTTTCATCGAATCTTCTTTCAAATGAAATAAACGACCCATCAATTGTAAAAACTCAGTTAGATAAAAATAATTTTGCAATTGAATTTTGTAGAGAAAGTAAAAAAAAAAATAACTATAAACACATCGGTATTTACGGTTTTAAAAAAAAGACTCTTGAAAAACTTATTAACTTAAAACCAACATCTAACGAAAAAAAACAAAAACTTGAACAACTAAGGTGGATAGAAAATGGATTTAAAATTAAATGTGTTATTTCAAATAAAAATTATATTTCTATCAACACAAAAGAAGATGTAAAAATTTATAATGAAAATTATATTTTGTAAATTCATGTTTTTATGAAAATACCCATTAGTAATTATATAAATGATTTATTATTTCATCACGACTGCGTTGTGGTAAGTGGGTTAGGTGCCTTTATTCTAAATTCAGAATCGGCAATTGTTGATGAGAAAGGTAAAATTGAACCACCAAAAAAAATAATATCATTCAATCGACTTATTAATCAAAATGATGGCTTATTAGCAAATTATATTTCTGAAAAACACTCAATCAGTTACGAAGAAGGATGCATAGAAATTGCACGTTTTTACAAAAGAATAATGTTTAAGCTTAAAAATAATGAAAAGGTTGAATTAAATAATATAGGTATTCTAGAATATAATGATGGCAACATAAATTTCAATCCTAGCAAGAAATTTAACTACGACAAAAATAGTTTTGGACTAAAATCTTTTTACTTCCCTAAAAAGAAAAAGAAAATATATAAACTATATCAAAAAGAACTACAAATTGCCGCTACACTAGCATTATTTGTTAGCTTAAGCTTTTTCTTTTTTTCAAAATTAAACACTCCCAATCAAGCAAATTTATCAAATGTGTCTCCATTCTCATCTGATAAAAATACTGTTTCAGAATTAGTTGAAAAGGATACTTTATTTGAAAAAGCAGGTATATATAATTTACAAGTATCCCAAATAGATTATGTTTTATACAATATTATCGGTACAAATTACCATATAATAACAAAAAAATGTTTTAAAATAGGTTTTGGAATTAATTCTCAAATAAAAATTTTTGATCAAGGAAGGAAAAGAAAAAGAGCAATTTGCTTTCTTAACTCCATTCAAGATGATTATTCAGATTGTTACGAAATCAAAAATGTTTATAATAAAATTGAAACTAATTCTGAAAACATAATTGTTATGGATAAAAAAGGGCGTATGAGATCAGCTGTTCTTGTTTTTGAAGAAACTATTTTAGACTTTAATACTTTACTTGAAAGTAAACCAGAAGAAATAGTTCAAGAAGAAGAAAATTTAACTTCGCGATTTATAGAAGCTGTGAACTCACTTTCAGGAAATAACAATACAGAAATTGAAAACATCACCTTCAAAAACACAGATGAAGAAAATATAAATATCATTAATGACAAACAAAAAATAAAGGGAAATTTTATGGTCATTGTAGGAAGTTTTAGCACTAAAAAAAGTGCTCAAAATCTTGTTAATGAATTAATTCGAAAAGGTTACAATTCAGCATCTCTTGCTGGTAAAAGTTCATCTAATTTATATAGAGTTTCGTGTGCGAGTTTTGAAACTGAAAAAAAAGCAAAAAAAGAACTAATTAAGTTAAAACTAGAATTTAAAGGCGCCTGGGTTTTAGATGAAAATATCTAATAAAATTCCTTTTTGATTGTTTTAACAACATCCTCTACATTAATGTAATTTATACATCCTTCCTTATTATATCTACAGCTACCACCGTGCTTAGAACATGGTCTTTTGTTAGGATTAGCAATAAACATAAAGGAATTTTTTTCCGAAACATATGGAAACATTCCTAAAACAGGCTTAGTACAACCCCAAAAAGAAATAATCTTTTTATTAAATGCTGCTGATATATGCATAAACCCAGTATCATTCGATAGTACTAGTGAGCTTTTCTTAATTAATAATGCAGATTGATCAAAGTTTAATTTTCCACAGTAATTAATTGACTCGCCNTTNATTCTATTACTTACAATGTATTCNCCTNCTTCAAATTCATTTTTTCCACCAATAAAAATAATTGGAAAACNTATCTTATTACATATATTCAAAATATTAGTTTTTGAAATCTTTTTTTGGGAATATGTGCCACCTATAACCCAAACAATATATTTTTTAAATTTTGAGTAAAGATTTTTTGAATGATAGTTAATTTTAGAGTTAATAAAATAGTCTAAACCTTGACCATCGTTAGAGATAGATAATTTTTTAAAAGTTTTAAAATACCTGTCAACAACATGATTATTTTTAATTAATTTAATACCCGTTNTAATAAATNAAAATCTCTCAAAACTTTCCTTGTAAACAGTATCATGCTTAACTCTCAATTTTTGTTTTAAAATAAAAGAACGAAAGTTATTATGTAAATCAATAATGTAATTATAGTTTTCTTTTTTTAANTTNTCNACAACTTCACTAGNACTGTTTTTNANACTATATATTTTTTCAATGTATGGATTATGTTCTAATAATTCTTTGNATTTAAATTTTGTCAAGAAATGTATTGAACAATTATGTTGATTTTTCAAGCAACGAATAACAGGAGTGGTTAAAACTATATCTCCAATAGAACTAAATCGAATAATTAATATTTTATTTAATGTCACTCCGCAAATTTATGAAAACAAAAAATGATTGTTATTTTTATATATGTTTTTGATTGATACTCACACACATTTATATCTCGATGATTTTAATAAAGATAGAGATTTACTAATTAAATCTGCTGTGAAAAAAAATATAAAAAAGTTTTTTTTACCNAATATAGANTCTAAAACTATTGATTCACTAATTAATTTAACAAAATTATATCCCAATAAATGTTACCCGATGATTGGTCTTCACCCATGCAGTGTAAATAATGATTATATAAATGAACTAAAAATACTAGAATCTAAAATTGAAAAACACAAATTTATTGCAATTGGTGAAATTGGTATTGATCTATATTGGGATNAAACATACTTGGAGGAGCAAAAAAAAGCTTTTATAATTCAAATAGAATGGGCTTTAAAANATGAATTACCTATAGTTATTCATTCAAGAAATTCATTTAATGAAATTCATAATATTCTCAAAAAATATAAAAACATCAAAGGGGTTTTTCATTGTTTTGGAGGNAGTTTAGAAGAGGCAGAAAAAATAATTGATTTAGGATTGTATTTAGGAATTGGCGGGGTTTTAACATTTAAAAATTCTAACCTTCACAAAGTATTAGAAAANATTTCGCTAAATAATATTTTAATTGAAACTGACGCTCCTTACCTTTCACCCAGTCCATTTAGAGGAAAGAGAAANAAACCNGAGTATTTAGATATCATAGCAAATAAACTTTGTGAAATTAAAGATATTTCTAAAGAAGAATTAACAAATAAATTATATTTGAATACCATCAACCTTTTTTCAAATGAAGACNAATAGTTCTGTTTTAATTATTTTTACTGGGGGAACAATAGGAATGATTAAAAAAGAAAATCAATANGTTCCTGTTAAGTTTAAAGACTTAATGTCGCATTTTCCTGAATTAAAAAAATTAAACTGTTACCTTGAAATTATTAGCTTCAATCCTCCCATCGACTCAGCTAATATTAACGAAAAAATTTGGATTAAGATTGTAAATATCATTCAAGAAAATTACATGAAATTCGACGGATTTGTTGTTTTACATGGAACAGACACAATGGCTTACAGCGCATCTGCCGTTAGCTTTATGTTTCANAACTTAAACAAACCAATTATATTTACAGGGTCTCAACTTCCGATTGGTGTACATAGAACAGATGCTAAAGAAAACCTAATAACTTCAATTGAAATAGCTAGTAAACGTGACTATGGTAAAGCAATTGTGCCTGAAGTNTGCATATATTTTGAATACAAGTTACTNNGAGGAAATAGATCNCACAAATCTAATTCAAATGATTTTAATGCATTTAGTTCTCATAATTACCCTCCTTTAGCAAAAGCTGGTATAGATATANATTATAATTTTAACTATATTAGAAAATCTGCAACAAAGCCCTTNAAAGTTTATAAAGAAATTAAAAATAACATCGGGGTGGCNAAAATATTTCCAGGTATATCTAAAGAATATTTAAAAAATGTACTAAGCAATATGTATTTTGATGCTATTATTTTAGAAACATACGGTTGTGGAAATATTCTTAATGATAAGTGGATTAAAAATGAAATCAAACAATTTATCGAAAAAGGAAAAATAATTATTAATAAAAGTCAATGCGAAGCAGGNGCTATAAATCAAACTAGATATGAGACTGGGAAATTTCTTGATGAACTGGGTGTTATTAGTGCTCTTGATATGACTTTCGAAGCTACAATAACAAAAACAATGTTACTTTTACATGATTACCCAAATCAAATAATATTTAAACANAAATTTCAAGAATCATTNTGCGGAGANCTAACNACTAAAAAATAATNTTNTATTAAATTTTATCTTCTTTAGNATCATATATATATTTTTTGTAATTTCGAATNCANAAGAAAACCTTATTTGCTTTAAATGATGAAAATTTTAAAGAATAAGGAGAGGTGGCCGAGTGGCTTAAGGCGCATGCTTGGAAAGCATGTATATGTTTAAAGCATATCAAGGGTTCGAATCCCTTTCTCTCCGCATAATGGTTTTTATAAAAAAGTTTTAATTAAGATTAAATAATTATATAATTATGAATAGAATGTTTTTTATCGCTTGTTTATTTGTTTTTTCAAATCAAGCGTTCACTCAAAATAGNAGCTGCGAACTAATTGACGGCGCTGAAGAAATCCAAAAAGAATTTGACGCAAATGCAGGATGTAAAGATGAAACTGCTTGTAACTTTGATGAAGAAAAATTGTATACAAATAATGATTTATGCTCATACGAATGTTATGGATGTATGGACGATGGTACAGATAATTCATATTCNGATTCAGGAATTTTTGAAAACCCAAGACCAAATTGGATGAAANANGGAGATTCTGCTTGTAATTACGATCCTAGTGCCACAAAAGAAGATGGTAGTTGTTTTTATCCCGAANAAGAATGGTTAAACTGCGAGGGATGTTGCAANATTGATTCCGATAAAGATGGAATATGCGATGAAGAAGAANAAATGGTTGAAGAAGCTATGCAAAAACACCTTGAGGATGGCAACAACCCAGAAGACTTTATATGNGCTTTTAAACCAAAATGTTTAGACGACTGTGGAGTTGTTAATGGTGATAATTCATCATGCACAGACTCATGCGGAGTTGTTAATGGTGATGGAAGCTCGTGTATAGAACCAAAAGAAGAAAGTGCGATTGTTAAATTATTTAGAGAAGGTGGAACAGGTTTTATGATGTGCGTTCTTATTTGTTTAATTCTTGGGCTTGCAATATGTATTGAGAGAATTATCTATTTAATGATGGCTTCATCAAATTCAAATGTTCTATTATCAAAAATAGAAGCTGAATTAAAAAATGGTCAAATAGAAAATGCAAAAGAAGTTTGTAGAAATACCGCNGGACCAACAGCAAGTATTTGCTTACAAGGATTAGAAAGATCAAATGAAAGCGTTGAGTCTATTGAGAAATCAATAATGGCATATGGCTCTGTTCAAATGGGATTATTAGAAAAAGGCACATCTTGGATATCATTATTCATAGCAATTGCACCAATGCTTGGATTCATGGGAACAGTAATTGGGATGATTNGNGCATTCAATTCTATTGAAGCTGCCGGAGACATTTCTCCTTCGTTAGTAGCAGGAGGTATTAAACAGGCTCTATTAACTACAGTTTTTGGTCTAATTGTTGCTATTATTCTTCAAATATTTTACAATTTCATCATTTCTAAAATTGATGATATTGTCAATGATATGGAAGATACTTCGATAGCCTTAGTTGATTTAATTGCTTCAAATAAAAAATAATAATTATGGTAGAAATATTAGTTTATTTTGCAGTTTTTTTAGTNATTATCCCAATATTGTTACTTNTATTTAGTGCTTTAAAAGGAATGATAAACTCTAAAGGAAACATCAAAAAAACATTATTAGTTACAATGCCTCTAATAATTTGTATATCACCATGCATAGTTATTTTAGGAGCTTCTTTATATAATATGATGTTAATGATGTTTGGAGGTAAGGAATTAGTATCAATTAGTTCAAACATCGAAGAACTTTGCTGTATCGCTGGAACATGGATTTCTGTTGGCTTAATCGGTTTAGGAATTCTGGTTATAGTTGGAGGGGCAATTCTTAAACTTTTATCTAAAAGAAGAACATATTAAGAATGGCTAGAAGAGATTTACCTGAAATAAACGCTGGATCAATGGCAGACATTGCTTTCCTGCTGTTAATCTTTTTCCTTGTAACAACNACAATGGATATTGACACAGGTATTAAAAGAAAATTACCACCTCTTCCTGANGAAAATAACCAGCCACAAGAAAGCCAAATGTTAAAAAACAATATTCTNGTTATTCAAATAGCTACTAATAAANATATTGTTTTATTAGAGACAGGNGCACAAGAAAGTGGGCAAGGCTATCCATTTGAAGTTAATAACCTAAAAAACTTTATTAAAGATTTTGTAGACAATAAAGGTAGAGACNGTNATTTATCCGAGANTCCTGATAAAGCAGTTATATCTATTAAAAGTGGAGCTAAAGCACATTGGGGAACATTTATTGCAGTTCAAGATGCTATAAGTGCAGCATATAAAGAATTAAGAAATGAAGAATCAATTAAATTATATGCAAAAAAATATGANGATTTAAATGAAGATGAAAATTCTGAAGTAAAAAAAATATACCCTCTTAAACTAACTGAAAGCGTTAAAGAAAATTAAATAATGAGCAGATTTAGAAAGAAAAAAGGAAAAAAAATAGGAGCAATTTCAACTGCATCTCTTCCTGATATAGTTTTTATGNTACTNTTCTTTTTTATGGTTGCAACTGTTTTGAGAGAAGTAGATTTAAAACTAACTAATGAGCTTCCAAAAGCATCAGAAATAAAAAAATTAAAAAGAAAAAGTTTAATTATGCACATTTATGTAGGTAGTGGGAAATTTGGAGACTTGAAAAATGTGCCAAATTTAATTCAACTGGATGATGCAATTTCTGAAGTAAAAGATATTGGGCCATACCTTGAAATGAGAAGGTCAAAAGTAACTGCCGAAAATGAAAAAAAACTACTAACAACTTCTTTTAAAGCTGATGAAAATGCACAAATGTTCTTCATTAACGAAATAATGACCGAGCTTAGAAGGTACAGTCCTTTTGGTCACCCAATTTCATACACTACAAAGAAAATAATTAAATAGTATTATTTATTTTACAAAGAACAATGGTTAAAATTGGTAAAATTGAATTAGGAGAATTTCCAATTTTACTAGCGCCAATGGAAGACGTTAGCGACCCTCCATTTAGAAAAATCTGCAAACAATACGGAGCAGATCTAATGTTTACAGAATTTATTTCTTCTGAAGGACTAATAAGGGACGCTGCAAAAAGTGTCCAAAAACTAGATATCTTCAACTACGAAAGACCAATGGGAATTCAAATTTTTGGTAGTGATATAGATTCCATGAAACTTGCTGTAGAAAAAGCATCTGTTGTTAAACCAGATATAATAGACATAAATTATGGGTGCCCGGTGAAGAAAGTCACATGTAAAGGAGCGGGAGCAGGAATTTTAAAAGATATACCTAAAATGGTAACACTAACAAACGAAATAGTTAAATCCACTAATCTCCCTGTTACTGTTAAGACTAGATTGGGATGGGACGAAAATTCTAAATATATAGTAGATGTAGCTGAACGACTTCAAGATGTTGGTATTAAAGCAATATCTATTCANGGAAGAACAAGAAAACAAATGTACAAAGGTGAAGCCGACTGGACATTGATTGGAGAGGTGAAAAACAATCCTCGAATTAAAATACCTGTTTTTGGAAATGGAGANCTTTTTTCAGCACAAATTGTTAAAGAAAAGAAAGATAAATATGGAGTTGATGGAGTAATGATCGGAAGAGGTGCAATTGGCTATCCATGGATATTTAATGAAATTAAAGCATTTTTACATAATAATGAAGTCATACCTAAGCCAACAATAAAAGAAAGGGTAAAGGTGGTAAATGACCATCTAGAAATGTCAATTAAATGGAAGGGTGAAAGACTGGGNATATTAGAAATGAGAAGACATTACACAAATTATTTCAAAGGATATTCTAACATCAAAAACTATAGGAAAAAATTAGTTTGTCATGATTCATATTTAGAAATTAAAAANACTTTAAATGAAATTATAGAAAGATTTGAATAACTAATTTTTTTTTGGTGAAAAAACTATCCGAGTAACTATAATTGAAATAATAAATCCTATAGATAGTATTAAAGACATAATGATAGAAAAATCATAAANATCTATTTGAACTGGATATGCAATGACTCCATTAGGAGTTTCTAATTTTAAAAAGCTTGAGCTTTGTTGGATTAAACATAAAATATAACCTAAAATACTTCCAATAAAAAACCCAACAAACACAATTAATAAACCTAAAAAAGTAAATACAGACCTTACTTTACTTAAAGAGTATCCCAAAGAGAATAATATACTTANATCGTTCTTTTTCTGATTAATTAAAATAAGCATAGAACCTATTAAAGTAACCATGGTAATAATTATGATTAAAAAAAATATTATATATATAACTAATTTTTCAGTTTGAATAATTTTAAAAATTAAAGGAGTCTGTTGGATGCGATTTTTTACTATATAATTACTACCAACTTCATTTTGTATTTTATTCTTTATTTTATTTAAATCATTTTTATTTTTTACTGCTATCTCAATATATGAAGTTTGATAACAATTAAATANATTTCTAATTTTATTTATATCAGCAAAAATAATGTTATCAAATGTGTTTTCTCCTAATTTAAATATTGAACTAGTTTTAAAACTATCACTAAAACTAAGCTTGGGNTTTCCATTATGACTATTTAAATACCAGACTCTAAGTTTTTGATTAAAGTTATAAGGNTTGTAAACTTGCAAGTCAATTCGTGATGCGACATTTTGACCAACATAAATTAAATTAGAATCTTTATTAAAACTATCAGTAAAATCTGAATCTATTAAACTAATTTTATTATNATCACTTGAATTTGGNCTAAAAAAANTATAGATTTTATTGAAATCATTTCCAACNCCTTTTATAATCGAATAAGAATTTTTGTCTATATATGAACCATAGTCTGAGTTTTTTTGAGTATACTGAATAATAATTTCTCTTTCTAAAACCTCTATGTAATTAATTAAAGAATCTTTNTGAAAAGAATCGATCTTTTTTAACAAATAAGCAGAATTAAAAGATGATAAGCTTGCATGCTCAATTTTTAAATCCGGATAACACTTATTAACTATTTCTTGATGATAATTACTAAATCCATTAAAAATAGATAATACTAATATCATTGAAGCAGTTATAAATATTACTGAAACTAATGTTATTAAAGAAACTACATTAACTAAACTGAAAATTTGTCTAGAAAAAAAATATCTTATTGCAATCCAAAAACTCATAAAATTACTTTAAGAGAGCATTAACTTCTTCGAAATGATCGATAGAATTATCTATGTAAAAAAATATTTCCGGTATNTTTCGTAGCTGACTACGAGTTTTTTTAGCTAACATCAGTTTTATATTTTTTTTTCTAGAGTTAATTTTNTNTAGAAACGANTCCTTATTTTTAGTTGGAAATAAACTTAGATAAACTTTTGCTACAGAAAAATCTTTNGAAATAAAAACNTGAGTTACTGTAATAAGAAGTCCNTTAAAATGAGTTTTACTTTGATTTAAAAAAATTTCCGATAAATCTTTTTGAATTAATCTTGATACCTTATGACTTCTCGAATATTCCACTGTTCAAATATACAATATTATAAATTGTTATGTTATATAATTAAATTGCATAAATTTAATGCTCATGGTGAAAAAAATTGATCATATTGGTATTGCTGTTAGAGATTTAAAATCTGCTACAAAGAAATTTGAAATTATTTTTAATTCTTCAGCTTCAAAAGAAGAATTTGTTAAATCACAAAATGTTAATACTGTTTTTTTTAAACTTGGCGAAACTAAAATTGAACTGTTGCAAGATCTAAATAAAGATGGGGTTATAAATAATTTTATTAATAAAAGAGGAGAGGGTATTCATCACATAGCTATTGAGGTTAATGATATTATAACCGAAATAAAAAGATTAAAAAAAAATGGANTCACCATTTTAAACTCTGAACCAGAGAAGGGGGCAAATGAAAAAATTATAGCATTTTTACATCCAAAAGAAACTGGAGGAGTTTTAATTGAAATATGTCAAAAAAAAAAATAATATGGAATTTAGAACACGAAAATTAATAAAACCTGAAGACTTAAATGCAGGGGGAAGTTTATTTGGAGGGCAATTACTAAAATGGATNGATGAGGAAGCTGCTATATACGCTATGTGCCAACTCGAAAACTCAAAAGTAACAACTAAATTTATGTCCGAAATCGATTTTATTTCTCCTGCTAAATTAGGNGATGTTGTTGAAATTGGTATCGAGTCCATTNANTATGGAACAACATCAATAACATTNAAATGTGAAGCCAGAGTTAAANANTCAGAACAACCNATCATTAAAATTGAAAAAATAGTATTTGTTAATTTAAATGAAAATGGAAAGCCAACACCACATAAAAAAAAGAAAGTATAGTTTATATTTTTTGGAACATCCCTAATGTTTAGTTAATATTGCAACTTAAACAGGGCCCATAGCTCAGCTGGTTAGAGCACTTGACTCATAATCAAGGGGTCGCTGGTTCAAGCCCAGCTGGGCCCACTTTATTTAACTTAAACNAAAATAATATGAAAAAAATAATTTTAACNTCAATATGTTTCATTTTCAGCCTCTCGTTTTCTATTGCTCAAAAAAATGCATGTGAATGTATGGATTTATCCATAACTATAATGAAAGAAGCTATAGAGAAAGGTGGTGACATTGTAAATGAATTAGATAATATTGAGAAAAAATACTCTAAACAATCTGAAATTTGTGAAAAATTATATGTTGATTTGGGCGAAGAAAAAATGATGAATGATATGATGGCTTGTCCTCGATTTAACGAGATGATGGAATTAACAATGCAAATGATGCAAATGGTTGACCCAGAAATGATGCAGCAAATGATGGAAATGGAATAAGAAACCTATTTCATTAAATTATCTTAATTATTATATAATTCTTTTTTCCTTTTTGAACTAATAAATATTTATTGTTCAACAAGTTATCAGTATTAATTATACTATCAACAGTTATTTTTTTCTTATTTAAACTGACCGCATTTGAAGATAACATTCTTCTTGCCTCACCTTTGGATGAGAAAACCTGAGTTTTTTCTGCCAATAAATTTACAGGATCAATACTTTTTATATCATTCCGAGAAATATTATATATCGGAACTCCTTCAAAGATCATTAAAAAATCTTCCTCCGAAATATTTTTTAATTCTTCTTGTGTATCTTTTCCAAATAATATTTGTGAAACCTTTAAGGCATTTGAATATATTGTTGAACCGTGAACACGAGATGTGATTTCTTTAGCTAATTGCCTCTGAATTATCCTCATATGTGGTTCTTTATCATGATTAATTATTAAATCTTCTATTTCTTGCTTATTTAACAGTGAAAATATTTTAATATATTTTTTAGAATCATCATCAGAAATATTCATCCAGTACTGCAAAAATTTATAAGGGGATGTTCGGTTTGGATCAAGCCATATATTTCCCTCTTCAGTTTTTCCAAATTTTGCTCCATCAGCCTTTGTAACTAAAGGACAGGTTAATGCATATGCTTTACCAACATTTTGTTTCTTAATCAACTCTATTCCTGAAGTAATATTACCCCATTGATCAGAGCCTCCTATTTGTATTTTACAGTTCTTTGTTTTGTAAAGATGAAAGAAATCATAAGCTTGAATTAATTGATAAGAAAATTCCGTAAAAGAAATTCCAGTTTCAATTCTATTTTTGACAGAATCTTTAGCCATCATATAATTGACAGTCAGACTTTTTCCAAAATCTCTTAAGAAATTAACAATACTAAATTTAGAAATCCAATCTAAATTATTTACAATCTCAGCCGAGTTTTGACCACAATCAAAATCCAAGAATAATTCTAATTGCTTTTTTACCGAGATCAAATTTGCATGAACTTCATCTTGAGAT
Source organism: Flavobacteriales bacterium (assembly GCA_002715445.1). Taxonomy (GTDB): domain Bacteria; phylum Bacteroidota; class Bacteroidia; order Flavobacteriales; family TMED113; genus TMED113. The sequence continues at coordinate 1,020 of PAZG01000009.1, read as the reverse complement.
AATAATTTTCTTTCCGATTTTTTGCCTGAAGGGTCACCTATCATTGCAGTTGCCCCTCCCAATAAAGCAATTGGCTTGTGACCGCTTCTCTGTAAATGCATTAATAACATTATTGGTGCTAAACTTCCAATATGTAAAGAAGATGCAGTTGGGTCAAAACCAACATAGCCCGTACTAAGGTTAGACATCAACTCTTCCTCTATTCCAGGAGTAAAATCATTGATCATATTTCTCCATTTCATTTCAGCAACAAAATTCATATTTATTGTTTTTTTTGTAAAAGTATAAATTATAGATTGTAAAAACATAAATTTATAGTTTTTTAAAACATGGCAAAAATACTTGTAACAGGCGGAACTGGGTTTTTAGGCTCTTACCTTCTATATTATTTAACAAATAATAATGAAAAACCCATAGCTATAAAAAGAAAAAACAGCTCTTTTAAAACAATTAAAAATATTTTTATCAGTCAAGGTGATTCTAATCTAGAATTATTTAAAAATATAGTATGGAAAGAAATTGATATACTAGACTATTATAATATTGGAGAAGCTTTGAAGGGAATAGATATTATATTTCATTCTGCAGCAATGGTTTCATTTAATTCTAAAAACAAAGAAAAAATCCTGGAAACAAATTATTATGCCACAAAAAATTTAATTAATTTTTCATTGATTAATAATGTATCTAAATTCTGTTACGTTAGTTCTGTAGCAACTTTATCAAAAGATATTAATCAAGAAATTTTTAATGAGGAATCATGGTTCTCTTGGTCAGACAGAAAATCAAATTATGCTATTTCAAAATATTTAGCTGAAACGGAAGTGTGGAGAGGATTTGCTGAAGGTTTAAATGGATTTATAATTAATCCATCATTAATCATCGGACCTGGAGACAATAATGGCTTATTTCCTAATTTAATTAAAAAATTAAAAAATAAAAGTCTTTTCTTTCCTAGGGGGTCATCAGGGTTTGTTGACGTAAGAGATGTTGCTCAAATTATTTTAAAATTGGAAAAAC
>PAZG01000008.1 GCA_002715445.1 Flavobacteriales bacterium | reverse complement strand
TGATGAAGAAGCCAGCGTGAGAGTTGAGCGTTTGGCTCAGGGCATTACAGGCGATTTGCTTCGTCAATATGCTTATTCCACTGTTTTGCTGTTAAGTGCTCACCAACGTTAGTAACATCGTAATCATTGTTATCTAGACCGTCTGCTACAATTTGTTTTTTCACTTTTATTGCTAATTTTAAAAATGAATATTTCTTTTCTTCAATCGCTATTTTAAAAGAGACATCTTTAAATTCAGGAATACTATTTATATGTTTTTTAAATTTTTCCCAATTTGGCTCTGGGCATGAAAGTTGAGCATTAATTCCTTCTTGAGCTATATATATTCTACCTTTTATATTTAACTTATCCCATTGTATATATAGTTTTTGTCTCATTTCAACTGGATCTTTAATGATAACATATTTATAAAAAGAGATAGTTGTTCTTTTATAACTTTCTTGATCAAGTTGCTTTTTTAAATCTTCTCTACTGTATTTATTGTATAAAATTTTACTTTTTTTACTCATCTTAAATCAAAGATAATTAATAGATTATATATTTGTTACTATATTCATTGATTCATGTCTGAACAAAAAAAAATATTAGTTATAGGTTGCAACGGTCAAATAGGTACTGTTTTAACGCGAGCTTTATCAAAGAAATATGGCTCTAATAATGTAATAGGTAGTGATATATCTAAACCCAAAGAGTCTGTTGATTTTATTTTTGAAGTTTGTAGTGTATTAGATGCAAATCAGTTACTTAGTATTATTAAGCAGTATAATATAACGGATGTTTATTTGCTAGCTGCGTATTTATCTGCTAAGGGAGAAGACAATATATCAAAGGCTTGGTCTTTGAATATAGATGGCTTATTAAATATTTTAAACTTTGCTAAGGATAAAATTATTAAAAAAATATTTTGGCCAAGTTCTATTGCAGTATTTGGCCCAACAACTCCAAAAAAAAATGTTAACCAAAATGCTATAACTGAGCCAACGACTATATATGGTGTTAGTAAATTAGCTGGTGAGGCTTTGTGTAATTATTATCACCAAAAATTCGGAGTAGATGTACGAAGCCTAAGATACCCGGGATTAATTGGTTGGCAATCTATGCCAGGAGGGGGTACAACTGATTATGCTGTTGATATATTTCATGAAGCAATAAAGAAAAGAGAATATACTTGTTTTTTATCTCCTAATAGAATTTTACCAATGATGTATATGGCAGATGCTATTAAAGCAACTATTGCAATAATGGATGCTTCCAGTGAAAAAATAAAAATAAGAACATCATATAATATTTCTGCCCTTCATTTTAATCCGGAAGATTTAGCTAAAAAAATAAAACAATATTTTCCAGATTTTATAATTAAATATGAACCTGATAAAAGAGATTTGTTAGCTTCTAGTTGGCCAAATTCGATCGATGATTCCTGCGCTACAAAAGATTGGGGCTGGAATCCAAATTATGATTTATCTAAAATGGTTGATGATATTATATTAAATTTGAAAAAAAAATATAAGCAAGAAATAATTTAATGAATAATTTATATATATATAATACTCTATCCGGAGCAAAAGAAAATTTCACTCCATTAAATAAAGACATTGTTACAATGTATGTTTGTGGACCTACTGTTTATGGAGAGCCCCACCTAGGTCATGCAAGACCCGCAATTACTTTTGATATTTTATTCAGATATTTGAATTTTCTTGGTTATAAAGTTAGGTATGTTAGGAATATTACAGATGTGGGTCACTTGTTAAATGATGCAGATGAAGGAGAAGATAAAATCGGAAAAAAGGCTAAAGCTCTACAATTAGAGCCAATGGAGGTTGCTCATTTTTACACAAAAAAGTATCAAGAAGCGATGAGTTCTCTTAATGTGAAAACACCAAGTATTGAGCCTACAGCAAGTGGACATATTATTGAGCAAATAGAGATGGTAAAAAAAATTATTGATAATGGTTTTGCCTATGAAGTTAACGGTTCAGTATACTTTGATGTTGTTAAATACAACACTGAACATAATTACGGTGTTCTTTCAGGTCGAAAAATAGAAGATATATTGGAAAACACTCGTCAGTTAGATGGTCAGTCTGATAAAAAAAATTCTGTTGATTTTGCCTTATGGAAGAAAGCTGCGCCAGAACATATAATGAGATGGCCATCTCCGTGGGGAGAAGGTTTTCCGGGTTGGCATATTGAATGCTCAACGATGAGCTGTAAATATTTGGGCGAGCAGTTTGATATACATGGTGGCGGCATGGACTTAGTGTTTCCTCATCATGAAGCAGAAATTGCACAGTGTTGTGCGGCTAATCAGAAATCTGCTGCAACATATTGGATGCACAATAACATGATTACCATAGGTGGGCAGAAAATGGGAAAATCACTTGGTAATTTTATAACCCTTTCTGAATTTTTTAATGGAAATCATAAAAAGTTAGAGCAGTCTTATCATCCCATGGTTATTAGGTTTTTTCTTTTACAAGCTCATTATAGGAGTACTATTGATTTTTCTAATGAATCCCTAAAAGCTGCCGAAAAAGGATTAGCTAGGTTATTTAGTTCGATTAAAACTTTACAAAATTTAGAGCCTTCGCCAAAATCAACTGTTGATATTTATAGTTATAAAATAAAATGCAATGATGCTATGAATGATGATCTTAACACACCAATTGTTTTGTCTCATTTGTTTGATGCAGTGAAAGTGATAAACTCTACCAAAGAAAAAAAGTTTGATTTGTCAAAAGAGGATATTTTAGAGCTAAAAGATTTATTTTATAATTATACATATAAAATTTTTGGCCTAACGGAGATAGAAAAAAAAGATGATAGTCAAGAGTTAAATGNTATAATNAAAATTTTATTAGAAATTAGAAAAAAATCTAAAGAAAAAAAAGATTGGGCTACTGCAGACTTTATTCGGGACCAATTAAATGAAATTAATATAGAAATAAAAGACACTAAAGATGGTTCGACTTGGAATAACAAGAAATAAAAAATTTTTTATACCGCTCTTTTTACTTACGTTGTGTGTTTTCTTAATGCATTCATGCGGCTCTGATTCAAAGAAAAAAAGCACCAAAGACCCTAGCCCAAAAGAAAAAACATCAAAAAGNACAGAAAATATAGTGAGCGTTAGTNTTCCTCAGTTTAATAGTGATTCAGCATATTATTTTATTAAAAAACAAGTTGATTTTGGACCTAGAGCACCTAATTCTAAAGCTCATCAAAATTGTTATTTATATTTAAAAAATAAGCTGTCTAATTATGGGGCAAATGTAATTGTTCAGGAAGATACTGTAAGAAGATTTGATGGTGAAATATTAAACATGAAAAATATAATTGGATCATTTAATGTAGAAAGAAAAGATAGAATTTTACTTTGTGCCCATTGGGATACTAGATATGTNGCAGACCAGGATNTAGAAAGGAAGAATGACCCAATTGACGGAGCAAATGATGGTGGAAGTGGTGTAGGTGTTTTACTNGAAATAGCTAGAAATATTAGTGAAAACAGCCCTTATGTCGGAATAGATATTATATTTTTTGACGTTGAAGATCAGGGGACGAGNGATGAGCAAAACCCTAACCCATTAAGTTGGTGTTTAGGTTCCCAGTANTGGTCAACTAATTTACATGAAGAAAATTATCAAGCAAGATACGGGATTTTACTAGATATGGTTGGTGGACCCAATGCGGTATTTGTTCCGGATTATCATTCTAAATACTATGCTTCGGATGTAGTGAANAAAGTTTGGACACAAGGAATTGAAGGNGGTTATTTAGATTATTTTGAGATGAATGTTGGTGAGGATTATTCTATACTTGATGATCATATAGTAATCAATGAGATTACCAAAATGTTAGGTCGCCACATACCCACTATTGATATTATTGAGTATGATAATTCTAATGGTCACACATTTAATCAACATTGGCATACACACAAAGATAACATGGANAATATTGATAAAGAAACTCTTCAGGCGGTTGGCCAAACTGTTTTAAATGTTATATATAATGAATAGTTTTATTTCAAGGGCATTATCCATTTGTTTGTAGAATATGATTTTATAGGTACTTCCTTTATATTTGTTAAATCTATTGTAGTGTCAAAATGAAGCTGTGCTTCTCTTCCCATAAAACCTATTTGGTACTCCCCATTAATAATTAGATTTTTNGGGGCATTAAAATTTTCAATTTCTTTTTCTTTNTTTTTAAGGAATTCAATTATTTTGGGTTCCATTTTTTTTGCAAAAACTGAAAGTATATTGGGATAATAAAGGATGTTTGTTTTTTGTCTATTAGTTAAATGAATATTTAATGAGTCTTTCAAGAAATCAACTTTACCTGGGTATAATCCAAAAGTTATCATGTTGACACGTGCTTCTGGATGTTTCACATAAAAAGTAATTCGATCTTTGGGGTAAGTTTCTTTATACATATTTTTCAGTCTCCATGAAAATCTTTGGCCGATTCCGTTATAGTCGACATAGCCTTTAAAAAAAACATGTCTAAATGGCAAGATAATTTGAATGAATAAGAAAAATAGTAAAAAATATGATATGGGCTTTTTATAGTATTGTCTATTTAAAAGTCTAGCATTAGTCTTCAATTTATAAGATTCTAGCTTTTTTGAATCAATAAAAAGAATTAATGTAGCAATCATTACAAATGGGAAGAAGCCAATTTCACCATTTGCAAAAATGAATATNAAAAAATTAGTTAAGTGAAATAATATTGCTAGTAATATNGCTGTATACCTAGTNCGTTTAATTATTAGTAGCGGTCCTATTAACAAATCAAATAATATCCCAAAATATGAAAAAATATATATTAAAAATGATTTTTCCTTTATTCCGATTTGACCTAAAATATGCTTCATAGGCTGAAGATCTAGAAGCCAGTAAGGGTTTATTTTATTAATTCCAGCAATTATATAGACTAATACAATTAGTGCTTGCAAGGTAAATAGGTATAACCTAGGTAACCTAACTTTTTCAGTATTTGAAAACAATGAGTTGGGGAATATTAGCAAAAAACAAATAATTGAAAATAAATAATAATGATTATTAAAATATCCTTGACATAATAACCACAGGTAAGTGAAGGAAAATAAATATATGATTAAGCCTATTCGGTAAAATCGATTAATTAAAATACAAAATGAACTTACTAATAAGATAATATTTAAACCGTAAATCATAAAATGATTAGAAAGAGGCTTTAATCCATCAATAAAAGGAAATAAAAAAGTAGGGTTAATTATATTTTCTTGAATAAATCCTGATAAGATCCAATAAATACTTTGCATAAACAACAAAGAACCAAATAGAACTCTAAATATTGCCAAGGAATAACCCGAAACCTCCTCCTTTAAATAATTATGTATTTTTTCCAAGATTAATTTTATATACCACCACTAATTTATACTTTTTTAACTAATTTTAATTTATTGTAATGATAACCCACGGTAAAAAAAAACTATTTTTAATTGACTCATATGCTTTAATATATAGGGCATATTTTGCATTTATTAAAAATCCGAGAATGAATTCTAAGGGTTTTGATACATCTGCTATTTATGGATTTNTAAATACTTTAACAGAGCTTATCCGTGAAGAAAAGCCTACTCATATTGCAACTGTATTTGACTTAAAGGGTCCTACAAAAAGACATGAGCTATATAGTGATTATAAAGCAAATAGAGACGCAATGCCCGAGGGAATTTCCTTAGCTATCCCATACATTAAAGAACTTATTGATTCTCTAAATATTCAGCAAATTTCTTTACCTGGTTATGAGGCAGATGATTTAATTGGAACATTGAGTAAAAAAGCAGAAAAAGAAGGTTTTACAACATATATGATTACTCCCGATAAAGATTTTGCACAATTAGTTACAGACAATATTTTTATTTATAAACCTGGTAAAAGAGGTGATGGGCCAACAATTATGGGCGAAAAAGATATATGTGAAAAATATGGTCTGCAAAGTATTAATCAGTTTATTGATTTTCTTGCAATGATGGGAGATTCTTCTGATAATATTCCTGGAATAGCTGGTGTTGGCNCTAAAACTGCACAAAAATTGATTGAAGAATATGGCTCTTTAGTTAGTGTCTATAAGAATGTGGATGAGATAAGTGGAAAACTAAAAGACAAATTAATTGACTCAAAAGAAAATGCATTTCTGTCTAAAAAATTAGTAAAGATAATTATAGATGCGCCTCTAAAAGTCTCTATCTCCGATTTAATTAGAAAAAAGCCTAATTCTGAAAAGTTTGAAAAATTATGTCAGGAATTAGAATTTAAAAACATTATTAATAGAGTAAAAAAATCATTAGACATAGAAGCNCAACTTACTGAAGAGGAAAAAAAAGATCATCAGGAAAATCAATTAGATTTATTTNATCAGCCTGTACTAGATAAAAAGATTAACTCTATATATAAATCTGCAAAATTCATTAAAAAATCNGANGATATAGAACGTTATTCCAAACAATTATTATTACAAAAAAAAGTTTCGATTAATATAATTTTTGATACAAATACCACAAAAAATATACAATATGTCTTATTAGCGAGTACGGATCATCATGTAACTATTCTTGAGCCAGATAAAAGTAATATACAAATAATTGAAACATTAATTCATAGTATATTTTATTCAAAAGAGATTATTAAAATAGGTTATGATTTCAAAAATATAATTAATCAATTATCTTTTTTTAATTCGCCNTTACCNTCTAAAAGTTTTTTTGACATTATGTTGGCAGGATATTTACTTAACCCTGACGGCAATAATACTTTGGATCGAATAACTAATAAATACATACATGAATTTGNTTCAGANATTAGTAATGATGTTAACCCGTTACTTCATAAAAAAAAATACATAAAAATATTATCAAATCAATTGATTAGAAACATAGAATTATACTTGATACTAAATCGAAAGTTAGAAGAAGATAAACTAATTGATTTNTTTTGGGATATTGAAATGAAATTATTATTTATATTATCAAANATGGAGTTGGTAGGCTTTTCTATTGACAAAAAAATGTTAGAAGAATACTCAATAAAACTTAAAAAAATTTCTAATGACTTAAAAATAAAAATATTTAATATTTCGGGTAAAGAGTTTAATATTTCTTCTCCTAAACAACTCGGTGAAATTTTATTTGATCATTTGAAAATTGATCCGAAAGCAAAAAAAACTAAAACAGGTCAATTTTCNACATCTGAACCAATTTTACAAAAGCTAAAAAATAAACATCCAATTATTAAATTTATTTTGGAATATAGATCAATTGAAAAATTGTTATCTACTTACGTTAATGCTCTACCTAATTTAGTTAATCCAAAAACTAAAAAAGTACACTCTACATTTAATCAGGCAATTACTGGTACTGGAAGATTGAGCTCTAAAGAACCAAATTTGCAAAACATTCCAATTAGAACTAATTATGGAAAGGAGGTTAGAAAGGCTTTTATACCCTCTGAAAATAATGTTTTAATTTCTGCGGACTATTCTCAAATAGAATTACGACTTATTGCAGAATTAAGTCAAGAGCCTACTATGATTCAATCATTTGCTATCGGAGAAGATATTCATAAAATTACGGCATCTAAAATATTTAAAGTTCCGTTAGAAAGAGTTACCCCTGAAATGCGTTCTAATGCAAAAACAGTAAATTTTGGTATTATTTATGGTGTTTCTGCCTTTGGCTTAAGTCAACAAACAAATTTATCAAGAAAAGAATCAGCAAATGTTATAGATTCATATTTTAAAGAATATTCAAAATTAAAAGAGTATATGTCAAACAATATTAATTTTGCTCGTGATAATGGTTATGTTGAAACTATTTTAGGAAGAAGGCGCTATTTAGCTGATATTAACTCTAGAAATGCTTTATTGAGGACCCATGCTGAGCGTAATGCTGTTAATGCTCCAATTCAAGGCTCTGCGGCAGATATAATTAAGTTAGCAATGATTAAAATAAATGAAACAATAATTAAACAAAATTTGCATTCTAAACTAGTATTACAAGTTCATGATGAATTAATTTTTGATGTTCTAAATTCAGAAAAGGATGAGATGAAATTGTTAGTAAGAGATTGCATGGAAAATGCTTTTAAAACTAAAGTTCCTTTAAAAGTTGAAATGGGTATAGGAAATAATTGGCTTATTGCTCACTAAAATTATAATTTTTTATCTTTTATAATCATTGTGTAAAAAAACAACAGGGCAGCTACACCGATAAATGTATTTTGCCCTAATTTTCCAATAGCTTGAGAAATATTACCAACTACATCCCAACCAAGAACAGGTGCTCCTAGTATTAGTTGAAAAACTATACCGAAGCAAAGTAAAGAAAATGATAGAGGCAGTATTTGATCAATTATTTCTTTGAACTTATTTATTATCTTTTTCATAATGTTATATAATTGTAAATATAAAAAACCCGCTAAGTAGCGGGTTTTTTATATTGAGTATAAACTTACTTTTTATTAACTAAAGCAAGAACAATGCAAAGGGCAACTAGACCTATAAATCCACCTTCAGCAAATCTTTCAACAAATGAGCCAATATTGTCCATTACATTTAACCAGCCATCTTGAGAACCAAATAATACTTCTGCAACTATACCTAGTCCTAAAAGAGACATCATTAATCCAGTTAAACCTCCAATAAAAGATTTAAAACCTGAGAATACTTTATCCATAATATATATTTTTTGTGATTAAACACTCAAATTTATATAGTAATCGTTGTTCTTTCCAAAAAATATTGAATTCTAATCTAATTATATTAGCTTATGTTTTTCTTCTTTAAAAATGTTTTATTGTATAATTTTTAATCTGTTATTTTGGTTTTTTACTGCTAAAATAAACCATGACTTATTAACATTTTAGTGTTACTAATTAAGGAGTCATGTAACTAGCTGTAAATTAAGTAAATAGCATAAAATAAGTCAAAAAAAACTAACTAAACTCATTAAAAAAAATAGATTCAGTAAAAATNGTCTGGTATATTAACTTTTATTTAAAATTAGTTATTGATGTCAACGAACTTTGTAATATCTGAAGATTTTCCAAAGAGCACTAAAATGTCACTTGAATTAATTACCGTATTAGCTGATGGTATTCCAGAAATATGGTGCTTTAAATTTTCATTGATTTTTGTTGCTCTNAGAATTGTTATTAAGTTTAATCCAAAGTCTTCTCTTAATTTTATTTCACCAAGTTTCTCATCACATATTTTTTTAGGAGCTTTGAGCTCTACAATTAAATAATTATCTGGTAATGGCATGCTAAATAAAATATTTGGATTTAAAATAGACTCTGTAATTCTAAAGCCAAGTTCATCCTCTGGGGATATAATTTCTTTAATTCCAAGCTTTTCTAAAATTAATCTTTCATTTTCTCCCATTGATCTTCCAATGATTCTTTTTACACCAAGTTCAATTAAAATATTTATGCAAAGTATAGCTGAATGAAAATTTTCTCCTATTGCTACAATTACACAATCCATATCTTGAATATTCTGGCTTTTTAACGCGTCCATATTTGTAGCATCAATAGCAACCGTATAAGCAACAAAATCTTTTATATCTTCTACCTTATTTAAATCTTTATCAATAGCTATAACTTCTGCATTTCTAGATGACAATGTTTTTGCAATTGCTGTACCAAACTGCCCTAAACCAATAACGGCAAATTTATTTTTCATAGATGTTATTTTAATTTATTAAATCCATTAGTTAAATCATTTATTAGATCTTCATGATTTTCAATCCCGATGCTAATTCTGATTAGCCCCTCTGTTATATTGTTTATCTTTTTTTGTTCTTTTGACAAGCTCGCATGTGTCATTGAATACGGATGAGATATTAGTGACTCTACTCCTCCAAGAGATTCGGCAAGTTTAAATAATTTAAGATTTGACAACAAACTTGTAGCTTGTTTTAAGTTATTTTTTTTGAGTTCAAATGAAACCATTCCTCCAAAATCTCTCATTTGCATTTTTGCAATTTTGTGATTTGGATGATTTTTTAATCCTGGCCAATATACCTTTTCTATATGTTTATTATTTACTAAAAAGTTAACTATTTTTTTAGCATTTTCACAGTGTTTTTGCATTCTAACATATAAGGTTTTAATTCCTCTTAGCGCCAAAAAACAATCCATTGGACCAGGCACAGCCCCACAGCTTTTCGTAATTAAAAATAGTTCTTCGTAAAGTCTTTTATTATTTAGCACCAAAGCCCCCATAACCAAGTCTGAGTGTCCGCCCAAATATTTGGTAACAGAATGTAATACTATATCAGCCCCCATATCCAAGGGATTCTGAAGAGCAGGAGTTGCAAATGTGTTATCAACTACAAGAATTATGTTTTTATTTTTATTTATTATTTTTTTTATTTCAACTATATCAATAATATTCATTAATGGATTAGAAGGAGTTTCTACCCAAATTAATTTTGTTTTTTTTGTTAAATGATTATTTAAATTATCAGCTTTAGTTAAATCAACATATTTGAAATTTAGATTAAACTTAGAGAAAACTCTTTCGAACATTCTGTAACTTCCTCCATAAATATCCTTGTTAGAAATTATCTCATCACCTGGATTTAAAAGTTTAATAATGGCATCTGCCGCTCCCATGCCACTTGAGTGACATATAGCATATTTACCGTTCTCAATATCTGCTATACTTTTTTCAAGTGCTGTTCTAGTTGGATTAGCCGTTCTAGAGTATTCAAAACCTTTATTTACTCCTGGCCTGGATTGAACATAAGTTGATGTTTGGTATATAGGTGTAATAATTGAACCAGTTGTAGGATCTGTTTCTAGTCCAGAGTGAATGACTTTAGTGTCAAATTTAATATTTTTCATTTGTTGAAATTATTTATTTCTTTTACACTAAATTAATATTATTAATTACATTTTCCCAAATGTAGTTTAAATAAGAAATGCACATAAACAACAAAAGAAAAGATAATTCAACATGTCTGTTTTGTATATTGCATTCTAAAATATATTTATTATGATTATTTCGATGACAGGCTATAACTTTTCCACTAAAATTATCGATGGAATAGAATATTCAGTTCAAATTAAAACATTAAATAGTAAAACATTTGATTGTAATATAAAGTCCCTAAATGATCAATTTGATTCGCAAATTAGATTGCTTGCTAAAAAAATATTCAAAAGAGGTAAGATAGATTTTAGTTTTAAATCTACTTTAACTAATAGTTTTTCAAGAGAATTATTGGATTTAAACAAGATTAGCCTTTATATAAAACAATTTAAAAAACTTTCTTCATCTCTATCAGAAAAAGAGCTCCTTCAATTAGCATTAACTATGCCGGGTATTCATTTAAAAGAATCAAAAAAATTAATTAAAAAAAATGAAAAAAAGCTTATAGAATTTTTTAAGAAGGCAATGATTTTAACTTCTGAATATAGAAAAAAAGAGGGGGGTAAATTAGAAAAGGAATTAATTAAATATTTAAAAAAAATACAATCTCAAATTAATTTAATTAAAAAGAATGAAAAAAATAGAATAAAACCTAAAAGAGATAAAATAGAAAAAAAATTAAAAACCTTTAATTTGAAGATTGACAAATCAAGATTAGAGCAGGAAATGATATTTTTTTTAGAAAAAATAGATATTACTGAAGAATTAGTGCGATTAGATTTCCATTGTTCATTTTTTTTAGAATTAATTAAGAAAGAAGATCAAGCAGGTAGAAAATTAAACTTTTTATGCCAAGAAATACTAAGAGAAGTTAATACGATAGGTTCAAAGTCTTCTGATTTCAAATTACAAAAAAGTGTTATTTTAATTAAAGAAGAACTAGAAAAAATTAAAGAACAGGTTCAAAATGTATTGTAAAAAAAAGGGAAAATTAATTGTAGTTTCTGGCCCAAGTGGCTCAGGGAAATCTACTATCGTTAAACATTTATTAAGTCAAAATTTAAATTTAGTATTTTCTGTTTCTGCCTGCACTAGGTTGAAAAGAAAAAATGAGCAAGATGGAAAAGATTATTTTTTTTTAAGTGTTGAGGATTTTAAAAAAAAAATTGAAACAGATGAATTTTTAGAATGGGAGGAGGTCTACAATAATAATTTTTATGGCACATTAAAAAGCGAGGTTCTAGGTAAAATAGAAAGAGGCTATAATGTCATATTTGATATCGATGTAATTGGAGCAAAGTCAATAAAAAAAATATTTAATAGTCAAGCTTTTTTAGTATATATTCAAGCCCCTTCCATTGGAGATATTAGTGATCGCCTTAATTCTAGAAGTACAGAAGATTCAAAACAAATTTCGACTAGATTAGCAAAAGCCAAATTTGAAGAAAAAGAAAAATCATCTTTTGACTATATTCTTATTAATAATGATTTAGAGGAGGCAAAAAAAAATGCTTTGATTAAGGTAAAAGAATTTATATGTTAAAAGTATGAAAATCGGATTATTTTTTGGCACATTTGACCCACCGCATCTTGGTCATTTTGAAATTGTAAAAAAGTTAATTAACACTAAAAATTTTGAAGAGATTTGGATTGTTCTGTCTCCTCTTAGCCCTTTTAAGCAAAACAATTTAATTACAAGCTTTCACCATAGGACGGTAATGCTGCAAAAAACCTTTTTAGATTTAAATAATGTTAAAATATGTGATGTAGAGTTAAAATTGAGTCAGCCAAACTATACTATTGAAACGTTAAATTATTTGCAAAAATCTTTTCTAAATTATAAATATTCAATAATTCTGGGCTCAGATAATTTTAATAAAATCCATTTATGGAAAGATTCACAAAAAATTATCAAAAAATTCCCATTATTCGTTTACCCAAGAAAAGATCATCCTTTAAATAATAAGCTTATAAAATTAAATTCCATTGCTTCTTTAGTTCATATGAAAACAATTCCGATTTCCTCTTCTACAATACGTTCTAAAATCTACAGTACGGATATTAGCAATCAATTAATGCCTGCAGTTAAGGATTATATTTTAAAAAACAAACTATATATTTAAGTTTGGCATAATATTTGTATGTATATAAGTAAGATAGTATTGGGGTGTGAGAGTGGGCTTTATTCAATAAATTTAAATGGTGCTATTTTTGTTTAAAGCTCACTCTCTTTTTTTTTACAAAAGCTTAAAATAGATTCTAAAATAAATTTTCCATCAGTATTATTTAAATTTTCATCACAAGCTCTTTCTGGGTGAGGCATCATTCCAAAAACATTTTGTTGCTCATTGCAAATACCGGCTATATTTTTTAATGCTCCGTTTGGATTGGAATCAGCATTAACTTCACCATCTTTTGAGCAGTATTTAAACAGTATTTGCTTTTTATTAATTAAATTTTTTAATGTTAATTCATCACAATAAAAACGGCCCTCTGCGTGAGCTATTGGAATTTTATATATTTTTTTGTTTTCAAAAATATTTGGATTTGCAGATTTAATAAAAACATTGTCACAAATAAATTTTTGATTTTTATTTCGTAATAAAGTCCCAGGAAGCAATTTTGATTCACATAGAATTTGAAACCCATTGCAAATGCCTAAAATATATCCTCCATTTTTAGCATGTTTTTCAATGGATTGCATAATTGGAGAGAATTGTGCTATCGCACCTGACCTAAGATAATCGCCATAAGAAAATCCCCCAGGTAATATAATAAAGTCGCAGTTTTTAATTGATTTTTCTTTGTGCCATAAAAAAACCACATTTTTTCCTAATTTTTCTTTTAAAGCATATGCAACATCATGATCACAATTTGATCCAGGAAACACAACAACACCGAATTTCATTTTTTAAAATAATTATTAATTTTGTATTAATATAAAATAGATTGTTTGTTTAAGCAATTTATTATTAGTTAATATTCATAAAAAAGTTATTTTTGTGTAGTTTAATTGAAATTTATGAAAGATTTTTTTAATTGTATAGCTGATATTTTCCAAGAAACCTTTAAGATAATACCGATTATAGGTGAGCCATTAAATTGGATTTTTATTGGAATAGGAAGTTTTGTCTTTATTTTGTGTGCAAAAAAATTTATTTAAGATCAAACCCTATATCCTTTCTGTAATTCATCCCTTGAAAAGATATTTTTTTTATTTCTTCTGTATTTATTTGTTTGGCTTTATTTAAATTTTCTCCAATAGAAGTGACAGCTAAAACTCTTCCACCATTTGTATATATGCAATCACCCTCTTTTTTTGTGCCAGCATGAAAAATTAATGAATTGCTTGATTTAGAATCTAAACCGGATATTTTAAACCCTTTAGTATATTTTTCTGGGTACCCTTTTGATGCTAAAATTGTTGACACACAAGTGTTTTTTTGGATATTAATTTTAAAATCTTTAAACTCTTTTGGTTTGTTTATTGAAACTAATAAGTCTAGTAAGTCAGATTTAATTCTCGGGAGAACCGATTGTGTTTCTGGATCACCCAGCCTTGCATTATATTCAATTACCTTTGGCTCTCCATTTACACTAATCAAACCAAAAAATATAAATCCGTTATATTCAATTTTTTCTTTTTGTAAACCAAGAATAGTTGGTTCAATTATTTTATTTTTTATTTTTTCCATAAGCAAGTCATCAGCAAATGATGGGGGAGAGACTGAGCCCATTCCTCCGGTGTTTAACCCTTTATCTCCTTCACCTATTCTTTTATAGTCTTTTGCCGGGGGAAGTATTTTATAATCTATTCCGTTTGTTAAAACAAAAACAGACAGCTCAATGCCTTCTAAAAACTCTTCGACTAATACGGTTTTGCTAGCTTCTCCAAATTGATTTTTTAAAAGTAATTTTTTTAATGATTCTTCAGCTTCAAGTAAATTGTTTGAAATTATAACACCCTTTCCTGCTGCTAGTCCATCGGCTTTTAAAACATATGGAGGATTAAGTGTTCTTAAATAATCTAATCCTTTTTGTATTTCTTCTTTTTTAAATGTTTGGTATTTTGCGTTCGAAATTCCATGTCTATCCATAAATTCCTTTGCAAACTTTTTACTTCCTTCTAATGCCCCACCTAATTTGCTTGGTGCGATAATGATAAGTTCGTCAGAGTTGAAAAAACTTCTTAGGTAGTTAAATATTCCATCAACTATTGGTTGCTCTGGTCCAACAATTAATAAACTTATATTTTTTTCAATTATAAAATTTTCAATCTCATTAAAATCAGATATATCTAATTTTATGTTTGTTCCTAATAAAGATGTTCCATAATTACCAGGTGCAATGTAAAGCTTCTTAAGTTTAGAATTTTTTTTGATTGACCAAGCAATAGCATTTTCTCTTCCGCCTGATCCTAATAATAAAACATTCATGTTGTTAAATAATATTATTCATTAATTCTTCGCTTATTTCCATATTATGAAAAACTTGCTGAACATCATCATCTTCTTCAAACTTTTCAATCATATTAAGAACTTTTTTAGAAGTTTCATTATCTAGTTTTTTTGTATCTAATGGGATTCTTTGTATTTCAGAATTTTTTGGAGTTATATTTAGTTCTTCCATTTTTTTTATCATTATCCCAAAATTCTCGAAATTGGTATATGCAATATAAATTTCTTCGTCTTCTAGAAAATCTAGACTTTCCAATCCGCCATCTATTAACTCCATTTCAAAATCTTCTTTTGGAATATTAACTGTATTTGTGTCAATAGTGAATACCCCCATTCTTTTAAACAAGAATTCAAGCGATCCATTTTTCCCTAGCTCTCCATTATGTTTGTTGAAAACAGCTCGCACATTAGCTACTGTTCTATTGATGTTATCAGTGGTACACTCAATAAATAAGGCTATGCCGTTTGGGGCATAGCCTTCATATGTAGTTTCTATATAAGTTTCACCACTATTTGATGAAGCTTTTTTTATAGCGCGCTCAATAGTATCTTTAGGCATATTGACACCCTTGGCATTTTGAATAGCCGTTCTTAATCTGGGGTTAGAACTAATATCATCACCAGATTCTTTCACTGCGACATAAATGTCTTTAATTGCTCTGGTAAAAAGTTTAGCTCTTCTTTTATCTTGCGCCCCTTTCCGGTGTTTTATATTTGCCCATTTACTGTGGCCGGCCATAGTAAACTAGATGCCTTGGGGTGAATAATTATAGTCTCTATTTGGAGTATAATCATAGTCTCTATTTGGAGTATAATTTAAATCTTGGCCATCATCTCCATAATTAGTTTCTGAACCATTTTCCATTTGCATTTCTGTGTTATTCGAAGAATTGTCTTCATCAGCAGGAGGGTCATTTCTCCATAAAATAACGATACCTAATACTATAATTACTAGAATTGCAATTCTTCTTCCATTAGAGCTTGTTGTAGGTTGTGGTTCTACAATGCTGTTTGAAGCTTTTTTAGTAGTTCTTTTTTTTGCTGCCATTTTCTTGAGTTTTATATATTAAAGAAGCAAATATAACAATAAAATTATTCATTCAATTTTAATACTGCTAAAAATGCTGATTGTGGTATTTCAACATTTCCTATTTGCTTCATTCTTTTCTTGCCTTTTTTTTGTTTTTCTAATAACTTTCTTTTTCTTGTGATATCTCCACCGTAACATTTTGCAGTAACATCTTTTCTTAAGGCCTTAACGGTTTCTCTAGCAATAATTTTAGCACCTATGGCTCCTTGTATTGCAATATCAAATTGTTGTCTTGGTATCAACTCTTTCAGTTTAATACACATTTTTTTACCAATATGAAAAGCGTTACTTTGATGAATTAATGAAGAAAGCGCATCTACTTTATCCCCATTCAGTAATATATCTACTTTTGTTAGTTTGGTTTCTTTCATAGCAAGTGGCTGGTAATCAAAAGATGCATATCCTTTAGAAATACTTTTTAACCTATCGTAAAAATCAAATACAATTTCAGCAAGAGGCATTTCCAGACTTATTTCTACTCTATTTGTTGTAATATAAAATTGGTTTTTCAAAACACCTCTTTTTTCAATACATAGGTTCATTACGGGACCAATAAAATCACTATTAGTAATTATTTGTGCTGTAATAAATGGTTCCTCAACATACTCAAGCTCATTTCCATCAGGTAAATCAGACGGATTATTTACTAAAACTTGTTCTTTCTTTTTTGTATAGGCATAATATGAGACATTGGGTACAGTTGTGATAACATTCATATTAAATTCTCTATCTAATCTTTCTTGAATAATCTCCATATGTAACATTCCTAAAAAACCGCATCGAAACCCAAAACCCAAAGCAGCCGATGATTCTGGTTCAAAGTGTAGAGAGGCATCATTTAATTTTAATTTTTCCATGGAGCTTCTTAGTTCTTCGTAATCTTCAGTATCAACTGGATATATTCCTGCAAAAACCATTGGTTTTACATCTTCAAAACCGTCAATAGGTTTTTCTGATGGATTTTCCATAGATATTATTGTATCACCAACCTTTACTTCATTAGCATTTTTTATTCCTGAAATAATATAACCAACATCTCCACAACTAATAAAATCTCTAGGCTCTTTCTTAAATTTTAATACACCTACTTCATCTGCAAAGTAGGATTTGCCTGTTGCAAAAAACTTTACTTTTTCACCTTTACGAATTTTACCATTGACAACTTTAAAATAAGCNTCTATACCCCTAAANGAATTAAANACTGAGTCAAAAATTAACGCTTGAACAGGAGCGTTAGGATCACCTTTTGGTGGTAAAATTTTTTTTATTATAGATTGAATTATGTTGCCCACCCCTTCACCGGTTTTTCCTGATGCATGTATTATTTCTTCTTTCTCGCAACCAATTAAGTCTATAATTTGGTCACTAACTTCTTCTATTTGAGCACTTGCTAGATCAATTTTATTTAATACTGGGATTATTTTTAAATCATTTTCAATTGCAAGATATAGATTGGATATTGTTTGAGCTTGAATTCCCTGAGTTGCATCTACAATAAGCAATGCTCCTTCACANGCGGCTATTGATCTAGAAACTTCATATGAAAAATCAACATGTCCAGGAGTGTCAATNAGGTTTAAGCAATAATCTTGACCATTTTGTTTGAAAGCCATTTGTATTGCATGACTTTTTATCGTTATGCCTCTCTCTCTCTCGAGATCCATATTATCTAACAATTGGTTTTGAAGATCTTTTTTATCAATTGTCTCTGTAAATTCAAGTAATCTATCNGCTAATGTACTTTTCCCATGATCGATATGTGCAATAATGCAAAAGTTTCTAATAAATTCCTGTTTTGTATCCATTATTGTTGTTGTCAAATAATGANACAAATCTATGACATTTAAATAAATTAATANATGNTAATTATCATTATTAATAATCTCATTATATTTGTCTTATGTTGAAAAATATATTTGTTTTTTTATTTAGTATTTTATCACTATTAACAGCTCTTAATGTTTCAGCTCAGATAGTTGCTTCTGATGATGTTATTCTTTGTGAACAAGAAACAATTACTTTAACGGCAACAGCAAACGGTATTGATGGAACAGATACTGGAATAGGTTCTGATGATACTTATGGAGGGGTAGTTAATATAGGTTTTAATTTTACATTTTATGGTAATACTTATAACCAATGTGTAATTGCATCGAATAACTATATNACTTTTAATTTAGGAAATGCAAATGGATTTTCTCCATGGGGAATTAACGCCGCGGTTCCTAATGCTGGAAATCCATTGAATGCAATTATGTGCCCATGGCAGGATATTAATCCGGGAATCGGTGGAAACATACAATATAGTATTACTGGAGATGCTCCCAATAGAGTATTTACTGTTACATTTTGTGCAATTCCAATGTTTCAATGTACTGATGTTTGTTATACTAGTCAAATTAAGTTATTTGAAACAACAAACATTATTGAAACACATATTTCTGAAAAACCATTATGTTTAACTTGGAATGGTGGGGCGGCAATCCACGCCCTTCATAATAATAATGGAACAATTGCAAATGTTGTAACAGGTCCCGACGGAATAGTAAGAAATTTTCCTAATCAGTGGGATGCACTTGAAGATGCTTATAGGTTTACTCCAAATGGAGCAAACGATTATATAATTGAAGAAATAGAATATCAGCCAGTTATAACTGGAAACACCGTTACATGGCTTGATGATGCTGGAAATGTACTTGGAACAGGAAATTCTATTGATGTTACTCCAATTGAAACAACGACATACTTTGCTCAAGCGGAATTATGTGAAGGTGGGGGTTGCGCTGGATTTGGTGGAGGTACAGCGCAAGATGAAGTAAATGTAATATTTGAGCAAATTGAAATTAGTTATGATACATCACCTGCTTCTTGTAGTTGGGAGTCAGCGCCTGATGGTCAAATATCAGCCAACCCCACAGGTACCGGTCCTTTTGATTTTACTTGGCAAAATGATTCCGGGGACGTAATTCAACAAACAAACTCACAAGACACAGATATTTTAAATAATATACCGCCAGGAGAATATTTACTAACAATTTCTACTGATGCAGGATGTTTTGACGAAGAGAATATTTCAGTTGAAATGGATGGGGTAATGCCTAACGATGCTTTAGCTGGTGATGATCAAGAAATTTGTTCTGATATTACATCATTAACTGCTAATAGCCCAGAATCAGGAATTGAAACGGGACAGTGGACATTAATTTCAGGTACAGGGCTTTTTAATAATTCAAGTGACCCTAACACAACTGTTACGGGATTGTCATTAGGGGATAATATTTTTCAATGGACATTAATTAATGATTGTGGAACTATGGATGATTTAGTTACAATTACTGTTTTAGATGGAAATCCAGAAATTACACCAGTAGTATCTCCTATAGTATGTGATTTGAATTTAGTATTAACTGCTGATGTTGAGGGTGATATTTTACAATGGACAGGTGAGGGTCCAGGTGATATTATTTTTTCATCCGAAAATAGCTTGACAACTAATGTAGATGTTTCTCAGTATGGAACATATAATTTTACATTTACAGGTTGTGCAGGTTCTCAAACCATAAGCGTAGATTTTATTACAAACGCCCCTAGTATTGTTGATCAAGATGTTGTTTTCTGTGATTTTGAAACAACATTAGAAGTGGTTGGTTCCGGGCCTATAGATGGCTGGTCAACACTTAGTAGTCCTGTTGGTGCTACTGCTGTTTTTAGTGATTCAGGCAGTCTAAATACTAGTGTTACGGTTTCTCAGTATGGCACATATCAGTTTATGTTTACAGCATGTGAGTCTAATGATGTGACAACTGTAGTTTTTGCTCCTGATGAACCATTTATTCTTGCCCCCGATCATCAAGATTGTATTTTTGAGGCAGATTTAATTGCTTATACCGAAGCTGAAAATGGTGGTCCGTGGAACCAAATATTTGGAGAACCAGGCGTTATTTTCGAAGATCCGTTTTCACCACAAACGGTAGTTACTGTACCAAATTATGGTATTTATATTTTTGAATATTCTGCTTGTGAGATAAGTTCTGTAGTACAAATAGGATTTTCTTGTGAATTGGTTTTGCCAAATGTAATTACTCCAAATGGGGATGATGTTAATGATTTATTTATAATAGATGGCTTAGATCCTGAAATTTATTCAAATAGTTTATTGACTGTTTTTAATCGTTGGGGAAGTGTAGTATANNTAGGTAATAATTATGGTATTAATGGCTCTTGGTGGGATGGTGAAATTAANTTTGATAGCTTCGTAATAGATTATTCAGAAAGTCAGGAGGAAACTATAGCCTCGGATGGTGTTTATTACTATGTTTTGGATGTTTTCAATAACACACAAAATCAAAAGGAAACGTACAAAGGATATCTTACAGTTTTAAAAGANTAATTTGACGTTTTATTTGTTTNGCCATAGGGTCAAATTCTATATTAACTAAACTATTTGTTTTAATATATTTGAATGTGGTATTTTCATAAGTATGAGGTATAATTGCAACCTCTAATTCGTTATTTGAATCAATAATTTTTGATATAGTTAGACTAACCCCNTTTATTGCAATAGAACCTTTTTGATAAATTAAGTCTTTAAATTGCTGTGGGTATTTAAATGTAAAGTAATACCCAGCTTCTTTTTTCAAAATATTTGTGCATACTGCAGTACAGTCAACATGTCCTTGAACAATATGTCCATCCATTGGGTCCCCATAAACTAGACTTTTTTCTAAATTAACAAAGTCCCNGATTTTCCATTTTTTAATTGTAGTTTTTTGAATAGTCTCTTCTACAGCAGTTATTGTGTATATATTATTTTTCAAGTCTGTCAAGGTTAAGCAAATTCCATTGTGAGCAACACTCTGCCCAATTGATAAATCATGTGCCATTGGTGTTCTAATATGGAAATCAATTGAGTCAACTTTTTTTTCCATATTTTCTATTAACCCGATTTTTTGTACAATACCTGTGAACATAAATTTTATATTTGCAATTAATTAATCCATGCTAAAATTATAAAAAATAAAATCTTTTACTATGATAAAAATATTTATAGTTGATAAATCAGGTTCAAAGTCTTGTAATAACGATTTAGTTTATTATGTTGTCGCAGAAGAAAATTCTCTTTTGATGAGAGAAAAGGCAGTTAAATTATACAATCANATTTTNANCTCAGATTTATCAAAAGAAGTCAAAATATATAACAAAATTAAAGAAAGTAGTTTATATACAATTTTCGTGGAGTCCCTTCTATTATTAAATTACAGGTTTGAAAAATATAAATCAAAAAAATCNTCAATTTTAAAAATAACTTATCAAAACCCTGAACTAATTAATCTATCTATGATCGAGGGTGTGTTTATTGCAAGAGATTTGGTAAATGAGCCTTTATCTTTTTTAACNGCTAATCAATTAGCAAAAGAAATAAAAAAATATAGTNAAAAAAGTTTTTTCACTTTAGAAANCTTAAAAGAAAAACAAATTAAAGATTTAAAAATGGGGGGAGTTTTATCAGTGAACAAAGGGTCTGTAAACCCCTCTAGTTTTAATATACTCTCCTACAAACACTCAAAGTCATCTGCTAAGCCAATAGTTTTAGTTGGTAAGGGTGTGATGTACGATACCGGTGGTTTAAGTTTAAAGCCCACTGCTAATTCTATGGANATGATGAAGTGTGATATGGCTGGCGCGGCAGCTGTTGTGGGGGCAATTTATGCTATTGCTAAAATGAAATTAAATGTTAATATAATTGGACTAATACCGGCTGTTGAAAATAGGCCGGGAGGCAATGCCTATGTCCCAGGTGATGTTGTTAAAATGATGAATGGCTCAACAGTGGAGGTGTTAAATACAGATGCCGAAGGAAGAATGATTTTGGCAGATGCCCTACATTATGCTAAGCGTTTTGACCCTAAGCTAGTCATTGATTTAGCTACATTAACTGGATCTGCGGCTAGAGCAGTAGGGAAATATGGAATGGCAGCAATGGGAAATGCGTCTAATGAAACAATTAATCTTTTAGAAGAAATGGGTCTAAAAATTAATGAAAGAATAGCTTTGCAACCTTTTTGGGAGGAATATGGAAAAGAACTAGAATCTGATATAGCAGACTTAAAGAACATTGGTTCTGCAGAAGCTGGTCATATTACCGCGGGTAAATTTTTAGAGCACTTTACAAAAGAAAAAGAAAAGCCAGCTTATCCATGGATTCATTTAGATATTGCTGGCGTAGCCTTTTTACAAAAACCATATTTTTTAAGCCCAAAAGGGGGGACAGGGGCAGGTGTTCGTTTATTATGTGAATTTATAAAAAACTATAAATAATAATGTCNAGGTTACCCANAATAGGTATAAGTTGTGGAGATATAAATGGAGTTGGNACAGAAATANTAATTAAATCNATTAATAGACTTTTAGATTTAGAAATTTTAATTGTTTTTTTTGGATCANTAAAGCTTTGGAGTTTTTATAGTAAAAACAATAAAAATGCATCTAGATATAATTTAATTTCTAATATCTCGGAATTAAAAAAAAATAAAATAAATATTTTTAATTGCTTAAATGATGATCTAGAAATAAATCCAGGAAAGATGACTCCTTTCTCTGGTTCTGCCGCGTTTTCATCTTTAGAGTGTGCCACTAATTTTGCTTTAGATCGNAAAATTGATATATTAATTACAATGCCTCTTTGTAAAAGTAATGTAAAACAACCCTTTGTAGGACATACCGAGTACTTAAGAGATAAGTGTGGTGTTTTACAGAACCTAATGCTTTTAGCATCAAATAAAATAAAATTAGCCACTCTAACCAATCACACTCCAATTAAATTAATTTCTTCGAAAATTAGTATAAATAAAATTTCTAATAAAATAGAAATTTTAGCTCGCTCTTTAGAGATGGATTTTAATATAAATCACCCTAAGTTAGCNGTTTTAGGATTAAACCCTCATGCTGGAGATAATGGATTAATNGGNCAAGAAGAGATTAGTATAATTTCTCCTGCAATTAAACAAAAGCGGCTGGAAGGCCTTAATGTTTNTGGNCCATTTTCNTCAGATGCTTTTTTTGCTAAAAAAAAATATAAATCTTTTGACGCTGTATTATCCATGTATCATGATCAAGGCCTAATTCCTTTTAAAATGTTATCTTCTAATCAAGGTGGTGTAAATTTTACTGCGGGACTTCCTATAATTAGGCTTTCTCCNGATCATGGGCCNGCTTATGATATAGNAAACACAGGTGTTGTGAATTGCGATTCATTTTTTGCAGCAATAAAATTAGGTATAGAAATATTCAATAACAGATAATTTTTAATAGATAATAAAAATATTATATATTTGTCCTTCCAATTTTTTAAATATGGGGGATAAGAGATATGTTATTGGTCTTCCTGAGAAGTTGGGNAAAAAATNGAGTAAAGATTTTATACTCGATGATTTGTTCTTTGAATTTATTGGAGATGTTCTAATTAAAAGTTGTTTGTTGAATGTTACGGTTTCTTGTGAGAGAAAGCAAACTTATTGGCATTTNGAAATAAAAGTAGATGGTTTTATTTTGACTCTATGTGATAGATGTGGTGATGATTTAAATATTAAAATTAAGGGAAATGACACCTTCTTTTTGAAGGCACAAGAGCGAAATATAAAATTGCAGGACGACAGTATCATTTTTATTTCTTCCAAGGTTACAGATTTTAATTTAAAAAAACTATTACAAGACACTTGTTTTTTTTTAATACCAATAACAAGAAAACATGATATAAAAAATTGTAATTCTGATGCCATTTTGAATTTAGATAAGTTTAAAGCAACAAAAACTGGACAATTGATATCCTCAAAAATTTTAAAAGACTACAAAAAAAAACTAAAAAAAAAATAAAATGGCGCATCCAAAAAGAAGGGTTTCTAAAACTCGAAAAAATAAGAGAAGAACTCATTATAAAGCAAAAGAGGAAGTTGTATCTGTATGTAAAAATACCGGAGAAGCTCATGTATTTCATCGCGCTTATACTCATGAGGGCAAAACTTACTATAAAGGAAAATTATTTTCGGAATAATTATTTTCATTTTTATTAAATTTTAACTTTCTTAGCATTATTAAATTAAATATTTATGAGTGCTAAAATATCTGCCGTTATTTCAGGTGTTTCAGGTTGGGTTCCAGATGANANGTTAACTAATCAACAGTTGTCNACTATGGTGGATACATCTGATGAGTGGATTACTACAAGGACAGGTATAAAAGAAAGGAGGATACTCAAAGATCCGGAAAAAGCAACTGCTCACATGTCTTCAATGGCAGTTAAAAGCTTGTTAAAAAAAACAAATACTGAAGCATCAGAAATTGATTTAATTATATGTGCCACTGTCACTCCTGACATGGTCTTTCCATCTACAGCTTGTATAGTTGCAGATTTAGTTGGCGCAACTAATTCTTTTGCGTTTGACGTCTCTGCTGCCTGCTCAGGTTTTTTATTTGCCCTTAAAACAGGCTCATCTTATATTGAGTCAGGCTTTTGCAAGAAAGTAGTAATTATAGGAGCGGATAAAATGTCATCAATTATTGATTACGAAGATAGGCAAACGTGTGTTATTTTTGGAGACGGAGCGGGGGCTGTTTTGCTTGAGCCCACAAAAGATGATTTAGGTATAAAAGACGCTATATTAAAAGTTGATGGTTCTGGAAGAGAATACTTAAAAATGAATGCCGGGGGTTCATTAAACCCACCCTCTTTAGAGACGGTAAAGAATAAGCAGCATTATGTCTATCAAGATGGNAAAGTAGTATTTAAGTTTGCTGTAAGTAGAATGGCAGATGTGGCAGCAGAAATTATGGAAAAAAATAAATTATCTTCTGAAGATATATCTTGGCTCGTTCCTCATCAGGCAAATTTGCGAATTATTGATGCCACCGCAAGAAGAATGGGTTTAAGCGATGAAAAAGTTATGATCAATATTCAAAAGTATGGCAATACAACNGCTGGAACCATTCCACTTTGTTTATGGGAATGGGAGCAAAAACTGAAAAAAAATGATAATATTATTTTAGCTGCATTTGGTGGGGGNTTTACATGGGGGGCAATTTATTTAAAATG
Organism: Flavobacteriales bacterium; assembly: GCA_002715445.1. GTDB lineage: Bacteria > Bacteroidota > Bacteroidia > Flavobacteriales > TMED113 > TMED113. The sequence continues at coordinate 16,313 of PAZG01000008.1, read as the reverse complement.
GGGCTATTCTAGTTAATATTTAGATAAAAAACTAATAATTTTTTAAATTAAGACATATTATTTCCTAATAATCATTATAAAACTTACTTTTTAGCATATTATTTGAGTTTTTTAAATAAAAAAATNAATATTTTTCTATTTTATTTGATTTTTTATTATAATTTAAATAAAAATTTAAATAAATGAATTTACGACAAATACAAGAATTAATTAAATTTGTAGCAAAATCTGGAGCTACAGAAGTTGATCTAGAGATAGGAGATGTTAAACTATCAATTAAATCGCCTCCAAAAGGAAAGGCAGTTATTCCTGAAGTAATACCAAATCAATATTTGCCACCTATTCAAACCCCGCCTGTACAAGTGCAACAGGCATCGATTCAATCGACTCCTCCTGTTCAATCTATTGAGCCAGTTAAGGAGCAAATAAGTCAGGATGCCGGTGCAGAGACTCAGGATGAAAGTAATTATATTACGTTTAAAGCTCCGATTATAGGGACCTTTTACAGAAGGCCCTCTCCTGAAAAAGATGCATTTGTAAGTGTAGGTGATACTGTCTCAGAGGGCTCAGTCTTATGTATCATTGAAGCGATGAAATTATTTAATGAAATAGAATCTGAAGTTTCAGGAAAAATTGTTAAAGTTTTAGTTGATGATATGTCACCAGTAGAATATAATCAACCACTTTTTTTGATTGACCCATCATAAATAATTTAATATGTTTAAGAAAATATTAATAGCTAACAGAGGAGAAATTGCACTAAGGGTTTTGAGGACATGTAAAGAAATGGGGATAAAGACTGTTGCAGTTTACTCTGAAGCTGACAAAGACAGTTTGCATGTAAATTTTGCTGATGAGGCTGTATGTATTGGTCCACCAAGCGGAGCAGATTCTTATCTTAAAATTCCTAACATTATTTCTGCAGCTGAAATTACTAATGCAGATGCAATTCATCCTGGATATGGTTTTTTGTCTGAAAATGAACAGTTTTCTAAAATTTGTCTAGAGAATAAAATAAAGTTTATAGGCGCAAGTGCGGAAATGATTAAAAACATGGGAGACAAAGCAAATGCAAAATCAACAATGAAGAAAGCGGGTGTTCCAGTAATACCAGGTTCCGATGGAATTATAGAAACCTTAGAAGAAGCAAAAGAAATTGCAAAGAAAATAGGTTATCCTGTAATGATTAAGGCTAGTGCAGGTGGTGGTGGTAAAGGAATGAGAATTGTAAAAAAACACACTGAATTATCAGCTGCCTGGAATAGTGCTAAAAAAGAAGCATTTGCAGGTTTTGGAAATGATGACATGTATATGGAGAAGTTGTTAATTGAGCCTAGGCATATAGAAATTCAAATTATTGGCGATAGCAAGGGAAGAGTTTGTCATTTATCAGAAAGAGATTGTTCAATACAGAGACGTCATCAAAAATTATTAGAAGAGTCACCATCCCCTTTTATGACTGATAAGTTACGAGATGATATGGGAAAAGCTGCCATAAAAGCAGGTGAAGCGGTGAAATATGAAGGTGTTGGAACTATTGAGTTTTTAGTTGATAAGAATAGGAATTTTTACTTTATGGAGATGAATACTCGAATACAAGTTGAACATCCGGTTACAGAAGAAGTTATAAACTACGATCTAATTAGAGAACAAATAAAAGTTGCTGCTGGCATTAAAATATCTGGAAAAAATTATACCCCCGATTTACATGCTATTGAGTGTAGAATTAATGCAGAAGATCCTTATAATAACTTCATGCCTTCTCCTGGAAAAATAACTAATTTATTTGTTCCAGGTGGACATGGAGTTAGAACAGATACCCACGTATACAGCGGTTATATTATTCCACCTTATTATGATTCTATGATTGCTAAATTAATAACAGTTGCTCAAACCAGAGAAGAAGCAATTGCTAAAATGCATAGAGCTTTAAGTGAATTTGTTATTGAAGGTGTTAAAACAACTATACCTTTTCATTTAAAATTGATGAAAAATGACTCCTTTATTAAAGGAGATTACTCAATTAATTTTATGGAAAATTTTAAGTTATAGTAAATCACGGATATTTTGTTCAATTGAAAAGCTGTCAATTCCTGATATTTTTTGTTGTTCTTTTTGAGTACCGTGAGGAATAAACTTATCTGGAATACCTAATCTTAAAATATTTTTTTGTATTCCCTTTGAAGAAAAATATTCTAAAATTGCTGTCCCTGCTCCACCTGCGATACAACCATCTTCAATTGTAATTAAATGTTCATATGATTTTGCAATGTTATCTAACATTACTTCATCAAGTGGTTTAATAAATATTAAATTATAATGACCCACTTTTATTTTTTCGTCTTCTAACTTATTTATTACATTTTGAACTTCGTTACCTATGTGACCTATACTAATACAAGCAATTTTTTTTCCTTTATTTAATTCTCTACCCTTTCCAATAGTTAATTTTTTAAATTTTTGTGAAATTTTTAGGCCAACTGATTTTCCTCTCGGATATCTTATTGAAAAAGGATGCTTGTTTTGCAATTGTGCAGTATACATTAAATTGCGAAGATCAATCTCATTCATTGGGGCTGTTATAATTATATTTGGAATACATCTCATGAATGCTATATCAAAAGCTCCTTGATGGGTGTGCCCATCCGGACCTACCAACCCGGCTCTGTCGATACAAAAAATAACTGGCAAATTTTGTAGAGCGACGTCATGGATAATTTGATCATATGCCCTTTGTAAAAATGTGGAGTATATGTTGCAAAACGGAACCATTCCTTGCGTAGCCAAACCAGCAGCAAAAGTTACAGCATGTTGCTCGGCAATTCCAACATCAAAAGATCGTGATGGGATTTTTTCCATCATTATTTTTAATGATGATCCTGATGGCATTGCCGGTGTTATACCCACAATTTTTTTATTTTTTTTAGCTAGCTCAACTATTGCTTCACCAAATATTTCTTGGTATTTTTTTACTGTAGTTTTGTTTTTTACAACTGTACCAGACTCTTTATCGAAAATTCCTGGTGCGTGCCATTTTGTTTGATCTTTTTCAGCTAATTCATAACCCTTACCCTTAACTGTCAGGCAATGTAATATTTTTGGGCCTTTTATTTTTTTTAACTTTTCAAGTGTTTCAACTAATTTTTCAACATTATGTCCGTCTATTGGCCCAAAATATCTAAAATTTAATGATTCAAAGAAATTACTATCATTTAAAAGAGTTGATTTAATAGATTTTTCTACTCTTTTAACAATTTTCTTTGCGCTATTTCCAAATTGGCTAAAACTACTCAGTAAATCCCAAATTTCAGATTTTGCATTATTATAAATATTAGATGTGCTAATTTTTAATAAATAATCTTTTAAAGCACCTACATTTGGATCTATTGACATGCAATTATCATTAAGAATAATTAGAATATTTGAATTTTCAATTCCAGCATGATTAAGAGCTTCAAATGCCATTCCTCCTCCTATTGCTCCATCACCAATTACAGCAATATGTTGCTTTTTTTGTTTTTTAAGCTTTGATGCAATCGCCATACCTAATGCTGCGCCAATNGATGTTGAGGAGTGACCAACCCCAAATGTATCATATTCACTTTCAGATCTTTTAGGAAAACCACTAAGACCTTTAAGCTTTCTGTTTGTATTAAACCTTTTTTTTCTCCCGGTTAGAATTTTATGCCCGTAGGCTTGATGCCCTACATCCCAAACTAGCAAGTCTTTTGGAGTGTTAAATACATAATGTAAAGCAACTGTTAACTCAACTACACCCAGACTAGCCCCAAAATGACCACCATTCTCTGACACAGAGTCAATNATAAAATTTCTCACCTCACTTACAACNTGTTTTAGATCACTCTTTTTAAGTTTTCTTAAATCTTTGGGANTAGATATTTTTGATAAAAAATTTTGCATTCAAATAATNGAGCTTTATATATTGTAAAAATAAAACAAAAAAAATAGAATTCTTAAAAGTTAGCTCTATTCTCTTTTAATATTTAAATTTGTGAATAATAAATTTCATAAATACATGAAAAAAGTGACAATAAAAGAATTATTTAATGAACCAAAATTAGACGTTAAATATCTAATTTCTGGATGGGTAAGAACTAAGAGGGCAAGTAAAAATGTAACTTTTGTGTCTTTAAATGATGGTTCCTGTTTNGAGGACATTCAAATTGTTTTCGACACAAAACATTATGATGATTATTTAAAAAAAATAAACACAGGAAGTAGTCTACAGTTGATCGGATCTTTAGTGAAATCTTCAGGATCTGGCCAAAGTTTTGAATTGAATCCACTTGAGATAAAATTTATTGGATTAGCTAACCCTGAAGAATATCCTTTGCAACCAAAAGCGCATTCTTTTGAATTTTTAAGAGAAAATGCACATATTAGATCCAGAACTAAAACCTTTAGTTCTATTTTTAGGATTCGGCATGCTATCAGTTATTCTATTCATAATTTTTTTCACAGTCAAGGATTTTATTATATAAACACACCAATTATAACTCAGTCTGATGCAGAGGGNGCTGGAGAAATGTTTAGAGTTACAACTTTACCTGAAGGCGAAAAAGACTTTTCAGCTGATTTTTTTGGTAAAAAAACACATTTAACTGTATCNGGTCAGCTTGAAGCTGAACTTGCGTCACTTGGGCTTGGAAAGGTCTACACCTTCGGTCCAACTTTTAGGGCTGAAAATTCTAATACATCTAGACATCTTGCTGAATTTTGGATGATTGAGCCCGAAATAGCTTTTTGTGATTTAGAGCAAAATATAAATCTAGCTGAGTCATTATTAAAGTATGTNATTAATTATGTTTTAAAGCACTATAAAGTCGATATNGANTTTTTAAATAAAAGTTTTATTAAGCGTCAATCTCAATTAAAAAAAGAAGAGCGNGATGAAATGGATTTAATCCAAAAATTGACTTTTGTAGTAAATAATAATTTTGAAATAATAAGTTATAATGAAGCTTATAAAATTTTAAAAAATTCAAAAAAGAATAAAAAAGGAAAGTTTGTTTACCCAATAGATAATTGGGGAGTTGATTTTCAATCTGAGCATGAAAAATATTTAGTTGAAAAAGTATTTAAAAAACCTGTTGTTATTATAGATTATCCTAAAAAAATAAAAGCTTTTTATATGCGGCAAAATGATGACGGTGAAACTGTTCGAGCAATGGATATTTTAATGCCAGGAATAGGCGAGGTTATAGGTGGCTCACAAAGAGAAGAAAGGTTAGATTATTTAATACAAAGAATGAAGGAAATGGATATTCCTCAAGAAGAATTATGGTGGTATTTAGATACTAGAAAATTTGGAACAACACCTCATAGTGGCTTTGGTTTGGGACTTGAGAGACTTGTGCAATTTATAACAGGTATGCAAAACATCAGAGATGTTATTCTTTTTCCTAGAACACCAAATAATGTAGAATTTTAATATTTCATGAACAAGCAATCATTAAATCAAAAATTACTTCAAAAACTATCTCCTCAGCAAATTAAGTTAATGAAGTTAATTCAACTTTCTACCTTGGAGCTTGAAAATAGAATTGATCAAGAGATAGAGTTAAACCCTGCTTTAGAAAATAAAAATGAATTAGATGAATTTAATGACTATAACTTGGATTCAAAACCTGAACCTGATAATGATGAAAATTTATACGAAAGTAGAGATGCCGATTTAGATCAGTATATAAGTGACGATGAAATCCCGCAGTATAAATTATACTCTCAAAATAGTGGTTACTCTGATCAAGAAGTAAAAGAGATACCATTTAGTGGTGGTGAAAGTCTTTTTGATACTTTACAAAAACAATTAGGTGAACACAAATTAAATGANAAGGAANCTGAAATTGGAAATTTTATAATTGGNTGCATTAATGACGATGGATATTTAACAAGAGACACTCAAGCAATTGCAGATGATTTAGTTTTTTCAAAGAATTTGATATGTACTGTAGAAGAAATAAAAAAAATTTTAGAAATCGTACAAACATTTGACCCTCCTGGTATAGGTGCTTTAAATTTAAAAGAATGTTTAATTATTCAGTTAAATAGAAAGCAAAAAACAGAGCACATAGAGAGAGCCATTGTAATTTTGAAAAGAAAGTTTTTTGAGTTTACAAATAAACATTATTCAAAAATATGTGATAGTTTAAGTCTAAGTANAGAGCAATTAAAATCAGCAATTAATGAAATAGAAAAATTAAATCCAAANCCAGGAGGTGGCATAGATTCAGGAAAATATATTCAAAGAATTATTCCTGATTTTACCGTTCAAGTAGAGGATGAAAAAGTAAATTTTACTTTAAATGCGCGAAATGCCCCTTCATTAAGAGTTAACAAGGAGTTTTCTGACCTAATATTATTGAATAAAGAAAAAAAGGGAGACATAAGNAAATCTCAAAAAGAAGCGTTATTATTTACCAAGCAAAAATTAGATTCTGCTCGATGGTTTATAAACGCTATTTTCCAGCGTCAACAAACACTTATTTTAACAATGTCGACTATTCTTGAGATCCAAAAAGAATATTTTTTATTTGGTGATGAAAGTGATTTAAAGCCAATGATTTTAAAGGATGTGGCTGAAAAAACTAACCTAGATATTTCTACTATTTCTAGAGTGGTAAATAGCAAGTATGTCGACACACCATATGGAACGTTTTCTTTAAGACATTTTTTTTCAGAATCTATTGCAAAAAGCGATGGTGAAAATATNTCTGTGAAGGAGGTGAAAAATATTATTNNGGAGCTCATTAAAANTGAAGATTCTCAAAAGCCGTTAAATGATCAAAAATTAGTAGATGAGTTAAATAAAAAGGGTTATAAAATAGCTAGAAGGACTGTTGCNAAGTATNGAGAGCAAATGAATTTTCCTGTCGCTAGATTAAGAAAAAAAATAAGTTGATATGAATGAAAAAAGTAAAAAAATAGCAAGTCTCTTAAAAGCAATTGCTCACCCAATTAGAATTAAAGTNATTAGATTAATATTTGAAAATCAATCTTTATCTGTTAGTGAAATACATACTCATCTTAATATTGATCAGCCTGTAATATCTCTTCATTTAGGAATTTTAAAAAAACATGGAGTTATTAATTCTAAAAAAGANGGAAAAAATAGTTATTATTATATTGTAAACAGGTCTGTAATTCAAATCATTGAAATTATTTCTAATGATTATCATGTCAATTAATTATAAATTTCTATTTTAGAAAAAAAAATATATTATGAGTGAAGAAAAACAATCTACAATGGGCCCCAGAAGATTATTTATATTACTAGCATTAGGTGCTGGTGTTTTTTATTTTTTAAGTAGTGGCGACACAGANAATGAAAAAACAGAAAAAATAGTTGANAATACTGAAGAAGTTTCAGATGAAGATTTATTAAATAGTTCAAATGAATCTGATGANTCGGATAATCCAAAAAAAATCGAATCTAAAACAAATACTAAGGAATCTAACAATTCGTATAGTAGTAAAGAAGACTCTTCTGAAACAGATGCTAAAGTACTAGATTATATCCCTAATCATAACTTAAGTTACGAGCCTGATCATACTTTAAATAAATAGGTTACATTTTAAATATTTGTGTTAACTGATTACTTAGTTCGGGGTTATATAAAAAATATAATCCTGAACTAAGGTTATTAATATTAATGTAGTTTAATCCTTTATTTAATTTTAATTCTTTAACTGTTGCGCCAGAGCTGTTTAGCAATTTAATAGTTATATGATTAGAGCTNTTGATTGTTATATTTGAATTATTATATGAGTATTTTATNTCATTTTTTTTGTAGTCTTCTTGATTGCAATTAATATAATTTAAATCAGTATATGCAATTCCNGCTGTTTCAGTTCCTACCCAAATTCTATTGTTAATTTTGTCAAATTCGATACAATTAATTTTATCTTCTGGAAGATTGGAGTTTTGACTATTATAAAATGTCCAGGTATTATTTGAGTATTTTACCAGCCCATTTTCCATTGTTGTTATCCATATATTGTTTTCATTATCAATAATTAATTCATCTAAACTATTTATAAAAAAAGGCAATGAGGGATTGGTTTGTGAATTAAACCATGTCCAAAAATTACTACTTGACCAAACACCTAGTCCAGCAAAAGTNGTTGTCATAATAAGNTTTTCATTTTCATCAAAGTATAGATCTTTTATAGTATTGTCGAGTAATTGTGAATTATCGTTATTGTAAAANGTAAAATCATTATTGAATGTAATGAGACCNCCATTTAATGTTCCAAAAAAAATAGTTTCATTAGATGGGTGTTTAATTATTTTAGTAATATGATTTGAAGTTATATTTATCATACCTAAAAAATCAAAGACAGTCCATGTTTCATTATCAACTAAAACCAATCCACTAGTAGTTCCTATCCAGGCTCTTTCGCTATTTTCAAAAAATAAAGATTTTGTAAAATTACTGGGCAGGTTTGAGTTACTTGAATTTAAATACGAATATGTGCCATTATTATCTAGAATTGAAATTCCATCAGGNCCGCAAAACCAAATATTATTATTTAAATCCGTATTTATATATTTTATAATATTACCACTNAGACCTGAAGATTCTCCTTCGTTATAATAAACCTCCCATTCTAGATTAGTATTCAATTTTGCGGCACCATATTCAGAGCCGATTAATAAATTATTATCTAAATCTATATGTAAATCATTTATTTGATTATATGGCAAAAGTGAATTTTCTGANTCGAANACNATCCAGTTTATTTGTCCTAAAGAAATCAGCGGAATAATTAGAATTANTAAATAATTAACATTCATAATATAAAAAAGCCCTCTTTTTAGAGGGCTTTTATTATTTAGTTAAATAAAATATGTTGAATTTTAGAACTATTTTTTGATTTCATTTCGATGAAATATATACCTTTTGGATAATTAGATATATCGAAGCTTAGTGTTTTATTTAAATNTCCATTANATAGTAAATCAATTTCTTCACCTAAATTATTGTATAAACTGATGCTTACATTTTCATCTATTTTTTCAGCTTGAATTTCTAATTTATTTGAAGCTGGGTTTGGGAAAAGTGTAAAGTTTAAGCCACTTAACTCATCTATACTTGATATGTTTTCGTTAACAGTTACTTCAACTTCTAATAAATCACTTTCACATGTAATTCCNCCTATTTCCCATTCATTATTTATTTTCCAATCATAGAAATAGTAGTAATAAGANGTGCTAAATCCTGCTCCGCTTATATCGTTACCCTCATTATTGTAATAACCCTCGTTTATACTAATTATTCCATCAATTGTNTGAGGGAATGAAGCGAGTTCATCNGTTGTTCTTTTTAACATAGGATTATTATCCCCAAAGTTTNNATTATTTANATCAGAGTCNGTTGTTATAATATACTCTCCTACTGGTATTACCCAATTTAANTNTACAGTAAAGCCGTCNTCTTCGCTTTCTGGAACGTNTACTGTAGTTGATTCGTAAATTANATCAAGAGAAGTATTTCTAAGTTGAAATACTCTTTCTCCGTCAAATCCTGCATAAACTTTAACAGAATTTAATNTTAGTTCGTTTTCAACTGTGAATCTTAATCCTCCGTTATATACTGTGCCACTATAGTCACAGCTTCCCCCNCCACTGCAAAGATGTTCAATNTCTCCTGTGCTTAAATATTNCGGAGCTGGGATAATTTCCTCTTCTTGGTAAACATAATAAGACGTCGATTCATATAATGACGGTGTTACAAATGTATCACCGTTTCCTAAAACCATACCGTTACTNTCAGTCCAAAAAATATCACCAGATCCTGAAGCGCTTAATATTGCAGAGTCACCTTCGTCTATTATAGCATTTGATGATGCTGGTGTAGAAACATAGGTTGAAGTTACTTCAATTGCTTCAGAAGTACTGCTTCCACACTGACTCGTGACTTCAACATAATATGTTCCTGTTTCAGAAACTTCAATACTCGGCCCAGTCATGCCATTTGACCAAGAATAGGTCATTGTTGGATTNTTAATTGANGNNGNTAGNGTNATTGACTCTCCNTCACATAATACNGGNGCNCTGTTNGTAANAATTTCTACTTNAAAATTTTGNGNATCTAATTGTTGTGTTAGTGTTATTGGAACAGCAGTCCAGTTGTTATCTTTATCTTCTTCCAAATAAAAATTATTTCTATCTATCTCACCAACAATCCAGTACTCACCATTACATAAACTTGGGTCTATATCAATCCACTGGTCATCTAGATACTCACTGTATATATCAGTCCATCCCACTGTAATACCTTGCTCAATTACACTACAACCATAGTTTTGTCCACCTAGTCCGTTATTAGGGAAATCACTATTCTCAGTTAAAATCGTCCCCCCGTCAAATCCTTGAGCAGCAACCTCTGGATAATCTTCAAGATATTGTTGAGAGTATCTATTTTCATCTCTACAATGGCCGTAGGCAGCGTTGTCACCACAGTCGTTATAATCCATTAGACAAAAACCCATTTTAGCCCCATCACTAACGATAGGCCAATTTAGAGGATTAGGGTCGTTTGGATCTTGAACTCTTAATGTAAAAACGCCCCACTCATCTGAGTGCATGTGTCCGTGAGTTGGATGATAAGTCATTGTTCCAGCAAATCTATCAGAGTATTCCATATTGTACCTTGTTAATTCGCAATCAGAAATATAATCTTCATTATTATCTTTAACACCATTATAGTTTGCATCGTCGAACCCACACATTCTATAATTTGAAGACCACGACATATCAGCATTCGTTATGTAATCAATATAGAAATTGTTAGGATTTTTTTTATAAATTCTTTGTATTGCTAAATGTTTTGCTGGCTCGTCAGAGTTGTCGCAGTAAAAGTTTCCAATTGAACCATTTGTTTGAACCTGAATTGTGTCATCATCGCACAAAAAGTATGCGTAACCATTATCATCGATTCCCCTAACAGTTAAAGGTCCGTATCCTGTATTTGGTGTTGATACACTTATTCTGAGCCTTCCGTTATTAGCGCCTGCGCCAGTCTGCGGGTACTCGCTTGGCCCATCNGCATAAGTTAATATTCCATACCAAGAAGCTTGAATATCCGGAAGTAAATCACAATCATTTTCTTCACTATTTTGACATACACAACCCGTTGCTTCACTTATATTACAAGGAAGGTTAATATCATAAACAACATTTTGGCCCCAATTAAAANAAGCAATAGAAAAAAGCAGCAATAGTAGTTTTAATTTCATAATAGATATATTTTAATTTAAATTTGGTGCTATAATTGATTAAATACGGTGTAAACTTACAAAATAATTTACTTCTATAAAAATATTTTGTATAATTTTTTTATTAAAATACTATACAAAAAATAAAGACATNTTTAAAAGCCTTNAAAAATATNTNTTATATTAGCCNNCTAAAATNNTTATTANATGANNTANTTNNANTTTATATNTTGTTTTTTTNTNATNAANNNNAATATTGNTTTTTCTCAAAAATATGTCCAAATTGAAGAAGAAGTAGTAAATATTAGGTTTAAACCCACAACTTCTTCGTCTATAGTTGGNCAAGCTACTTTAGGTCAAGTTTTTCTAAGGACAGATGCCCTAAATAATTGGATAGAGATAAAATTACCTTCAGGAGAAAATCGTTGGATATATAGACCATTAGTTAGTTTAGTGAATGATTATGGTGCAATATTAGAAGATGTTAATATAANTTCTTTAAAACAAGCATTAGAATCTGCAAGGGAAAGGGCAGCCATTGAATCATTAAATAAGAACATTGAGTCAATGTCACGAAACGAAGTACAAATGTTTTTACTTGATAAGTTTTCTCTTTCAGTTTTTAGAACCTATGGAGTTTCACCGATTCATTATGATGAATTAATGAACTCTAGTTTTAATGAATCTGATATTATGTATGGTAATTTATATGAGAAAGAGGTGAGGACATCATTTATTGATTATGATGTATTTGAAGTTTTAGGTGAAAACACGGTTATTGAAACTAAAAGATGTTTTAAAATTGATAAAAGAATGGATGCTGTTATTAGGATATCAAGTAAAAATGGAACTAGAGAGGAATCTTTATGTTTTATAGGNGGATATGGGGATAGTTTTGATGATTGTTACTCNATAAAAAATGTATTTAAAAAAGTCAGCACCAATCAGGGTAAACAATATGTATTAACTAATTCAGGTAAATTAAAAGAAGCTAAATTAATATTAGAATCTTCAGAATTTGACTTAGGAAAATTTGATAAAAAAATGTCGTACTAGCTANATGTANTATGAGAAAAATAATGATTTTATTATTGTTTTGCACAAAATTATTTGCTCAAAATAATAACATTAGTGGNTTGGTCATTGACAGATATACTGGCCAACCNATTGAATTTGCAAATGTATCCATAGTTGATTTAGGATTAGGATCTTCTACAGATTCCTTAGGTTTTTTTAAAATAAATAATTTAAATCCAGGTATATATAATTTACAAGTTTCTTTTATTGGATATAAAACAGAAACTATCTATGAGCTTAAATTAACTCCTTCTCGTTCTATATATCAAATAATTGAGTTAGATCAAACTGGCAGTGATTTAGATGAAGTTGAATTAACTTCTGAACCGTTGTTTTCTAAAGAGAATCCTATTTCAATTAAAGACATTGGCGCTTCTGAAATAAAAAGAAGTCCNGGNGGTAATAGAGACATTTCNAAAGTAATTCAATCTTTCCCAGGTGTAGCTTCCAGTACCAGTTTTAGAAATGATATTATTATTAGAGGAGGTGCTCCCAATGAGAATGTGTTTTATTTAGATGGTATAGAGGTTCCTAACATTAATCATTTTTCTACTCAAGGTTCTTCAGGNGGACCCGTAGGTATGTTAAATGTAGATTTAATTGAATCAGTAGATTANCTTTCTGGCGGATTCCCGTCAAATAGAGGAAATACTCTAAGTTCTATTTTTGAATTTTCTCAAAAAGTAGGTAACCCTGATAAATTGAATACGAATCTAACTTTAGGTTCTAGTGATTTAGCTTTATTGTTAGATGGGCCCTTAGGAAATAATTCATCTTTCGTTTTATCTGCGAGAAAATCATATTTACAATTTTTNTTTAAGGCCCTCCAACTTCCATTTTTACCTGAGTATAACGATATTCAATTTAAATATTTAAATAGACTAAGTGATCAAAGTGAATTAACTGTAATAGGTTTAGGTGCTATAGACAATTTCTCATTAAATAAAGAAGCAAATGATGGTCTCAGTGATATCGAAACATTAAATAGAAATCAATATATTTTAGATAATATCCCTGTAAATGATCAGTGGAATTATACTATAGGCTCTAGGTATAGGTACTTTATGCCTAAAGGAGGTTTTCATACCCTGGTTTTAAGTAGAAATCATCTAAATAATACTGCTATAAAATTTGATGATAATATNGAAAACATTGAAAATCTAGTTTTAGATTACTCATCTGAAGAAATTGAAAATAAATTTAGGTACGAGTATACAATTAAAAAATGGGGCTGGGATTTAAACATTGGTGCCGGAACAGATTACGTACAGTATTTAAATGAAACATATAATAAAATTAGTGGTGCAAATGGAGAAATAATAGAGATAAATTATGATTCTAGCTTAGAGTTTTTGAAAACCGGTTTTTTTGCTCAATTTACTAACCAATTCTTTAATGAAAGAGTGATGTTATCTTTGGGATTAAGGACAGATTTTAATAATTATAGTAAATCTATGTCTAATATTTTTGATCAATTTTCCCCTAGAGCTTCATTGTCATATTATTTAAAATCTAATTTAAAATTTAGTATTAACTCAGGAATTTATTACCAACTTCCCCCTTACACTGTTATGGGCTATCGAGAAAATGGTGTATTAATTAATAAAGAAAACAATTTAACTTANATAGAATGTATACACTATGTATCAGGTTTTGAATTTATAACAAAATCTAACACTAAATTAAGTTTAGAAGGATTTTACAAGAAATATGATAATTATCCATATTTNGTTAGAAACTCTATTTCATTAGCAAATTTAGGTGCAGATTTTGGAGTAATAGGTGATGAACCTGTAACATCTTCTTCAAAAGGCCGAACATATGGATTAGAATTTTTTGCCCAAAGAAAATTAACCAAAGGAATTTATGGTTTGTTATCATATACTTTTTCATACAGTCAATTTNCTAACATTGAAAATAGTAACAATTATTTGCCTTCATCATGGGATCAAAGACATATAATTAATTTATGTGCAGCAAAGAAGTTTTCCCGGAANTGGGAAATAGGATTAAAATGGAGATATACGAGTGGAAGCCCNTATACTCCATATAATGAACAAATTTCTATGCAAGCAGATGTTTGGGCGGTTAACGGACAAGGTATTTTAGATTATAACAATATAAATTCTTTACGAAATCCTTCCTTTCATCAATTAGACATCAGATTAGATAAGAAATATTACTTTAAAAAATGGTCATTGAATATATATTTAGATATTGAAAATGTTTATAATAAAGTAGCAACTCTTGGCCCATATCTCTCTGTTGAGAGAGATCAATCTGGTCTGCCAATTGAAAGTTCAGATGGTTCATATAGCCCCTTATATATAGAAAATACATATGGCCAATTTTTACCTTCTATAGGAATAATAGTAGAGTTATAANTACTTTTTAAGTATATGAAATATTCCTGCAAATATTATAGATANATATCCAAAAATTACACAAACCATTCCAAACNTTGCGCTTGATTCGTTATTNCTTTCAATTGCAGATATTGAAACANNAGTTCCAATAAAACAAAGTGATCCACCAATAATTAAGGAGACNNNAGTTTTTAAATTTTTATTTTTCATAATTTAAAATAAAATAGNATTATCTTTAGANGNAAANANATTATTTTAAATNACTATGGAAAATAATCCAATAAAAACTTTTAATTCGTGGGCAGAACAAAATAAAGATTTAGGTATGGAGAAAAATCATGCCGAATCAGTAAATTTTATGTTGCAAAAAACACCTTCAAGAATAACAAGTAACAAATTTTCTTTTTTAGACATAGGATGTGGAAATGGCTGGGTGGTAAGAAAAGTTAATGATTTAGAAAACTGTATAAAATCCGTTGGTATTGATGGAGCAGAAAATATGATAAATAAAGCAAATTCTTTAAGCCCTAATTTAGAATATATACAAGCTGACTTAGATAATTTAAATTATAATGAAAAGTTTGATGTTGTATTTAGTATGGAAGTATTATATTATTTAAAAGACCCATTAAAGACATTAAAACATATTTATTCTAAAATGATTAATGATAATGGCTTTTTTATTATGGGAATCGATCATTATTTAGAAAATAAGCCGTCATTAAGTTGGCCTAAAGATTTAGATTTAAATTTACAGACCCTCACTATCAGTGAGTGGGTTAATTTGGTAAATAGGGCTGGATTTAAAAATGTAAACTATGAGCAAGTTGGTCAGAAAGAAAATTGGGCAGGAACTTTATTGATATATGCAAATAATTAGAATAGGTTATATACTTATCATCACAAAGAACTAATCATAAGATTAGTTCTTTGTAATGCATTATAAATTTTATAAATCGTCTAGGTCAACACCGCAATCTTCTGCCGCTTCTAACATAAAGCCAAACATTTCCATTACTTCATCTTCAGTTGCTGTTTGGTCAAAGTTCATCATGGCACTGTAAGAGTCAAATTTTTTCTCCATTTTACTAATCATACAATCACATTGCTCTGAAGTCCCTTCACATTCATTCATAGCCATATTTCGGTCGTCTTCTGACCATCCATCACCTCCACATGACATCAAAAACATTGAGATAGTAGTTAATAATAAAATTTTTTTCATAATAATATTGGTTTTAATTAGTTTATAATTGTTGTAAATATAATTTAATAAAATAATTTATTGTATGATTTATCAACTAAAGCGAGAGCAAATTTTAAAGTCTGATTTAGAAACAATTTGGAATTTTGTTTCTTCACCAAAAAATTTACCTAGAATTACTCCTACTTATATGAACTTTAATATAACATCAAAAGATTTAAAAGATGATATGTACCCAGGCATGTTAATATCATATACAGTAACACCTGTTTTAGGAATTCCAATGTCATGGTTAACTGAGATAACGCATGTTAGTGACAAAAAATATTTTGGAACTAACCGCCGCGATGCCCGTGTGGCCAGGCAGTTCCCCGGCACTCAATCGGCGGTTGGCTAAGGTGGGGGCCTTGGGGTGTTTGACAAAC